>CAZACR010000039.1:0-10725 GCA_964483715.1 uncultured Clostridia bacterium
GCGGATACAAGCGTTTTTATTTCCTCGTTCTGCAAAGCCTGCAACGCCGTCTTTTTCTGCACGTTTAAAGGTTTTCCGCGCAGGGGCAGAATGGATTGATACTGCCTTACCCTCGCCTGTTTAGCCGTACCGCCTGCCGAATCGCCCTCGACTATAAACAGTTCGTTCATATCGGGGTTCTTTCCCGAGCAGGGCGCCAGCTTGCCTATAAGGTTCAATCCGTCGCTGGACGACGCTGCTTTCGCCACGTCGCGCTCTGCGCGGTGTTTAATTCTGTCGTCTGCGGCGAACTTGGCTTTCTTTGCGATTTCATCGAACGTCGCCTTGTTGCCGCGCGTATTCATCAGCTGCGTCAAGCCCTCTATAACCGCCTGTTCGACGGGTACTTTCGCTTCGGGGTTGCCCAGCTTAGTCTTGGTCTGCCCCTCGAACTCCACGTTATTCATCTGAACGGTGAGCACGGCGGTAAGCCCTTCTTTGATATCGTCCACGACAAACGACGGCTCTTTCGCTTTCAAAACGCCGTTAGAACGCGCGTAGTCGTTTACGGCTTTAAGCAGTCCGTTGTGGAAGCCAACTTCGTGGTAGCCGCCCTCAACAGTTGAAATATTGTTTACGAAAGAATATAAATTCTCCTCGTCGTCCTTCGTGTGCGAGAGCGCAAATTCTATCTTAATCTTGCCTGCGGGCGCGCCCTTAACGTGAATATCCTTTACCGCGGAATAATACAGCGGCTGGCTATATAACGCGCTTTTACCGTCGTTCAAGTAGTTTACAAAGTCTTTAAGTCCGCCGTCGTACTTGAACGTTACCGGCTCTTTTTTAGGCAGAGCGACTTTTGTGCTTACGATTTCCCCGTCCTCGTTTTCAACCTCTTCGATTCTGTAAAGCTGCCGCTCGTCGATGAAATTGATTTTGACGCCTTTGTTGAGGAACGCGAGGTCTTTAAGGCGTTTAAGAACTATGTCGTGGTGCCATTCCACCGTTTCGAAAACGGCTTCGTCGGGCATAAAATGCACGAGAGTACCCTTTCTGTCCGTTTTCTGACGGGTATTTAAAAGGGGCGCGGTGGGAATACCGCACAGCCATTTTTTATTAGCTTTATCGTAGGTAGAAGTAAAGCTCATTTTAAAAACCGTACCGCGGTATACTTCCACATTAACCCACTTGGAAAGCGCGTTCGTAACAGAAGCGCCTACGCCGTGCAAACCGCCCGAAAACGCGTAGTTGCCGCTGTCGAATTTTCCGCCCGCGTGTAATTTCGTAAAAATAAGTTCTACGCCCGACATACCCGTTTTGGTGTTTTTATCGGTGGGCATACCTCTGCCGTTATCATCGACGGAAGCCGAACCGTCTGCGTGCAACGTTACGGTGATTTCGTCCGCATAGCCGTTAGCCGCTTCGTCAATCGAGTTATCCACGATTTCCCAAAGTATGTGGTGCAAGCCCTTTACGCCCGTACTGCCTATGTACATACCGGGGCGCACCCTGACCGCTTCCAGCCCCTCAAGGACTTTAAGGTCGTCTGCGTTGTAGCTCTTTTCTGCCATTATAATCTTTCCTGTATACTGTTTTTTACCGTGCGTTGCTTTGCGCACGCCGCCAAATATAATTATACCATATATTGTATAAAAAATCAAGTGCAGGCACAATTTTCCACACAAAATTTATTTTTTGCGCTTAACAAAAAAATAGGCGGCTGCCCTCACGGGCAACCGCCGAAACATTTATTTTAAAAATTAACTTACTCTTCTTCGCCGACTTTTATATGTTCGGTCTGCGGCAAATCTTCGAGTTTCTTGTTCTGATAGTACAGAAGCAATCCTATCGCGTTAGCGGCAGCCATCACGATAGAAATTTCGTTATTCTGCCATATACGAATCGTGCTCGCCGTATCAATTCTTATAAAGCCGTAATCGTTACCGTATGCGGAAATCTTGCAATAAAGCGTGGAGCTTATCTCCTGATTCTTTAACGCCTTTGCAAGGTCCTGGAACGCATTCGCGTTAAGCGTGCTCGTATAGTTCAAGCTGATATAGCCGATAGGATTTATATGGCTGTTTATCAGGTTATAATCTATATGTGAAAAATCGAACTTTCTTGCAAGAAAATGAGAAACGCTGAAATTCATTCCATTTTTCGTTTCTATGCAAATATGGTCGTACATAAAATGCGAAACCCAGCTGCGGAAAAGAGTCGTAATTGCCGTACCTATATCTTCACCGTTAGCGGTAAGACTGCTGAAAACGTTGAAGACGTGCTGCATACTCGTCAGCTTCTTTTCACGTTCTTTTATAAGGGAAATATTAGCGTGCTTTTCGGGAAGATAAATTATAAAGCAGTTTCTGCCCTTCGTCTTGGCGCGGTAAAGCGCCTTGTCGGAAACCGTGAGAAGGTCCTCGTAGGTTGCCGCATCCAAAGGCGAACGCGAAATACCCATAGAAACCGTTATCGTAAGATTAGGCGTACCCTTAAACACCAAGCCGCCGATGTTGGTATCGATTTCGTGGCCGTATTTCCAGACCTCTTCGTACTCTACGACGCCGTCGAACACCATCATAAACTCGTCGCCGCCGTATCTGGCAACAACGCCTTTACCATACGCATTTTTGACGAGATATTCCGCCGTCTGTGTAAGCACAATATCGCCGACAGGGTGTCCGTAAGTATCGTTAACGTTTTTAAAGTTATCCACGTCAACAAGGAACAGACTGAACTCTTTTTTATTAGCCGTCAACCACGTAATGTAGTCAATCATAGTCTGTCTGTCAAGCACTTTTGTAAGAGAATCGAAACGGTAACGCAAATCTCTATCTTTAAAATATTCGAATTGTTTCAGATAGTCATGGTATTCCATCAAGCTTTTCTACCCTTATCTTAATTTTTTGTCTATTAAATAAACGCTAAAAAGTCATATTAAACTATAATACGACCAATTCTACTTTCATATTATACCATACGGTTATGTATTTGTCAATATCTCATATAAAAAAACAATTTAAGAGCATTGCCGATTTAAAGCAATGCTCTTAACAAAGTCAATTAAACTTATTTCTTTTTATTCTTTTTAGCCTTTACGTCGTTTTCGTAAATCTCGTCGATATCGCCCTTATCCTTGGGTTTAACGACAAGCAGAACTATAAACGCTATGAACAGAACGCCCGCAACGGATAAAAGCACGATAGCCGCAATGTTGTTCTGAACCCAGTCGCTTTCGCCTTTAAGCGAGTTAGCCTGTATGGAAGCCGCAACCGCAACGAAGTTGTTGGTGGTCGTCTGCGAGCGGTTATCCGTAAGGGATAGCCTTACTATATAGAACTCCTCGGCGCTCTGAGGAACAAAGCTGACGTTTGTCGCGTTCCAGTTTATCGCCTTGAAAAGCTCGTAGTTTTCGTCCGTTTCCTGCAATTCGTTAGCAGGTTTAACCGTCGTGAAATACTTTCTGTATGTTGCGTCTTCGAACAGTTTATTATTATCGAACTTTTCAACAAATTCCGCATAGGTCATATCCAAACCGAGTTCGTTGTACGCCGCGTTTCTGTCGAATATATAAAGGTTATACTTTGTAGTATACGTGCCGGAAACGCCCTTGATATCGAAGGATACGCCGCTGTAGTTCGTGCCTACGTACGCAACGGAATGGCTTTCGGGGTTCTTCGCGGTAGCTTCCTTATAGTATACGGGGAATTCGAAGAACGGAAGCAAATCCGCATAATCTTCGTCCCAGATATCGTTTGTTGTAATTTCCTGCCACTCGCCGTTCTTGTCGGGATATCTCATGGGATTGCCGAACGAATCGGTGATATAAACGGTAAATCTGTAAGTTACGTCCGCTTCGCTTAACGCAATGGAAAGCTTGTTGTAATCGAGCGAAGTGTTAGAGCCCGTCGTCTTTGCACTATAATATATGGAATATTTGTAGTCCTGCAACCGGGAATATTCGTCACCGAAAAGCAGGTCGAACGCGGGGAGATAGAATTTATTGTCGCCGCCCGCATAGAGCTTACCGTCTTCCAAATCCTTTATCGCATCGTTTATCTTTTGCTGATAGGACGTAGTCAAATCTTCAATCGTATGCTTGTACTCTCCGTACGTCGCGTCCTCGCCAGCCGCATAGGTTACGCCGCTCTTGCCGTCGATAATTTTAAGGAATTTTTCACTCTTGCCCGCAACGTTCTTGTATTCTGCGGAATAAATATCCACAAGCGCGTCGTCTTTTGCGTACCAGTCAACGAAAACCTTGTCCGTCTTTGCGGAAGAACCCGTTACGTCGGAAATTTCATAATAAATTTTAATCAAGCCGTAAACTGTGTAATCGTCAGAATACGCGCTGCCGCCTTCGAGATACCTAGCGGGAACGAAAGTTTTATCGTCTCTTATTATTCTTATATCGGAGGTGGAAGAAGCCACAGTAAAAGGATTTTTATATTCGGTTTTGTTGTCTTCATCGTCGCTTTCGTCGGAAGAAGAACTGCTGTCGTAATCTGTTTTGGAGTAATCGAAATCGGTTGCGCCGTACTGGTCGCCCGTCAGCACGTAGAAGTTAGCCGTGGAACGGGGCGAAGTTGCAAGCACGTCTATTACCTGATAGCTGAAATCGAGCTTTTTGCCGAATTCAACGTAGGAAGGAGTTTTCGTAAAGCACATTACGGGAGGCGCGTTATCCCTGACGTCGTTGTAAACGCCGTCGGTATCGTGCGCAAACAGCTCGAACGACTGTCCGTTGAGCGAGTACAGCTTCATATCTGCCGTAAGCTCGTCCGCACCTTCCGCGGGCTGAGCGTTCTCTTCGAACTCAGCACTGAAAGTCAGAGGCGTAACCGCATAATCACCCGACGATACGTAAGAAGCATAGGGTTCGTAAACGTTCTTGAAAAATACTTCGCCAACACCATTGATAGAAACGGTAACTTTGCCTTCATTGAAACCATCAAAAGAAATCTTGATTTTGTCCTCAGCCGAACAGGTTACGGGATTATCTATTTCGGCATCTAACGACTGCACCGCGGCAATTTCCACCGTATTGTTTTCCTGCGGAGTAAACACGAGGTAATTCTTCGTAATCTTGTCTTCCGTCATCAGATACTGCTGGGACTGGAACTCGATAATATATCTCTTGAAGCTGAGATTGTCGAAGCCTATTTCCATATTGAAGAACTTCTCACTGTAAACGCCCGTAAGATTGTCCTTGTCGTCCTTCTCGCCAGTAATCCACTTGTAAGCGAGAGATTTGCGGTACGCAACCGTTTCGTCCTTGCCGATTTTGAACAAGGTGTAATAATGGTCCTCGTCCATATCGTCCGCACCCTTCGTCGTTTCCTTACCCGCGGTGACAGACGCGCCTCTTATCGAGGTGTAGAAAACGTTTGAACCGTCTACCGTAACGTAGCGGTCGGCAGCGTAAACGGAAGCCGAACCCGAGGTGAGCAGATACACCGCAATGAGTACCGCCGACAAAAGCGCCGCAAACAATGCAATTAAAGATACTTTATATTTTTTCTTCATAACGGATAAACCTTTACGTAATTTTTGTATAACACACTGATTTTACTATAACTGCGCGCCTTTTGTCAATAACTTTTGCTCACGCAAATACACTCTATTATAATAAAAACAGTTTTTATACGGTATTTTAAACTTCGATTTTGAACAACTTCCACACGTCGCTGTCTTTGGGCGGCTCTATCTCAAAGCGCATTTTCTCGCCCGTGGTGGGATGTGTGAACCGCAGCGAATACGCCCACAGCGCCAGTTTGCCTTTAACCGCCTTGTCGCCGCCGTAGCGCATATCGCCGTAAAGCGGACAGTTTATGGAAGCCATCTGCACGCGTATCTGGTGCGTTCTGCCCGTATGCAGGTTGACTTCCGCAAGCGCAAGCCCGTCCCTTTCTTCCCTTACTTCGTAATCGAGGGAAGCGAACTTCGCACCCTCCTCGGTCTGCGTGCACACGTAAACGGTGTTGTTGACCGAGTTTTTTCTCAGATAGTTTTCGAGCGTTGCCTTCTTGTTAGCGGGCACGCCGTTCAATACGCACAGATAGCGCTTTTCGAAACCGCCGTTTTTCATCTGTTCGGAAAGCCTAGCCGCCGCCTTGGAAGTCTTTGCGTAAACCATAACGCCGCCCGTCGGTCTGTCCAGCCTGTGAACGAGTCCCAAAAAGACGTTGCCCGTCTTATTATACGTATCTTTGATGTACCTCTTTACGCTGTCGAAAAGGTTGTCGTCACCGCTTTCGTCTGGGCAGCAAGCAACCATCTGAGGCTTTAAAACCACGATTACGTGGTTATCTTCGTACACTATTACGGGATTTTCAAGTTGTGAATTTTTCATATCGTATCTCCGTATTATCTCTTTCCGACAAATAAGCCGCTGCAGCCGCAGGGAAGCGGAATACCTTCGTCTGTTGCCAACCCTACTTCGTAAGAGGAAACTTCTCCCTCGAACCCTTTGAGCGCAAGCGTAAGTACGTTGTTGAGCACGCACGGCTGTAGCCCCGTGGTGTAGCTGTTGATAAGAAAAAAAAGCGGTTTATCGGCAAGCACCTTGACGCAGGAATTTACAAAGTCGAACAGTCCGTCCTCTATTTTCCACGTTTCGCCGTTCGGACCTCTGCCGTAGCTGGGCGGGTCCATAATGATTGCGTCGTATTTGTTTCCCCTGCGTATTTCACGCGCCACGAATTTTGCGCAGTCGTCCACTATGTAGCGTATACCGCTGTTTATGCCCGAAAGCCGCGCGTTTTCGCCCGCCCGTTCGACCATAGCTTTAGCCGCGTCAACGTGCGTAACCTCCGCGCCCGACTTGGCGCAGGCGACAGTCGCGCCGCCCGTATAGGCGAAAAGATTCAGTATCTTTATAGGTTTATCGGGATTTTCGGCTTTGGCTTTTTCGATAAGCGCGCGCATCGCGTTCCAGTTTACCGCCTGTTCGGGGAAGAGCCCCGTGTGTTTAAAGCCCGTGGGTTTAATGTAAAATTTCAAATCGCCGTAGCTTATAGTCCACTGCGGAGGAAACGGCTTTTTTATCTGCCAGCCGCCTCCGCCCCTTTCGCTGCGGTGGTAAACCGCGTTGATATCGGGGTGGGAATATAAGTTTTTTTCGTTCTTCCAGATAACCTGCGGGTCGGGACGGAGCAGGGTAACGTTGCCCCACTTTTCGAGCTTCATACCCTCGCCCGTCGCGATTATGCGGTAGTCTTTCCAATCGGATGCTATCTTCATACGGATAATTATAAATTATCGGTTCAAAAAAGTAAAGCGATTATACGGCTTAAAAGATAAGCGCGGACGGCAAAATAGCCGTCCGCGCCAGTAAAAAATTCTGTGCCCGTTTATTTTTTCAGAATTACCGTCGTCCCGTCCATACTCAGCGTAATCGTTTTTCCGTCGAGAGTAGCTTCAAGAACATCGGTTTCGTCTTTAGCGGAAAGATAATACTTACCTTCTTTTTCTTCCCAAGTACCCGTCTGGGTAGCGTTCATACCCACGGTTGTCTTCATTTCCCACGTATTGTCATCATTCATAGTAAGCACAAAGCTGTCCTCGTCAAGCACAATAACACCCATATATTTTTCGCCGACCTTGATTTCGACAGTCGTAGAACCGTTCTCCACTTTCATAGAGCTGAACTTATAAGTTCCCGCAACACCCGACGAGCACGCCGCAAGACAGATACACAACGCCAGCGCCGCAAGCGCGCTGACCACAGCCGCAATAAACTTTTTCATTTGTTTTTTCTCCTTTTTTTCGTGTGTAATATTTTACACGTTGACTTAATTGTATGTGTAACAAAGGTAAATGTCAAGCATTATTGCGTAAATTTTTACATAATAAGTAAAAACTTTCCCAACATAAAAAGAGGTGAGGATATGAACAGAATAACCCAACTCAGGCAGGAGCGCGGAATGAGCCAGCGCGCACTCGCAAAGAAAATAGGGGCGAGCCCTAAAGCCGTGAATTTCTGGGAAAACGGGAGCGTAGAGCCTTCCGCAAAATTCATATGCGCACTTGCGGACGAATTCGAAGTAACGTGCGATTATCTTTTGGAGCGCGAAGACGAACTCGGCAACGTAAACGTGATGCGCGAACTTACCGAAGGCGAAAAGAACTGGCTTTCGCTCTATTCCAAATTAACTGCCAGGCAGCGTGAAAAAGCGGCTGACTATATAGAATATCTTACGAGCAAATATTAATCAAGCGCGGACGGCAAAAGCCGTCCGCGCCCTTTTAATTGCAGCTTATTATCAACTTTCCGTAAACTGTAGGAAATGATTGTAAAGCGTATTATAGTAAGTTCCCAGATATCTGACTGCGACCTCGTCCGCCGCGTACAGCGCAAGCCTTTCGGCAGGGTTTTCAATTGCCATATAGTAATCCCTTACCTGAATATAGCGCTCTATGTAGGAAAGTTCGTAATCGACGAGATATCCCGACGTATCGTTTCCGTTGTCGCCCGTTTCGCCGTCGTGCGTGGGTTCTTTAAGGCTCATATTGAAAATGAGCTGTTCTTTGAGCACTTCTATCTGCCTGTTGTATTCCGCCTTCATATCTTTTTCAAAATACGTGTAAAGCGAAGATTGGAAAGCGCCGTTTGCGTGCAACAATAGCTTATACTCCTTAAGCTGCGTTTCCAGCTTATGCAAGAGCTCGTTCTTTTTTTGCTGCGCCGTTCTTAAAAGCTTAAGCTGAACGGTTTCGAGGTTTTCCGCTTCCCCTTCGGAAATATCCAATATATCGAAAGTCACGCTCTCACCTCCCATTCCGCTTCGAGCAGCTCCGTTTCATTCTTTCCGTTCAGTTCGAAAACGAACTCTCTGCCGCTCAATCCGACGGGAATGCGCCCGCGCCCTGACAGCTCGCGTTTAACGCCGTCCGCAATCACGTTAACATAGGCAACGTTCTTTGCGTCGATGTAAATACTTTTAAGCGTTTTTACGCCTGCCGTACCCACGTCAATCTTACCCGTACGCCATATGCACTGCATATCGTAACCCGTGAGCTGGTGCTGTATATAAACTTTATTGCTTTTCCAACCGTAGTAAACGTCATAGCGCTTCCATAAAAACGGAATTTCGGGAGCAAAAAACGCACACTCGCCCGTAACCGTGTCCAGTTCGAACTGACAAGGTGTACTGCTGTTTTTCGGCGTGCAGTAGAAGAACACGTATCTGCAATCTTCGCTTCGTCCGTTGCTGTAAAAGCTTGCCTGCATATAATCGGGCAATTCGATTTTTTCTATATTTTCGCCGTTATAGCAGTATATATTGTTCGTCGAAGCGAAGTAAAGCTTTCCTCCGCACTCCACACACGTATTCGCCGTAAGCTTTTCGGTCGTCAGCTTTTCTCCCGCCGAAACAACGGTAAAATGTCTGGGGTCACCGAATGCTTTGAGTATGTCCAGCCCGTATTCCCTGAAAGCGATAAGATTTTCCCCGAACTCCAAAACGTTGAAAATATTCCCCCGCTTCGGGTCTAGATAGAGATACCCCCCACCGTCGACACTCTCTGTCCAGTCCGACAAATCCGTCCCCGACCACCTGATACAGTTTTTGGTGTTGTCTACCGCAAACAGTCTGCCCTTGTGATACGCCGCGCCGCGCACCGAATAACTTATCTGGTAGATTTGGTAAACGTTATATTGCATGAACACAATTCGCGTTCCGCTTACTATGGCGACCACGGGATTGCCTTTATGGTAACACGCCACGGCGGAAGGATATAAATTGCCAATAAGTCCGGAATAAGTGAACGGATTGCCGGCGGAAGCCGCAGTCCAGCGGTAAATCTCCCCCGAGGTAGTCGTAGCAACCGTAGAATCGATATTTGCAAAATAGCGGACGAACGCAAGATTTTTAATACTCGCCTGGGTATTGTACTGCATAAACTGGCGTGAGGTTTTCAGCTTGTCGCCCTTTACGTAATATCCCTGACAGAATTCGCAGTAGTCTTTACCGCTTCCGATTATTTTAAGCTTCTCGAATGAGGTTTTCAGATTTGCCCGCCTGTACGCGCGCCGTAATCTCATATCCACCTCCTCGGCGGTATGCGCCCCTTTACAGTGCTGTGCGAAAGCAGATTTTCTATTTCGTTGCGGTATTTATTTTCCCACGCCGCCGAACCCGACGCGTCGCCGAGCACAAGGAAAAATTCCGCGGCAATACCGTATTCGACCAGCCTTTCACTCACGGCAAAATCGGGATAGGAAAACTCGTCCTCTTCCGTCAGCGCGTCGGGAGTATAAGAGTAGTAAACGGTTACCTCTTCCGTCGCTACGTGCAAATAGTCGGGGGATATCTGCCAGTTAACGTCCTTATCGTACGCCGTGACGCGCTTAATTTCAATCGGTTTGTGGGCTAAATTTTTAAACGGAAAAATTCCTTTGAACGCGTATATTTCTTCACTCATGACAAGGGGAAAATACCCGCGCGCCAGCTCGTCCAGTACCGCGTTAAGATAGGTAAGGCAGGCACGCTTCAAACGGGAAACTTCATCGGTAAGCGCATTGTTTCCGCTTATCGCGTCGGCGGCGTCGTCTCTGCCTACCAGCCTTAAAGCTTCGCATATAACGTCCTTAACCTTCATATCCCCTCCTTACGCAGTCAGCTTTATAACGCCCTGACCGCAGGGTCTTTTGCAGACGAGTTCGGCGTATTTAACAAGCGTAGCGGAGTAAGCCGCTTTGCCAGCAACCTGCCTTAAAATTCTGCCGCCTTCATCCTCTATCCA
>CAZACR010000040.1:0-10465 GCA_964483715.1 uncultured Clostridia bacterium
TCGGCAAGGCGTTCGGCGTGGAAGAGCTGTTCCGCGACGGCTTCAAGGCGATTTCAATAGGCACGGGCGTAACGTGGCCTATCGCGCTCAATATAAAAGGCGAAACGCTGGGGCACGTGCACTACGGCGTTCACTTCCTCGAAAAGCCCGACGCGTACCGTGAACTGCTCGGCAAGTCGATGGTTATTATCGGCGCTGGCAACGTTGCTATGGACGTGGCGCGCACGGCGCTGAGAATGGGCGTTAAAGACGTTAAAATCACAGTGCGTACGGACAATTACAGCGCGAGCGACGAAGAAAAAGAATACGCTGAATACGAGGGTGCAGAGTTCATTTATAACAAACAGCCCGTGGAAATTACAGACGAAGGCGTTATGTTTGTCGACACCGTATGCGACGAAGACCACAAGATTATATCCACTTCGGATACCCCTACCCTTATCAAAGCGGACAGCGTTATGATTTGCATTTCGCAGCGCCCGTCCAATATGATTTTGACCCAGACCAAGGGCTTGGAAGTCAACGAAAGAGGACTTGCCAAGATTGCCGAAAACGGCGAAACCACGCGCGCAGGCGTATTCGCCAGCGGCGACGTCGTCAAGGGTGCAAAGACGGTTGTCGAAGCCGCGGAGCAGAGCAAGCGCGTAGCTTACGCAATGCACGAATATTTGCAGTCTTTACCTAAGGAATAAAATAAAGAAAATAAAAAGAGGTGCGCTCGGAAGAGCGCACCTCTTTTTTAATAACTTTCGAATTGAGAAGCGTACAGTTTTGCGTAAACGCCGCCTGCCGCCATTAAGCTTTCGTGCGTGCCCTGCTCCACGACGTTGCCCTCTTCCATTACCAGAATGTTGTCCGCGTCCTTAATCGTGGAAAGCCTGTGCGCGATAACAAAGCACGTTCGTCCTTCCATAAGCGTCGTCATAGCCGACTGAATTATCTGCTCGGTGCGCGTGTCCACGTTGGAAGTCGCCTCGTCTAAAATCAGCATAGGCGAATCGGAGAGCATTGCGCGCGCTATCGTTAAAAGCTGTTTCTGCCCCTTGGAAATATTGACGGCGTTATCCGTTAAATACGTGTCGTACCCCTGCGGCAAGCAGGTTATGAACGAGTGAATTTTTGCGGCTTTGCAAACCTCCTCCACGCGTTCCCTCGTCGCGTTCTCACACCCGTATGCAATATTTTCATACACCGTGCCCGCAAACAGCCAGGTGTCCTGCAAAACCATAGTGAACGCTTTTCGCAAGGAAGAACGCGTGACTTCGCAAATATCGTTTCCGTCGATTTTGATAACGCCCTTTTCCGCGTCGTAAAAGCGCATTAAAAGGTTGATAACCGTCGTTTTGCCCGCACCGGTGTGCCCGACGATTGCTATCAGATCGCCCTTGTTTGCCGTTAAATTAAAGTCTTTTATTACCGTTCGGTCGGGGATATATCCGAACGAAACGTTTTCTATGCTGACGTTGCCTTGGACGCGGTCAAGCTCTTTGATGTTTTTATCGTGCAAGCCCTCGTCCTCTTCGTCGAGCACGCGGAACACCCTTTCCGCCGCGGCGATAGCAGACTGGAACTCGCCGATTACGTTTGCGATTTCGTTTATAGGTCCCGAGAATTTGCGCGAATACAGCACGAACGAAGAGATTTGGCTGACCCCTATTCCGCCCCAGCCGAAAGCGAACATAAGCGCGCCTAACGTGCTGATAAGCGTGAGCGAAAGATTATTGATAAAGTTTACGGTAGGTCCTGATATCGTGCCGTTATATTCCGCCTTTGTGTAGGCTTCCGCCGCCTCCGCATTCCTTTGCTCAAACTGCGACAAAATCTCTTCCTCTCGGTTGTACGCCTTAGTGGTTTTCTGCCCCGCGAGCATCTCCTCGCCGAAGCCGTTCATCTCACCCAGCTTTGCCGAACGCTTTCTAAATAGTGGGTGCACCTTTTTCGCTATGTACCGCGTTGTCAACAGCGAAAGCGGAATGGTTACGGCAAACACAAGCACGAGCGGAGCTGCGATAACGAGCATCATTATGAGCGAGCCGACTATCTGCACTATGCTTTTAAGCACCAACACTATATCGTTTGCGAGCGATACGCCGACAGTGTCTATATCGTAGGAAAGCACGGAGATGACGTCGCCCGCCTGTCTGCTGTCGAAGTACCCGACGGGCAGATTAACGAGCTTTGTAAACAGGTCGTTGCGCATATTCTTTGTCATTCTGCGCGCAACCGCCGCCATACCGATAGTGGTTATATAGTTGACTATTTCCGACACGATATAAACGATTAGCAGTATAACGCAATAGCGTGTTATTGCGGAAAAGTCCGTCGTTCCGTCCGTCTTGATTTCGGCTATCGCAACGCCGCATATATACGGTCCCAAAAGCGAGAGCGCGACGGCGAATATATTGCCGAGAACGACGGCAATAAAGAGCGGAAGCGAAGGTTTTAAATATTTGAAAAGCCGCAGAAGCGCGTACTTTTTATCCACCTTTTTAGCCGCAAAACTGCGGTTATCCGTTATATGCGTTCTGGGTGCTCTCATAAGTCGCCTCCCATTTGCGCAACGCATATATTGCGGTAATCCCCGCAGGAAGAATACAGTTCGTCGTGCGTACCTCTGCCGACAATTTTTCCGTCGTCGAGGACGATTATCAAATCGGCGTGTTTAACCGCGCTCACCCTCTGCGCCACGATAAACTTTGTGCAGTGCGAATACCCCTCGCTCAATCCCTTTCTCAGCTTTGCGTCCGTCGCGTAGTCGAGTGCGGAAGAGCTGTCGTCCAGAATGAGTATATCGGGATTGCCGGCAAGTGCGCGCGCGATGAGAAGTCGCTGTTTCTGACCGCCAGAAAGATTAGCCGCCTTTTGCGCGAGGACGTAGTCCATACCGCCTTCCAGTCCGTCTATAAACTCCTTGGCGCAGGCGCACTCCACCGCTTTCTGTATATCTTCTTCGGGGAGCGAGCGGAAAAAGTCAACGTTGTCGCGCACCGACGAGGAAATCAGAAAATCACTCTGAAATACTGCGCCGAACTTGCAATGTAAATCGCTTTCTTCGTAAGAGCGAACGTCCTTTCCGTCCACGAACACTTCGCCGCTTCCGACGTCGTAAAAGCGCATTAAAAGGTTGATAAGCGTGGATTTACCGCTGCCCGTTCCGCCGATTATGCCGACGGTCTCTCCCTTTTTAACGCCGAAAGAAATATCTTCGAGATTGTTTTTCTTTCCGTTATAAGAAAAGTCAACGTTCCTGAACTCCATCGCATAGCCGTTGCCGCATTCCTCCGTCTGTATGACGGGCATTTTCTCGTTTACTTCCAGCACCTTTTCTATACGCGAAGCGGAAGCCACGCCGCGCGAGAGGTTGACGAATATTTTTGAAATGCCGAGCATTGCGTTTAATATGAGCGTAAAGTAAGTGAGGAACGCAAGCACCGTGCCTGCCGAAGCTGATAGCCACGCGCCCGCCGCAATTACGCCGACCAGACCTATATTTAATATAAGCGTTGCCACGGGATTGGTAAGCGAAGTTATTTTATTAGTTTTGAATTCGTTTGCGGTGAGCTCCGCGTTCACCGCCTGAAATTTGCGAATTTCGTAGTCCGTTTTTGAAAGCGCTTTGATAACGCGGACACCGGAAATATTCTCCTGCATAGTGCGCACGACGTTATCGCCGCCGCGCTGAACTACGGAATACATCGAAACGCTTTTCTTTGCAATAAGCGCCACCGCAACCGCCACGAACGGCACGCAAGCCGCGAGCACGCAGGCAAGCCGCCAGTCTATAATAAACGTGAACACCAAACCGCCGACAAGCAATATGGGAGCACGGACGCCCATTCTCAGCGATTGCGCCACAGTATTATTCACGTAATATGTATCGCTTGTAAGCCTTGAAACGAGCGAGGGCGAGGTAAACGCGTCCACCTGCGAACATTGCAGGTACGTTGTCTTTTTAAATAAATCGTACCGCAAATCGTGCGTCATATTGCCAGCCGCTTTCGCCGCAAATCTGTTGGCGATTATATTGCCGAACAGCGCGATAAGCGAAAAAACAAGCATAGCCGCGCCGAGAATAATCATAAGAGATACGTTTTTTACGGGCACGACCTCGTCTATCACGTAGTCGAGAACGAGCGGCAAAAACAACTCTGCAGCGCTGCCGGTCACTTTGAAAGTGAGCGCCGCCGCTGTCGTACGGCTATACGGTTTTAAATATTTCAGCGTCGCTTTCATTCCCGACCTCCCGCTTTAAAGTATACAATTTTCGACGGTTTTTGTCAAACAATGCGGAAGAGCCTGCCCCTTGACAGAGCGGAGTAAATTTGATATAATTTACAATATGCGAAAGCTTGAAAAACAAAAACAGCTTAAGAGTGGTGAGAAGCACGAAAAAATTCAAGCCGTACTCGAATCGTACAGACAGTTCGACTACGAATACATACCGTCGGGTGAAAACTGGATTATGCCCGACGAGCATTTTGCATACAGAAAAAAGTTCCCCGAATGTCTTGTGAACGGTTTCTGGCGCGTGTTCTTGCGGCTTTTCGCCCCCATACTTTTAAAGGTTGCTTACGGCGCTAAAGTCGTGGGCAAGCACAATTTAAAGGAAATCAAGGGCAAAGGCGCAATTTGCGTTTGCAACCATATAAGTTTCCTGGACACGCTGTTCGTTCGGCAAGCCGTAGGGTACTTCCGCAGTTTCCACACTATGACGGCAAAAAACAACAAAGGCGGTTTCGGCGGACACGTAATCCGGCACGGCGGAATGTTGCCGTTCAGTTCCAACTTTACCGCCACCAAAAACCTTATAAAAGAGATGCAGAGGCTGCTGGATAAAGGCAAAATTATCAACTTCTACGCCGAGCGCGCAATGTGGGTAAACTATCAGAAGCCCCGCCCTATGAAGGAAGGCACGTTTACTTATGCGGTCAAATTCAACGTGCCCGTAGTGCCGGTTTTCTGCACCTTCGGCAAGAATAAAAAAGGGCATATGAAAAAGCTGAGAATACACGTTCTCCCCGCCATATACCCCGACGAAAGCCTTCCTAAACGCGAACGTGCGGATAAAATGCGCACCCTTTCCGAAGAAGCCTGGAAGAACTGTTACGAAAGCGCTTACAAAAAGCCGCTCGAATATCTTGAAAAATAAAATTGCGTCCGCGCTCGGTTACGAGCGCGGACGCTTGTTTATGCGTTTAATTCCTCTACCGTTTCTTTATTTTGCGGTTCGGCAACTCTCTTTCCTCCCTTTGCCCTGCCGTGCAATCCGCCTTTATAACGGATATGTCTTGTGGGCTTCCAGTCCCAGCCGTATTTCGCCTTGAACCTGCTTGCAACAAAGATAGGAACGTACTCCAGAATATATAGCGGAGCAATCAGCACAGTGAATATTCTTTCCGCAACGGGTATTTCCGCGAACGCGTCGCGCATACAGACAATGCACATTACCGAGTAAATAAACAGAAGCAAATACATCACGCCGAGCGGCATAACTATAAGCATAAGTAAAGGATACAGCCAGCCGAATGAATGCGTTACTCCGCCGTATACGCTAAGTCCTATACCGCAAAGCACTGCGAGAATTGTTATTACAGCAAAGGCAATCAACGGCGCGAGCGCATAAAAATACTCACGCTCTCCCGCAGTCTTTTTTCCTCTGGCTTTAGCCTGCGCCCTGATTTTCTTCTTGTAAAGTCTGTCGCTCTGTGAATAGCCCGTAACCCAGCGCATACGCCTATTGAAGTTTTCGCTGTGTCTGAGCGGTTCTTCCGTGCAGATAACCGCGTACGGATAATAAACCGATTTGAACCCTTTAAGGTAACAGTCCATACGCATTTCGTAATCTTCGGTGAGCGTTCGGTAGGGCCAGCCGCCGAGAGTCTCTATCGCCCCGCGCCGCACCATCATTCCCTGTCCGCACATATTCAGCGGCATATTGTGGTCGGTACGGTAAACGTTTCCCAAATCGTCGAGCTGCGCGTACGTTAAAGCGGAGCAGTTGGAAAAAACCGTTCTGTCACGGCGTTCGCCGTAAAAGTTTTTGATATGCTTGCGCGAAAGAAAAATATCGGCGTCGTACTCCAACGCGTTATTGAGTTCGGATATATAATTTTTAGTGAGGACGGCGTCGGCGTCCACTATCACGAACGCTTCGCAGGAAGCAAAAACCTGCTTGTCCTCCGCTTTGAAATATCCGTCGAGGGCGTCGCCCTTGCACTTCTGGTCCTCGACGACGAAAACCTTGAAACCGTAGCTTCTGGCAATTTCAACCGTAGGGTCGGTTACCGAGTTTACAATGACGTTTACGCAAAAATAATCCTTATCGTAATCCTGTTCCGCAATGGAAGCAAACAAATCGCCGATAATTTCGCTTTCGTCGCGGGCGGGAACTACGACAGATATTTTTCTTTTATCAGCCGCCGTTTTGTGCGGAAGCTTGTGTTTTACGTAAAAAAGCTGTTTAAGCTTAGGGATATAAAACAACAGGCATAACAGCACTAACGCGGCGTAAACAATTATTGCAATATTTACAACCATAAATTTCAGCTAGTTTCAAGTTTGAATTTATTACATAAATTTTACAGTATGCAGAAAGATTATATATCCTACTCCGGAATTTGTCAATGAAAAACGGGTCATTTGTCATAAAACATTATGACTTTGCCAAGGCGCGAACGCGTTTACCAACCCGTTTTACGGCCTTTGCGGCAGAGGGCAGAACAGGCACAAAAACGACTGTAAAAGCGATAACGGCAACGCAAACCGCATACGCCGGAAAGCAGGAAAACCTTGCTCCGCACAGCGAAAACAGAACGAGCGCGCCGCAAGTTGCAGGGCAAAACCATTTAAGTAAAATTTGTATAATTTTGCCGAAATCGCGCGTTAATTGGCGCATATTACGGGGCGAATTGAAAATAAAGCTTTCAAAAAAGGCTATAATTACGGCGTTTACCGAGCAAGCCATTCTGTCCGCGACGCTCATTGCGCTACCGTTACACGCGCCGAACAACGGCAAAAGGATAAGCGAAGAAATACACAATGCGCTTACGACAAACAGTCGGCGCTTATCCCCCGCAAGCCCAAGCACGGGCGAAAAAAGCGAGCAGGCGGATTGAAGCGCGACAAGCCACAGCACGCCGAAAAACAGCGCGCCGAAAATTCGGCGCAAAGCAGTATGAGAAAAAGCCGAAGCTATAATTTTGGGATAGAGCGTAAGCGCGACCGTTACTCCCCCTCCCTCGGGTACCGGCACGGATATAGCGAGCACGGCGATTGCGGAAAGCAGACACCCCGCGAGGTTTGCGGCGATTATTTTCGCCGCGGCGGGCGCGACGTGAAAATCTTTCCCGAAAGAACGGGCGAAAGTCGGCATCACTCCTCCCGCGAGGGAAAGCGCGAGAAGCGCCTGACCGAGCGCGTCCGCCCACATTCCGCCCGAAGCGAGGTCGCGCGCTCTGAAGCGGAATACCGCGGCGATACTCCCTCCCTTGATTAAAACCGCAACTGCGAGAATCGCGAAAAGACTCAGCGAGCCGACCACGGAAACAACGCCCGTGCGCGAAAGATACGTACGTTTACCGCGCAGAACAAACCATACGGCAAAAAGCGAAAGCGCACCGATAGCAAAAAGCGCAAACCCGTCCGTATCGCCCGCCTCTCCGTTTATTGTAAACGTAAAAAAAGCACCGCCGAGTTTAGCGCATATAACGCCGTAGTAAAGAGCGACAACAGCCGAATTTAAAGCCGCGGAGTACGCCAGCCAACTCAGTTTCGGCGAACAGCTTTTTAACGCTTTATCAAGCGGTTCGTCGAACGTTTTACCGAGTTGCAGTTCGGCGCAGAGCAACGGAAAACACACCAGAACGAGCGACAATGTATAGGCAAAGATAAACGCTCCGCCGTAGTTTGCGCACAGCGACGGAAAGCGCAAAACGTTGCCAAGCCCCGTAGCCGCTCCCAGCGCCGTAAAAATTCCGTTTGGTTTTTTGCCCTTTGCCATAGTTAATATGGTATGTCCGCGCACACTAAAAAAGAACGCCCGCGAATACTCCCGCAGGCGCTTTTTTGCCGAATTTTAAACTTTAACCCCGTAATATGCCGTATTTAATTAAATAAAGTAGCCGCGCCGAGCGCCCCTGCCTTATTGCCCAAAGTAGCCGTTACTATTTTAACGGGCGCATAGCTCTGACCGCCGAATATCTTTTTATCGAGTCTTTCCTGCAAGGGAACGGTAAGATTTTCGCCCTGCGCGGATACGCCTCCGCCCAGAATTACAACCTGCGGACGGAATATGTTTGCAAGGTTTATTATGCCGCAGGCAAGGTGATAGATATATTCGTCCACGACCTTTTTTGCCGCCTCGTCACAGTCCGCATAGTCAAACGCGGTTTTACCGCAGACCGAACTTAAATCGTAAGTTTTCCACATTGCGGAGTTCGGGTTTTCGCGCATTGCCCGCGCCGTTTCCGCAATCAGCGCCGTGGCGGAAGAATATGCTTCGAAACAGCCCTTTCTGCCGCAGGTACATTTTCTGCCGCCGTGAACGATTACCATATGCCCGATTTCCGCGCCGACGCCCATACCGCCTTCGAACAGTTTACCGTCCGTAATTATGCCGCCGCCAACACCGGTGCCGAGGGTAATAAAAATGCTGTCCTTATACTTTTTGCCCGCGCCGAAAACCGCCTCTCCAAGCGCCGCGGCGTTTGCGTCGTTGGTAACCTTTACCCTTGCGCCTGTGAGCTCGCTTACCCTTTGCGCAAGCGGAAAATTTTTCAAACCGAGATTGCCAGCGAACACGACCGAACCGTCCTGAGCAATCATACCCGCACAGCCTATGCCGACCGCCGTCGCCTTTGCCCCCGACTTCTCTTCAAGCATTTTTACAAGCTTTGCAATATTTACGCAAATAGCTTCACCGCCGCCTTCAACGCCGGTGGGAACGCTGGCTTCCGCAATGATATTTCCGCGTTCGTCCGCACATATTCCCTTGATAAACGTGCCGCCCACGTCAATTCCGAAGTAATTTGCCATAATTTTACTTAGTGCCCGTCGAGCCGAAACCGCCCGCGCCGCGTACTGTTGAGGATAGCTCTTCCTCTAACACGAAGCTTGCCGCAAGATAGGGAGTTATAACCATTTGCGCAATGCGCTCCCCATGGGAAATAGTCTGCGCCGTTTCGCCGTGGTTGTGGAGCGCAACCATAACTTCTCCGCGGTAGTCGCTGTCCACAACGCCCACCTTGTTTGCGGGAGCAAGACCTTTTTTTGAAGCCAAGCCGCTGCGCGCGTAAATCAATCCTGCATAACCCACGGGCAATTCCATTGCAAGCCCCGTAGGTATCATAACCGTTGCGTGCGGCTCTATCGTGACGTCGCTTTCCAGACAAGCGTACAAATCAGCGCCCGCGGCGTATTCACTGCCGTAAGTAGGAATCGTAGCTTTGTCGTTGATTTTCTTTATGCCGACTTTCATAGTCTTGATTTTTGAACCCGTTATCTCGTACTTATCCATTGTAAACTCCTTATACTACGCTTTGCTCGTCCCAGATCACTACCTCGTCGGTTTTCAGCGATTGCTGCACCAAAATAGTGCGCTGGTTGGAAGAACCTTTGAACTTTAAATTCAAGTCTTTCAACGATTCCACGAACTTGCCGTCCACCAGCACGTCGAGGGTTTTTAAAATAGTCATAACGTCCTTGAAATCGCCGAGCTTGCCCGTGAGCAAGTCGCTTTCGTAGTTATAGCCCGTAAAGCACCAGAAGGATTTTTCGGGATACTCTGCGCGCAGCCTTTTCATAAACGGAGCGAGCACTTTTGCGTTTTCAGGCTCAAACGGGTCGCCGCCGAGCAGCGTAAACCCCTTAATATAGTCGGGCTTCAACCCCTCGATTATGCTATCCTCCACCTCTTTGGTAAACGGTTTGCCGTAACTAAAATCCCACGTTTCGGGATTAAAGCAGCCCTTGCATTTATTGCGGCAGCCGGAAACGTAGAGCGAAACTCTCACCCCCGGGCCGTTTGATATATCATAAAATTTAATCGTTGCGTAGTTCATACTGAAAAACCTCTCTCGGTTTAAATTGCCGCCGCGCTTTACGGCGCGGCGGCTTGAAAATACTTTATTTTATAAGTGCAATACTCTCGATTTAATCTCTTTCGTCTTGCCGACGTTCCAAAAGTTTTCGCCTAAGTATCCGCAGGTACGGCGCGTAACGTTCATCTTGCGCTGGTCCTTGTTGTGGCAGACGGGGCATTCCCATTCGTTGTCGTCGTTGATTATAATCTCGCCGTCGAAACCGCAGACGTGACAGTAGTCCGACTTGGTATTGAATTCCGCGTACTGAATGTTGTCGTAAATGAATTTTACAACGTCCTCCATTGCGGTCAGGTTGTTGCGCATATTGGGGAAATTTATACTCTTAGCCATACGCAGTGGATACTGTGGATGGCCTTTACCTGCTA
>CAZACR010000041.1:0-10143 GCA_964483715.1 uncultured Clostridia bacterium
TTGCCGTCGTCGTCATACCAGAACGTGAACTTGGGAAGGGAGAAGCCCAGAACTTCCTTGCTGGAAACGTCGGTGTCCACAAGGTATACGTTTGCAACTGCGCCCGCGCTTACCTTAACCCTGACGCTTACTGCGGTATAGCCGTTGGCGCTTACGGAAGAATTGCTTCCGATATAACCGTAATTGTATATGCCCTTAGTCTTTTTGGCAAATTCTCTTACGGTGTTTACGATAAGCAAAGGCTGAACAGAGTACTTGCCGGCAAACTCATTCCACAAGTCGTCGGTGTTTACCGTTTCCAGAGCGGCGATAGCGCTGTACCATTTGCAGCCGCCCGCCAACCAGTTCGATTTGTAGTTTTCAAGGTTTTCCTTATTTAAAAGACCCGCATAAGCGTTTCTGTTGGTTTCGTCGTATTCGGTGGTTTTATCTTTAAGATTTATAACTTCCGCACTGTTTCCGTTTACGCCCGTATAGCTTGAAGGGATAGCCAAATCGTTTTTGATAACGTTCTTGTCGCCCTGTTCGCTGTCAAACTTGTTTCCCGACTTAGATTCGGTATCGGAAAGGGTAAGAGAAGCGGAATGACCCACGCTGGAAGTATAGCCGTAAACGTCCTCGTCAAGTTCCATTACGGAAGCGTTGGTAACTGCCAGCCAACCTGCTTTGTAGTTGGTTTCCGAAGTGCCTTTAATGGTGGTGTTGCCGAAGTTGAAGCACAGTTTGAACTGCTTAGCTTCTTCCTTGGAAGTATTTTCCACTCTGATAAAGCACTCAACCCAACCGTTGTAGATATCTTCTTTGTCGTTAATGGAAACGGTATCAACGGTGGTGGAATCAATCGTAAAGCGCGAAGAATTGTCCGATTTTTCGTCCGCGTCCTTAACGGTTACGGTAGCCGCCGTTTTTCCGTCCATATCCGAAGTTTTAATCCAGAAAGTGAGGAGCGCGTATTCGCCCGCTTCCAGCCTGAACGCGTCGTTCGTAAGTTCCGCTTCGTACGCCGCGCCGTTTGCGCTGAGCATTACGAGAGCGGTAGTTTCGCCGTTTTCCACTCCGGGGAGGGAGGTTGCGGTTTTGAGCGCGTCGGTCATAATTTCGTTATATCTGCCATTCGAGCCCTGAACGTTGAACTGCCAGTCTTCGCCGCTTATGCTCATTGTCGCAAGTATATCGTCGGTTACTCTTCTTCCGGTAAAGTTTGCGGGAAGATAAGCGTAATCCGCACCGTTATCCAAACCCGCAACGCCGTAGAGTGTGTTATCGGTGTTTTTGGAGCTGACGTATCTGCCCGTCGTGGTCTTTTCAACCGTAAAGCCTGCGGCAACAGAGTCGCTGTTGAACGTAATTGCACTATCGTCTGCGGAACTCGTCAAATCGATATAGAAATGCCTGTCCGCGAAATTGTGGTCGAAGTTTTTGTCTATGATATTGCCGTTGGCGTCGTTGGTTTTAAACGTAACCTTGTCAACTCTGAATTCCGACTCAGCGTCGGGGGAGAGCAGGTTTGCCGTGGATTTTTCGACAAGCTTTCCGAACTTTTCGCCTTCCTTGGTATCGTTTTCTTCCGCTTCGGCAATCATTTCCGCCGCGTTTTCGTAAGTTTTTATTTCCGCGTCGTCAAAGAAAGCGTATCCTTCAACGGTGTATTTGTCGTTCTGACCCAAGCCGAGAGTAACCGAAACGGTGGTGGAAGCAAAGCTGCTTGCCTGAACGTAAACGGTGTACTGTACCCAGCCGTTGTTTGCGTTATCGGGATTGAGCTTTTCGGTGTTGATATTTCTGATATAGAAATTGTCGAGCGAATTTCCGCCTACGGTAGTATCGATCTTAATATAAGCGCCGTGTTCGTTCTCGACCTTTGTTCTCTCGTTTTTCGAGCCGTCGAAATACAGTTCAGCCGTCTTTACCCAAACGGAGAATTTTGCCGCCGTACGCGCTTCCAGCGTTATTGTAGAGGAAGAAGAATAATAAGTTTCCGTACCGTTATAATACGCAGACCTGTAATTGTGCAGCATAAGAACGGAAGTTTCCAGCTCGTTCTTGTATTCGGGGTCGGTGTACGTTTTGCCGTCCTTTTCGTACGTTTCGGTGGTCATAACGCCTTTATCGTCGTATTCGTACTTATGAGTAAGCGGATTTGCGATATATGCTTTTTCTTCGTCCTTAGCGTCCGACTTGGTCGCGTCGTGGGTGTTTTTATAAAGCATATCGTCGTCAAGCGCACCGTTATAATCTTTCTTGTTCTCGTCGTCGGAATTCAAATCGTTGTTATCTTTCAACGTTTTGGGGAGCTCGGGGTCGGTGAGGTAGTCCCATCTGTCTTTGCTCGTATTTATTACGCCGCCCATGGCGCTCGACGACGAGCCGCTGTTGCCGCTTGTCCAGTTATCGGGAGTGCTGATGGGATAAAGTCCGTCGTTGTCGTCGTAAAACTCGAAATTACCGTTTTTAATAAGTTGAACGTCCTGTTTGGTTACGGTCTTGTCGTCCTCTTCCTTTTTATCGGTAGTGGTAGTGCATGCGGAAGCCATGCCGATAAGACATGACGTCGCGATTGCCGCCGCGGATAACAGTGTAGCCTTTAATTTTGCTTTGTTCTTAAACTTCATAAAGCATACCTTTAAAAAATTAGTGATTGATTTTTTTACCGCTTGTCCGCCTGTTTTTCTTGTCATTCGGCGTTTGCGGTCATATACCCTATTATTTTAATATAAAACGGAATTTTTGGCAACTGATTATGGGCATTCATACGTTAAAAAAATTCATTATTACGGAAAAATTGCAAAAACTTTATAATAAAGCAAGCATTCAGACGGTAAAAGGAGAGTACTTAATTGAAAAAAAGGGATAAACGGGCGATTTTAAGCGGACTTGCCGTAGGCGGAATAAACGGATTGTTCGGCGGCGGAGGCGGAATGGTAGCCGTTCCGCTGCTTGCAAACGTGCTTGGATACGAGCAAAAAGAGGCGCACGCAACGGCGATTTTCGTCATTGCGCCCGTCTGCGCGGTCAGCGTTATTACTTATGTAATAAACGGTTATATAGACCTGTCGGTTATCGTTCCCGCCTCGATAGGAAACGTACTGGGCGGATTGCTCGGCGCTAAATTTTTGGGCAAGCTCCCCAAGTTATTCGTGCAGTTGACTTTTATAGCCGTTATGCTCGTTGCTGGCGTGAGGATGCTGCTGGGTTAAATGGCTTTTCTGATTTACGTTGCCGCAGGCTTTGCCGCGGGGCTCTTAGGCGGTATGGGTATGGGTGGCGGTACGATTTTAATTCCCGTGCTTACGATTTTGCTGGGCGTCGGTCAGCATTTTGCGCAGGCGGCGAACGTCATATCTTTTCTGCCTATGGCGGCTTTCGCGCTTGCCGAGCATAAAAAGCAGGGACTGCTGCGCACCGAAGGTTTGGCAAAGGTCATTATTCCCGCGGTAATAGCTACGGTTTTAACCGGTTTCATAATGGCGGCGCTGCCGGGAGAAATGCTTAAAAAACTTTTCGGCGCGTTTCTGATAATTTTAGCGGTAAAACAGGCTTTTACACTCAAAGAAACAGTGCAAAAGCCCAAAAAAGATTATATTAACTGACGAAATCAGTGTTTAGCCAACAGCTTTTTTATGGGGCGTATAGTGACCATTTCCATACCGAAAAACGCGGCTGTCGCAAACAGAACAACCGCCGCGCCGACTATGATTATGCGTGAAAACGGCGTAGTAAAGCCCGAAATCAGATTGAGTACGAGTCTGCCGAACAGACACGCAAATCCGCTTATTACCGAGCTTCTCAAAGTGTACCCCAGGTAATTTATACCGGGGCATTTTTTGTGTAAAAGCTGTAAATTGAGCGCGGCTGTAATAATAAAACTGAGCGTAAGTCCGACGACGTAAGCGTTTATACCCAGTTTTGCGGTAAACAGGAATATACACGCGAGCATACTTATAGCGCCTGCGAAGAAATAGATAAGAGTGCGGACTTCGTAATTCATTGAATTGAGTATCGTCGTGGTTATCATTGAGATGCACATAGGCAGCATCATAAACGAAAAGCGGGAAAGTACCGTGCCGCTGAACTCGTTTGCAAAGAAGAATATCCCGAGGTCGTGCCCCAGCGTGAAAAACACGGGGATTAGTACTGTTGCAATCAATACGGAGGCTCTTATCGTCTTTTCCACGTCTTTTTTGAGCAGTTCGTCGCGTTTAGCGTAGTAATTCTCGCTCATTTCGGGTGCTACGACGACGGCAATAGAGCCGATAAGCGAATTCGGTGTAAACAGCATAGGCACGCTCATACCGCACACAATACCGTAAAGCGCGACGGCTTCGCTATCGGTATATCCGCACATTGCCATTAAAAAAGCGGGCAAAAACATCGCCACAACGGAGTTGAGAAGCGAAGTTGAAGTGCGCATTGCCGTGATGGGAAGGGATGCGGCGAGCAGGGGTTTTATCTGTTTTTTGGGCTTTACGAATCTGCCGCCCCTGAACATATACCAGCCTATCGAAACGGCAAAAGAGAAAACGTAGGAAATCAGAACCGCAATAATTGCCGCTTTCGCTCCGCCCGTAGGGGTTGAAGCAAAGCTTATAAGCACACAGCCGCAGGCAACCATAACCGCGTTTTCCAAAAGCTCTATAAGGCTGTAAGGCAAAAATTGCTTAGTTCCCCAGAACGAGCCTCTCATAACCGCGTATATAGACGTTAAAACAAGCCCCGGAAGCAGCCAGAGGAAAATATAAAGGCAGTCGCGGTCGGGAAAGAGCGCAGAATACAGGTTTTTTGCAAAAAACAGTATCAAAGCGACTGGAATTGTGAAGCCCAGCGTGCATAAAACACCTGCGCTGACCACGGCGTGTTTGCCGTTTGCGTTTCCGCTCGCGTTGCTTTTTGCGATAAGTCGGGACACCGTGACTGGTATTCCGCTCGAAGCTGCGGTTAAAAATACGGAAAAAACCGAAAGGCAAATCTGGTAAATACCGAGACCTTCCGCGCCGATAGAACGGGAGAGAATGATTCTGTAAACGAAGCTCAGTAGTTTTTCCACGGTGGAAAAGACTGTAACCTGAGCGGCAGATTTATAAATATTGGTTTTCATCAACAATATTTTACAGTCGAACTTTCCCGATTATGAACGAAACGGGTCGATTTTGCATATAATATACCGTATGTTTTCGCTTTGCTTGGAAAAAGGTAAATACGTTCGCATAAGGCGGGGCGTAGACAAGCGCGATATCGAGCGTGTTTTCGGCTTTCCCGTCAATGCGGAAATTTTTACGGGTGCGATAGTTTGCGTAATTCCCAAGCCTAAAGGATATTGTTACGCTCTCCCGAACGACACGTATTTATCGATTGCGGAAAGGGAGGGGGTGAGCGCGGAAAAGCTTGAAAAACTGAACGCTTCGTCGCCCGTTTACCCTTCCAAAAAAGTTTGGCTGCCGTAATAAAAATAAGGCGGTAACGCAAAACAAACTTAGGGCATATAGTGAAGTAAACCGATATAAACTAACGGAGGTTTAAAATGTCGTTTTTTTCTAATTTTCAATCGGATAAATGTCCGGGTGTGATAAACGGTAACCCTTTAAACGGCTTAAACGAAAAAGTGTGCATTCAGGCGCAGAAAATTTTCGACGCATGTATCAAGCAGGTACAGCTGGAAAATTACACGCTCACGCTTGAAGATCTTTCAACTGAACCTACATATCCCCTGACATTCATCAGCGCCCGTTCGATTGCGGGCGAAACAACGCTTACGAATATCAACATAGACAGACTTGCCGATAAACCCGGCTGCGCGAGAGTGCAGGCGACGGTAACTATGTCCTTGGAGGTAGTGTATGCGGACGCTAACGGTGTCGAGGGGGTAGCCCGCTCTACGGTAAGCTTTGCGGAGGACGTTTTACTGTTCGTTCCCGCGCCTTCAATAATGCCTTACAGAGCGGTTGCGGAAGCTTCGGCCGTATGCGCGGAAGGTACGTTCAATCCCGACGGAAACACTTTCTTAGTCAACGTTTGCCTTACCGCAATTTTGAAAATAGCCATAGACGTGGAGCTGCTTATTCCCGCTTACGGCTACTGCGCAATTCCTCCCGCACAGGACTATTCGAAGGAAGTATGCTCGGGATTCTTCGAGCTGCCTTTATACCCGCAGGGTGGAAAAGGTGCGTGCAGATAAACGCGCTTTAACAAAATATCAATAAGCAATACGGGCAGTGGAATTTAACCGTTTTACTGCCCGTTTTTATGTTTTTAAAGCTTATTTTTAGTACTATGTCAGACATAAACGGCTTATTTTAAGTTAATTATAGCAAAATTTCAGCAAAAAACACAAATTGCTTTATTAGCGTAGAATTTCGTGCTATAATGAATTTATGAACGTTTTTGCTATAAGCGATTTGCATCTTTCGGGGCTTGCGGATAAGCCCATGGATATATTCGGCTCTAACTGGGAAGGGCACTTCGAAAAAATCTGCGCCGACTGGGAAAGCAAGGTGAAGGGCGACGATATCGTGCTTTTGTGCGGCGATACGAGCTGGGGTACGACGCTCGAAGAGGGCGTTTACGACTTGCGCCGTTTGAGCGGATTAAAGGGTAAAAAAGTCTTTATCCGCGGCAATCACGACTACTGGTGGAACGGCATAACAAAGCTGCGTTCGCTCGCTCCCGACGACAGCTTTTTCTTTCTGCAAAACGATTGCGTAAAGTTTGAAAATATCGTAATCTGCGGTTCGAGGGGCTGGACTTGCCCCGAAAGTTCTGACTATACCGAGCGCGACGAAAGGCTGTATTTAAGGGAAGCGGAGCGCTTTAAGCTGTGCTTTAAGCAGGTGGAAAAAGTGCGCAAAGAGGGCGATACGCTGCTCGCGTTAATTCATTATCCGCCTATGGGCGTAAAGCTTGCGCCCACGCTATTTACGCAGGCTTTCGAAGAGAACAAAGTGGACAAGGTAATTTTCGGGCATATCCACGGCGAGAGCTATTTCCCTTTCCGAACGGTTAAAAACGGTATCGAATACGTGCTGACTTCGTGCGATAAAGTGGGCTTCACACTTCAAAAGATTTTATAAAGTTTTATAAACTTTTTGGCTTTAATTCCTTTACTTTGCAAGGCGGTTTGTGATATACTTTATAAAAATTAAGGTTTAGGAAAAATCAAGGTGTTTAAACGTTTGGTTGCCGCAAGAAAGGCTATGCGGTTGCGTTACGGATATTTTAAAGATTAGAGCGGACAAATTGCCGTAATTTACTTTCCGTTAAGGAGTAATTATCCCCGGCAAAGTGTTCCGCTTTTTTTATGACTTTGATTAAAGAAACGGAGTTTATTACATATGCTGAAACGTAAAGACTTATTGGGGCTGTACGAAGTTTCCGCCGAAGAAATAACGGAAATTCTGGATACGGCGGAAGAGATGAAGAGGGCGGTCAACGGCGGCAAGAAAAACTTTGACTTGCTGAAAGGCAAAACGCTTATAACCCTTTTCTACGAAAACAGCACCAGAACACGCTCGTCTTTCGAGCTTGCCGGCAAATATCTCGGCGCTACGGAAATAAATATCGCCGCTTCTTCCAGCTCGGTGCAGAAGGGAGAAACGCTTATCGATACTGGCAAAACGCTGCAGGCGCTCAAAGCCGATTTCATAGCTATGCGCCATCCGATGGGCGGTGCGCCGTATCTTCTCGCAAAAACCGTAGGCTGTTCGATATTAAACGGCGGCGACGGAATGAACGAACACCCCACGCAGGCGCTTCTGGATATGCTCACGATACGCGAAACGTTCGGCGATTTCAAGGGCTTGAAAATTGCAATCCTCGGCGACATTAAACACAGCAGAGTAGCTAAATCCAACTTGTTCGGTCTTACGAAAATGGGCGCGGAAGTCTGGGTTTACGCTCCTAAAACGCTCATTCCCAAGGGCTTTGACGAGCTCGGCGCGCATATTGCAACTTCACGCGAGGAATGCGTGGAGGGCGCAAACGGGGTTATGGGGCTCAGAATACAGCTTGAAAGACAGTCGGGCGGACTGTTTCCGTCGCTTTCGGAATATTCGCGCTACTACGGCGTAAACGACAGCCTAATGAAATATGCGGACGAAAACGCAATAGTGCTGCACCCCGGACCCGTCAACCGCGGAGTAGAACTTACTCCCCAGCTTATCGACGGCGAGACGAGCAGAATAGAGGACCAGGTAACGAGCGGACTTTCCGTGCGTATGGCGGTACTTAAGCTGCTTTCCGAATACAGAGAGGTGAACGGATTATGAAAACATTGATTTTAGGCGGCGACGTGGTTCTGCCTAACGGCGTCGTAAGAAGCGATATACTGATTGAAAACGGCAAAATAGTTAAAATTGCACAAAATATCCCCGAATTACCCGAATACGAGCGCATTGACGCTTCGGGCAAGACGGTTTTGGCAGGCATTATAGATATGCACGTTCATCTTCGCGAACCCGGTTACGAGGGTAAAGAGGATATTGAAAGCGGAAGCAAAGCCGCGGTTGCGGGCGGAGTTACGCAGGTTTGCTGTATGCCAAACACCGACCCAGTGTGCGACAATGCGGTAGTCGTAAAATACATTCAGGCACGCGCAAAAGAAGTGGGTTTGTGCAAGGTCAACCCCATAGGCGCTATCACGAGGGGCGAAAAGGGCGAAGCCTTAGCGGACATCGGCAAAATGGCTAACGCAGGCGCGGTAGCGATTTCCGACGACGGCAGGTCGGTTATGAATTCTCAGATTATGCGCATCGGCATGGAGTATGCAAGCGGCTTTGGCTTGAAATGCCTTTGCCACTGCGAAGATATAAATTTAGTGGACGGCGGAGTAGTCAACGAAGGCAAAAACTCCACGCTTACTGGGCTAAAGGGCAGCCCCAGAGCGGCGGAAGACATTATGATTGCGCGTGATATTGCGCTTGCGGAAAGCCTGGGTGTTCCCGTTCATATCTGCCACGTATCGACTTACAGCGGCGTGGATATTATCCGCTCCGCAAAGAAGCGCGGCGTTATGGTAACGGCGGAAACCTGTCCGCACTACTTCATTCTCACGGACGATATAATAACCGATTTCGACACGTTCACGAAAGTCAATCCCCCCGTCAGAGAAGAGGTTGACAGGCTTGCAATAATCGAAGGCTTAAAGGACGGAACGCTCGACTGCATAGTCACCGACCACGCACCGCACTCCAGAAAGGATAAAGAGGTGGAATACAACCTCGCCGCGTTCGGTATGAGCGGAATAGAAACGTCGTTCGCGCTTTCGTATACTTATCTCGTAAAGAGCGGAATAATGACGCTTGCACAGCTTTCCAAGCTTATGTCCGCAAATCCCGCGGAAGTGCTTAATCTGGAAGGCGGCGAAATCGCGGAGGGCGCAGTCGCGGATATCACGATAGTCGATTTGAACGAAAAATACGTAATCGACGGCAATAAATTCTACTCAAAAGGCAAAAATACGCCGTTCAACGGCTACGAAGTGTACGGCAAGGTATGCTGTACGATAGTAGACGGCGAAGTAAAATATGAAAGTTAAAACCGAGAGGGAAATGTAATGATAGATAAACTTATTGACAAAATTATTCAGATGCAAAACCCGACCTGCGTCGGGCTGGACACGAACTTTTCCTATCTTCCCGACGAAATGCAGGAAGGTATGGCTACGTTCGAGGGCGTTTCTGAAGCGATTGTCGAGTTCAATATGAACATAATCGACAAGGTTTGCGATATCGTTCCCGCAGTTAAAGTGCAGGTTGCTTACTACGAGCAGTACGGTTTCGAGGGCTTGCGAGCTTTCAACTACACCGTAAACTATGCGCACGGCAGGGGTATGTTCGTAATTGCCGACTGCAAGCGCAACGACATAGGTTCTACCGCAAAATGCTATTCCACGGCGTTCCTCGGCGAGACGGACGTCAACGGCAAAAAAATTAAAGCGTTCCCCGCGGATATGCTAACGGTCAACGGCTATCTCGGCACAGACGGCGTTCAGCCTTTCGTGGAAGACTGCAAAAACAACGACAAAGGCATTTTCGTCCTCGTCAAAACTTCCAACCCGTCGAGCGGCGAATTGCAGAATTTAAAGCTCGAAAGCGGAGAATACCTCTACGAGCGTATGGGAAGCTTGGTCGAGCAGTGGGGCAAGGACTGCGT
>CAZACR010000042.1:0-10134 GCA_964483715.1 uncultured Clostridia bacterium
CGGGCAGGGCGGCGTTCTCGCTCGTGTCGGGCTTCGGCTGTACTGCGGCGGCAATAGCAACTACGCGCGGATACTCTCAGGAGAGCGCAAGGCGCAAGACGATAGCTGTATTGCCGTTCATTCCGTGCGGTGCAAAGATGCCGCTCTTTCTCACGTTTTTGGCGCCGTTGTTTTCCAATCCGTTCCCTGCGATATGCGCGCTGTATTTCGGCGGCGTGGCGCTGGCGGTTATTGTTTCCGCATTGGTAAAGGGTGATAAAGAGGGGCTGATTTCAGAAGTTGCGCCTATTTCTTTTCCCCGCGTTCAAGCCGTCGCAAAAAAGTTGTTTTTTCAGGTTAAATCGTTTATAATTAAAATAACGACGTACGTTTTCGCGTTCTGCGTTATCAGCTGGCTGTTTTCGCATTTCAACTTTACAGTCGGCTATTGCACTCCGCAGGAAAGTATTTTAGGCTGGATAAGCAAGCTTATCGCGCCTGTTTTCTATCCGATGGGTGTGCGCGACTGGCGGCTTGCGTATGCGGCGATAACGGGCTTTGCGGCTAAGGAAAACGTTGCGGCAACTATAGCGTTGCTCATTCCCGAGGGCATATCCCTGGGTTTAGCGCCTACAATGGCGATTTGCGTGTTCTTTCTGTGCTGTCCCGCGTGCATTTCGGCGTTCGCCGCGTCGGTCAAAGAAATTGGCTTTAAACGCACTCTTAAATACAACGCTTTGCAGCTTGCGTTCGCGTTCGCCGCGGCATATCTTACTTATCTTATACTTTGGCTTTTATGAAAAAATTTACGGTAAAGAGTTCGGCTTCATTGAAAGATTTCACGGACTGCACCTATCCTCAGGGCAGTTTCGTTTTCCGTACTCTTTTAAAAAAAGGCGATATCCGCGTGAACGGCGTTAAGGTCAAGGAGAACGTGAAAGTGAATGAGGGCGACGAGGTCAGCTATTACACGACCGCCGCGCAGGAAAGTGCGCCAAGCCACACCGTCGTTTACGAGGACGAAAACGTGCTGATTGCGGACAAGTTCAGCGGGGTTACCAGTGAAGGGCTGTTTTACGAGCTTGCTCCCTATCGTCCTGCCCACAGGCTTGACAGAAATACTTGCGGACTTATCGCGTTCGCCAAGACGGAAAAGGTTGAAGAGGAGCTTGTTTCCGCGTTCAGAGAAAGGCGGGTGGAAAAGACTTATCTCTGCCTTGCGAAAAACGCATTTAAAAAGGATAGTGCAACGCTTACGGCGTACCTTAAAAAAGACGAAAAAAACGCGTTGGTGCGCATATATGCCGCGGATAAGGGCGGTTGCGCAAAAATTATAACCGAATATAAAGTGCTGAAAAGCATGGGCGATATAGCGGAAGCAGAGGTTAAACTGCATACGGGCAAAACGCACCAGATACGCGCCCATCTCGCGTTTATCGGCTGTCCCGTGCTCGGCGACGAGAAATACGGCGACGGGGCGCTCAACGCAGAATACAATGCGAGAAGGCAGATTTTAATAGCCAAGCGGTTGCGCTTTGATTTACAGGGCGAACTTGCCTATCTGAACGGCAAAACGTTCGAAAGCGCGTTCGAACCAAAGCTGCCAAACGAATAAAAATAACGGCGGTTGCAATTCTTGCAACCGCCGTTTCTTTATTATCTTTTATCTATCGGTATATATTCCCGTCTGTCCTGCACGCACTGGTACGCAGGGCGGATAATCTTTTTGCCGTTCGTAAGCTCTTCTATGCGGTGCGCCGACCAGCCTGCAATTCTCGATATCGCAAACAGCGGCGTATAGAGGCTCTGAGGCAGGTTGAGCATAGAGTAGACCAAACCCGAATAGAAGTCCACGTTTGGCGTTATAGGCTTGTTTACGTGCTTCTGCTCGGCAATCAGCTCGCCCGCAACCTTGGCAACCGTGTTGTACAGGTTGAATTCTTCCTCGTTGTCCTTTTCCTTGGCGAGCATGCCCGCGTAAACTTTAAGCACTTCCATTCTCGGGTCGGACAGCGTGTAAATCGCGTGCCCCATTCCGTAAACGAGCCCCGACCTGTCGAAAGCTTTCTTATTAAGCAACTTGTCAACGTAGTCGCGCACCGAGCTTTCAGACCAGTCTTTCAAATTCTCCTTCATATTTGCGAACATCTGGCAGACCTTTATGTTTGCACCGCCGTGCTTCGGACCTTTCAGCGAGCCGAGCGAAGCCGCAACGGACGAATAGGTGTCCGTGCCCGTGGAAGTCGCAAGGTGAGTCGTGAAGGTGGAAGCGTTACCGCCGCCGTGGTCTGCGTGTAAAATCAGGCACACGTCCAGAACTTTGGCTTCCAGGTCCGTGAACGCGTTGTCCTTGCGCACAATGTGTAAAATGTTCTGCGCCGTGGAGTAATTCGCAACGGGCTTGTGTATGTACATCGAATCGTCGGGAGTGTTGTAGTATTTGTATACCCTGTGCGAGTACGCCGCAATCATCGGGAACTGTGCGATAAGCTGCAGGCATTGGCGCAAAACGTTGCTAAGCATAACGTTGTCGGGGTCGGGGTCGTAGCTGTACAAATTCAGCACGCACCTCGCCAGCATATTCATCATATCCTTGGAAGGAGACTTCATTATGACGTCGCGGACAAAGTTGCGCGGCAGTACGCGAAATTCCGCAAGCATTTCGCAAAATGAAGCGAGTTCGCCGGCGGTCGGTAACTTGCCGAATAACAGCAGATACGCCGCTTCTTCGAATCCGAAGCGGTTTTCTTCGACGCAGTTTTTAATTAAATCCTTTACGTTATAGCCGCGGTAGCAAAGTATGCCGGGGATTGGCGTGCGCACGCCGTTTATTTCTTCCCACGACGTAACTTCGCTTATTTCCGTCAGACCGCAAAGTACGCCTTTGCCGTTCTTGTCGCGCAAACCGCGCTTTACGTCGTATTTGTCGTAAAGTTCGGGCTCGATAACGTCGGTTAAGCGTATTTCTTCCGCCAGGCGGGAAATAGTATGCGAGTATTTGACTATCAGGTTAGCTTCGTTGAAATCCAATACTTTAGTTTCCTTAAGATTTTAGAATATTTTTAAAATTATATCACGAAAAAAGCGCGTTGTCAATTGTATATGCATCGTTTAAACGAAATACAGGTGATAATCTGGTAAAAATATGCATAATTTTACATATGCGCGTATAAACTTGCAATAATAAAAATCTTGACAAAATCTCGGCTTTTACTTAAAATAAATGCGCGGGTTAAAAACCGTTTATTGTGTTTATATAATATAGTAGAGAAAAATAGGAGAAAACTGATATGCAGCAGGTAAGGTTGTTGTCGGCCGATGAAAAGCTTTTGATTGCGCTTGCAGGCGAGATTGACGCCGCGACGAGCGAAGATTTTTACGCTCAGGTGTGCGCTATGTACGAGCACGATAAAAAGGACGTGGTTTTTGACTGTGCCGCCTTAGAGTTTATCGACAGCACTACGCTCGGCACGTTCGTAAAGCTTTTTAAGTGCGTAAAGGCGGACGGTAACGGCTTTAAGCTGATTAAAGTGCGTCCGCGCATAAAGAAACTGTTTGAAATCTGCGCTCTGGACAGAATTATGGAGATTGAAGCATGAAAGAGTTCAGGATAAATTTTTGTCTTTCGGACAGCGAATATCTGACCGCCCTGCGCCTTGCGGTCGGCGCGGTTTGCTCCGCCGCCGACGTGGACGTTGACGCCGCGGAAGATATGAAAGTGTGCGTTACGGAAAGCTGTATAATTTTAAAAGGCTGCGGCTGCGAGAACGCGGAAGTAGTTTTAAAGACCGAAGGCGGCGTCTCGGCGGTAGTCGAAGGGATTGGCGGCGCGCCGGTAGCATGTGACAACGAATTCTCACTCGCACTTGTTTCCGCACTTGTTTCCTCGCTTGATATCGAAAGGCGCGGAGAGGCAATAAATAAGCTTACTCTTGTATTATGATGACTAACGAGCAGGCGCTGGAACTCTTCCGCAAGTACCGTGAAACGGGCGATAAATCGGTGAGGAACGCGCTGATTGAAAACTATATGTACGTTGCGGAAATCCTCGCAAAGAAGTTTGCTGGGCGCGGCGTCGAATACGACGACCTTCTCCAGATAGCTTCCGAGGGGCTTATTTCGGGCGTCGAAAAATTCAATCCCGATATGGGATATATGTTTACCACGTACGTTACGCCGACGATAACGGGACTCATACGCAATTATTTCCGCGATTATTCCCACGCCGTGCGGGTGCCGCGGAAGCTGTATGCTCTGTACGCGAAAGTGCGCGACGAAATCAATACATACTATAAAAAACACGGAGTAAAACCCACGGTAAAGCAGCTTGCCGCAATTCTCGACGAGAGCGAGGAGAATATTTTGGAAGCGCTTGAATGCCGCACGCCCGTAAGTTTAGACGCGACGGTGAAGAACGACGACGGTGAAGCGCCAGTATACGATTTTATAGCTGACGACAACCGCACTTTTGAAAATTTCGAGGACAGGGAAGCTTTGCGTACGGAAATTTCCAAGCTGAGCGATATCGAGCAGGAAGTGGTAAAACTCCGCTTTTTGCAGGGGAAATCCCAGGCGGAGGCGGGCAAGGAGCTGGGTATGAGCCAGATGTTCGTATCGCGCGCGGAAAAGAGAATAGTAGAAAAATTAAAGGAAGCGTTGTCCAAATGATTAGCTTTAAAGTTGACGATTTAGGAAAAATGAACGGCTTTCTTAAAGAATTTTTAGACTATCTGGAAAGCGAAAACGTATCCGCGGACTGTGTGTTCGATTCACGGCTTGTTTCCTGCGAACTCATTTCCAACGTATTAAAACACTGCGGAGAAGCCGCATATTTTTCAGGTTCGCTTACGTGCGACGAAGTAATAATAAAAGTATGCGGAGAGCGCTCCGACGGAGTTATTCCTCCCAAGCCCTCGCTGCCCGAAGTGCTTGCAGAAAGCGGGAGGGGGCTGTATATAGTGAATGAGGTCAGCGGCGGAAACGTGAACGTGAGCGGCAATAAGGTAACGGTAATAATAAAACGCAAATAAAAAGGCAACGGTTGAAACCGTTGCCTTTTTTATCGTATTGAAATCAATGTTTGCCGATTTGCTTGTAGATTTTTTCAAGCAGGTGCGTCGACACGAGTTCACGCGCTCTGTTGATGTGAATGAATACTGCGGGGAAGAACGACGAATTGTCCTGACCGAGTACGTACTCGGGAACGCCTTTGATAGTGCCCTTTCTCTTTTCGAGGAATATCTGAACAAATTCGATTTTTTCCGAGTCGTCAAGCGTATCCATAAAATCGTCCGTAGGACCGTTATAGATAGGTCTGTAATTGTATACAAACGTGCGCTCTTCTGATTGAGGCTCGGGTGCAGGTGCGGGTGCTGGTTCGGGAATTCCGGCTATGGGCATCTGCTCTTCGTACGTATTCTCGGGCTCTTCTTCGTAGTCGTTAGAATCTTCATACATAGGCTCTTCCTCATATTCAGGCTCAGCATATACGGGTTCTTCGCCGTATACGGGTTCTTCCTCATAAACAGGTTCTTCCTCATATGTGGGTTCTTCTACGAATTCAGGCTCTTCTTCGACAGGCTCAGCCGCAGGTTCTTCCTGATAAGTTTCCTCGGGTTCTTCTTCAGGCTGCTCTTCGGGTTGTTCCTCAGGCAGCTCTTTTTCGTAAATGTATTCGTCTTCGTAAACGGGAGCTTCGATAGTGATGGTATCGACGTCTTCTTCGTCCTTGGGGTCGTAGAAGTTGAAATCTTCGTCGAATACGGGAGCATCTTCGGGTGAAACTTCAACGGCCTTCTGCTTAGCCGCTTTCTTGTGCTTCGCGCCGAGAACCGCCGCTCTTATAATTGCGAATATAAGCTGGATTGCAACCAAAGCAGTTACGATATAGAGGTATATGCCTGCGTTCATGCCCTTATCAATAATAGCGATTACGATTGCCGCCGCCGCAAGAAGCAGAGCGAGCAGATATCTTATAATCGAAATAACGTTCATGGGTTTGTTAGCGCTTATAACGCCGTTTTTGTCGTATTTTCTGCCCGTGGCTATTTCAAGCATATCGTAAGCGAAGTTGAATAACAGTACGCATGTGAGTGCGCCGCTGACGATATAGAATATTTTGCCGAGCATAGCTAATTCCGAATTAGCTTTAAGAACGTCGATAAAGTAAATGCCGCTTATGCCCGCAGCGAACTCGGTGCCGCTCATGAACGCAGCGGTTTCTCCGCAGCCCAGCGCATTCGAAAGAGAAGCGAATACTTTGGTAATAGATTCGGGAAGGAAAACAAGGTTTACAAGGAACATGAATATGAGCGCGGATAAAACCATAAGAATGATTTTAGTTACGCCGAGACCGCCCTTGTTATAAACGGACTGCACCGTCATAGCAAGCAGCGCGCCGCCGAATGCGATTATGAAGTTGTAATAAGCATAAGGTGTTCCCCAGACGGATACTCTCAACATCGAGAAAATATAATAACCGCTGGAAAGTACCGCAAGCAGTTCCACGATATATGCGCAGACAACCGAGGTACGTTTTTCTTTCTTTCCTGCCAAAACGGGGATAAGCATAACCAGACCGAGAACGCATACGAGTACGTAAACGGTAAGCGCAAGCATTTCCGAAGAGAAAACGGGCGTTTCGCCGACTGAAGCGAAGAAGCCGTTTTCGGGCAGATTAATAATATTTTTCTTTGCGAAGGGGAACAGCAATGCGTTAAGTACGCCGGGAACGTACTTAAAGAACATTTTGTCCAAAGCAGAACCTTCCGCTCCGTAAAGGGGAACGAATAATCCCGCAAGCATACACAAAAGCGCGACCGAGTACGTGATTACGGTTATAATCTTTCTTTTCTTGTCTTTCTTTTGTTCGGGAGTCAAAGCGGGCTTATCTTCCGCGGGAGCGGGAGAATCCAGTTCCGTATAGTTTTGCAACTCTTCATTTTCCATAAATTTTCTCCGTAGGGATCCGTTTGCGAATACCCCGTCAAGTCACGTATCCTGTAAGATAACGTAATATAACTATTACGACCTTTAATAATTGTAATACAATTAAACGCGTATGTCAAGGCAATCGCGGAAAATTTACCTTATTTTTACAATGCGCGAAAGATAAAGCGCTTGCGTGCGCTTTCCGCTAATATTTTAAGCAATCGCGGCGGCTAATATACCGATTTAACATCTTACGGTTTTGCGCGGCCGATTGTGAAAGAATGAAAAAATTTTTATCTGTAATGCGCATTGTGATTGAAAAAAATTTCAAATAAGTATATAATAAAAATGCAGGGTTGCGGTATGCTGCGTAAACGGCGCGGCGTTCCGCATACGTTAACGGGTACAAAATTGACGGTAGGTGCGCATATATGCCTCGGATAAACGAATTTTACGCGGACGGAGAGCTTTTGGAAAGCATAGTTTCGAAGCTCACAAACGATACGGTTAACGAGATGAAATCCCGCTATGTAAGCAAGGCGCTGAAAAGCGTTTTTGCCGACGCGGAATTGCTTTCGACGTGTTTTTCCCTTTTCGAAAACGATCTGAACGTCAGCCTTACGGCGCGTAAACTGTATATGCACCGCAACACGCTGATTTACAGAATAAACAAAATAGAAAAATTATGCGGACTTAACGTAAGCACTTTTTCCGACGCGGTAATGTTCTTGTTGCTGTACGGAATATTCGGAAGAAAGAACGGTTCGGAGTGATATAAACTATGAAAAATAAAGTGGTTAAAATTATTTTTGCTTTGCTTGCTTCTTTGGCGTCGGCGCTGTGCCTTTTGGGCGGCTGCGCGGTTTCTTCCTCGTCGTCTTACAGCTGGGTTGTCAAAACTATCCGCGATAATTACTACGTCGATATACCCGAGGACGAGTTACACGAATGCATAATGAAAGGCGGAGTTTCTTCCGTTCTCGATATCTATTCGGCGTATTACACCAAGGAAGAATACGCACAGGTTATTGCTTCCAACCAGGGCAGCAAGAGCGGAGTAGGCATAACATATCAGTTTGTGCCCGAAGGCGCTTTCAATCGCGGAAGCGGAGTGCTGATAACCGATATTGCGGGCAATTCCCCCGCGTTTAAAAGCGGTCTGAAAGCCGGTACTTTCGTCAGCGGAGTGCGCGGCGGCGGTGAAGAAAAAACCATAACTGACGCTAACGATTTTTCGTCGTTTATCACTCAGAGAGCTACGGGAGAAAAATTCACGTTCATAACCGACCGCGGTGAATACGAAACGAGCAAGCAGGATTACACGGCAAGCTATTGCATTATGTCAACTGCGAATACTACCTATTCGATCAGTTACGACGGCGGTAATATGGCTGTGGACGAAAGCGAAGGAATGGACTGCTTGCCCGACGGTGCAGCATATTTAAAGCTCGACCAGTTTTACGGGAATGCGGTGAACGAATTTGCCGCTTTAATAGCCAAATACAATGCGGAAAACTGCACTTCGCTTATTCTCGACTTACGTCAGGACGGAGGCGGCTACGTGGACGTTATGTGCGGTATTTCGGGCATATTCACGGGGCAATCGGGCAAAAACGGCTCTCTTGCGATGTCCGCGGTGTACAAAAACGGCAGCAGAATGAACTTCAGAATTTCCAAAGTGAACGACGAAAAATTCATGTTTCCCGCGGGCTCGAAACTTACCGTTCTTGCGGATAACGGAACGGCAAGCGCTTCCGAAGCGCTGATAGGCGTTCTTATCAGTTACGGCGTTATGGATTACTCCGACGTGTATATTTCCGACTTTTCCGAAAGCTATCTGTCTTTCACGGGAACCGCGGACAAAAACGGCAAAACTTACGGCAAGGGCATTATGCAGTCGACGTTCGAAAACAAATCCACGGGCGAGGCGCTAAAGCTTACCACGGCTAAGATTTACTGGCCTAACGGGGTATGTATACACGACGTCGGGCTGAACGCGGAAATGGGTTGCAAAACGCTTAAAACCGACTGGTGCGTAACCTACGGCGACGAACAGCTCGCCGAATCTATAAAGCAGATATACGGTTAAAACGGTATACGAAAAAAGCCGGGGTTGAAATCACCTCGGCTTTTTGAATTTGCGCACACGCAGCGCGTCGAAAATAATACAAGCGGAAAACCCTTTTTCGGTTTTAGCCAAATCGAATGTGTATTTGCCGTCCGCTTCGAAATATTCCTCGCAGACGCGCTTAATGTCCAAAAGAAATAAAGTTTTCTCTTCATCGGTCATCTCTTCTTTTTCGGGCAGGATAAGATTTTTCATACTAATTTTCTCAACCTCCGTTTCAGCGTTCCGCTTAAGCCCACGTACGGCTTGACCACTCCGTAAATTTTTTCGCCTTTGCCGCAGACGTGCTCGGCTGTCAATTTAAAAGCTTTTAAAGTGGAGGGTCTGATTTTTCCGGTAGGCAGTGTTAAATCTTCCGGAATTACGCCCAGCAGTCCGCAACGCAAAATCGAAGCTATTTCCTGCGGAGTCATAATCTCTCCGTCGAACACAAGTCCGCCGTTCACTTTGTTTACAACCAGACCGATATCTCTCATTCCGCCGTCTTTAAGGCGGGCTATTTTTTTGTCCGCGGCTTTTATCGAAGAGGCGTACGGTTCTGTAATCACGATTGCTCTGCCGCATGCACCCGCCGCGCATTCGTCGCACAGCACGTAGTCGAACAGCCCCGCCGTGTCGGCAACCGACTGCGCCGTGAATTTATCGTCCGCACAGCCGAGGGTGGGGAGAATGAACAAATTTAACTGTTTGTTGTGCTGCAATACCGCCTGCTTAACTCTGCACGCGCCTTTTTGCGCGTCAGCGAGAGTATACACGTTAAGTCCGTTCATTCCGCTGACCGTCAGTCCGTCCGCACAGTCGTAATCGCCGTCGGTTATCAGCGTTCTTTCTCCTTTTTCGGACAGCGCCCGGCCGAGGTAAAACGCGAATGTGGTAGCTCCGGCGCCTCCCCGTGCGGAGGCGATGTAAATGACGTTTGACATATGACAAAATTCCGTTTGTTGATTTTTTAATAATTATATAATGGAGTAAAAGGGGGATTTTTTGTCAAAAAGTCGTAATTTGTAATTATTTATCGCCTAAAGTAATAGAAAATTATGACATTTAGGTTGACAACCCGTATGTTTGATAATATAATAGATTGTGATTTAATATGG
>CAZACR010000043.1:0-9912 GCA_964483715.1 uncultured Clostridia bacterium
TTTTGCCTTTATTGATGATTACAAGATACTTCCCATGATACATATGCGCAAGCTGCGCTGCGCTTCCCACTTCCAAGGATGTACCGCCAATTATCAGGCAATCCGCATACCTGATGAGTGCGGCAGATTCTTCGTATGCTCTCTGTGGCAGGAACTCTCCATACAAAGTCACATCAGGACGTATCATCCCACCGCACTTTGAACAGTGCGGTATAGTCTCTGTATTATCAAAAATGAACTCCGTACCATATTCTGCATGACAGCTTACACAATAACAGCGGAGCGCACTTCCATGGATTTCACACACCTTCCTGCTCCCTGCTTTCTGATGTAATCCGTCAATATTCTGGGTGACAATTCCATCCAGTTTCTCTTTCCGCTCCATTTCCGCCAGTTTTTTATGAGCGTCATTAGGCTGTGCAATCCGACAATCCATATTTTTTCGGAAATAAGTGAAAAATATCTCAGACTTCTTATCAAGACAATTATAGCTGAGCAGATATTCGGGTTTATAATTCCGAAACTTACCATCCTTCTTATTATATAGCCCGTTCTTGCTCCGAAAATCCGGAATCCCGCTCTCCGTAGAAACACCTGCTCCACCAAGAAAAACAATATGCTTCGATTTTTCTATCATCTCGTTCAGCGCATCTATTTTCTGCCCGCCATTCAGTGCACGGAAGAATTTTTCTTTTTCCTTCTGCGATGAAAACTCTGGCAGCATCATTCTAAATCTCCATTTTATATAAAATATTATCAATACTGAATGTCCAAACCCACATGCGCCATTACTATATTGCAAATTATTTCACTTAATCTGATTCTATTCTCAAGCATTATATCTATAATTCTTTGACTTTTTCTGCTAGAATCATACCTTTATCATAAGCCAACATCAGAATACCCGCTGTCCCGATATGTCTTACATTGAGTCGTTTGGCAACCCTTCTGCTCATCCATCAATAAAAGTTCTGCCTCATTTGTATACACTGGATTTCTATAAGTTCTCTATAAACAGCCCGCGGCACTAAAACCTTATTGTATAATTTTTGTAATAATTCTAACTGCCCTGCTTTGAGTAATGACATTATCGGGGTTGCGTCCGTAATCACAATCATTTCATCACTTCTTTCAAATATCTGACCGTTTCAAGTTCCTTTTATATTATTATATACCCCAAAAGCTTTTTTCTCAATCTACTTTTCCCGACGAGATAGCGCCGTAAAATAGATAATTGCGCGCAATATCTATCTCACAACGTTCCTTCAAAGAATCTGATACTTCAGTTTATCTCCACCACCACAAAAATCTTTTTGCCTTGATAGCGATTTTTACGGTTTTGGTTCCTCCGTAATTACCTTTTCCAATCATGGTAACGGACGCAGCTCTATTTAGAATTTCTAACTCAATTTTATTTTTACACATTTTTATCTAACGATATTATAATTATCATCTGCATTGATTCCAAACATATCAGCAATTTTTTCTGTTTTCACATCATATACTAATATATTTACCCCGTTAGCCGCCTTTTGATATTGAACGTTATCCATAATTATGCTATTACTAGATTGTTCAGCTTCATCTATTATCCGTTTCATGCAAAAATCATGTGCTGATATCATGATGTATTTTTCCACACTTTCGGTTCCTGAACTCCAGACAATTCCATTGTTTTGTTTCAGCCATATACCGTTTTTGCTTTCATCATATATACCTTGTTGATCAAAAAATTCAGTCAGATTTGTATCTGATGTATTACAGTTGCCGTCAACAGAAATTATTACCCAGTAATCTTCATCCAACAGTTTCTCACCAATAACAGCTAAATCAGTTGTTTCAATAAGCTCCTGATCCTCAATCATTTGCCTTATATAATCAGCGTTTTTCTTCCATGACTCATATGCCGTATCTCCACGGCGGTCGCTTATTTCATAATTATTTTTTAAATATCCTCCTATAAATTTTGAATATTTCCGATTTCCTCTATAATTGAGATGTGCACCATCTCCGGCATCCATAGCATAATCTAATCCAATTTCATCCGTCATAAGGTTACAGTTAATAAATGCCACGCCATATTCTGCCGCAATTTCGCTTGCCGAATTGTAAATCTGCTGTTCCCCCTCGCCTATCCCTGCATAGGGAGATATCACAACTACGATGGGAATATTATGATTCAATGCCAGTTCAATCGTTTTCCGGTAATACTCCTCTGTTTTTGCATATAACGCCGCTTTGTCGGTTATGTTTCGTACATCCCTGCTCTCTAACGGAGTAGTTGCCATGTTGCATCCAAAGCCTTTCCAGTCATCAAACAATCTGTTTCCTTGATTTTTCAAGAAATCACCACAGCCGAGTTCCGTATATCGTGTATGGTATTGATTATATTCAAGCATAAATTCTGCCCATCTATCTTTAGGAGAACTGATTTTAATTGAGTTTACCTTATCTAATGACCATTTCAATCCGTAATTGTTTTTAATAATCCTGCTGTCGTCAATATAATCCTGTCCATATGTAGTCAAGTAACCCTCCAAAACAATCAGTTCAGGCGTCTGCGTTTTTAAAGCTTCCTTTAAATAGTAATAGGTATTCCACATTGGCTGTACACTGCCTGCAAGAATATATGAGGCTATACCATATTCGTCCCATAATGTTCCTGTGTTAAAGTCTTCAAAAGCATGGCTGCTGCCCAAAATCAGCACATCCACTGTTTCATTTTCCAGTTCATAAAATTTTGTTACGCCATATATCCCATCACTATATTTTACTTTAAAAACCTTATTGACAAATCCCAATATGAGGGCAAGAGTTACAATAAAAACAGCAATCCGTATCGTTGTCTTTTTCATTTCAGTTCCTTTCTAAAATTGAAAATATATAAATTGCTTCGCATCAAACGCGGCGCCATATTTCCCAAAAACAAATATCATTACAATCAGCAGAACGACAGCAAACCATTCAAACCAGATATTTTGTTCAAACAAAAAAGCGTCTATTGTCTGTTTTCTGAAAAAGCGTATCAAATCAACAAGAAGTAATAGCATAATGGATATGACTAGAATGTTCATTTCCACCCTGTTAAGTCCTAAATTGTAAATCCCGCCATTGAACAAAAGCCATGGAGTAGGCTTTAACAGTATTCTTTTGCAAAATCTTAGTGCGTCTGTTATTGTATCTGATCTGAAAAATATCCATGAAAACACTACAAGAGCGAAAGTAACAAATGTCTGTAACAGTTTCCAGCTCATACAGTCTGTCTTTATTTTTAATATGCGCTCTAATTTCATCTTTGCGCCATTTGATAAATCAGCAATTACCTGATATGCACCATGAATGCCTCCCCACACAACGAAACTCCAGTCTGCTCCATGCCAAAGACCGCTGACTAAAAAAACAATCATTATATTAACCGCCTTATGCACCCGACCTTTTTGATTTCCGCCAAGGGGAATATAAAGATAATCCTTAAACCATGTGCTTAATGAGATATGCCACCTGCTCCAAAAGTCTCGAATGCTTCTTGAAAAATAAGGCGCATTAAAGTTTTCCATAAGTTCAAATCCCATTATTTTTGCCGCACCTATTGCAATAGTTGAATAGCTCCCAAAATCACAATAAATCTGAATAGAAAAACCTATCGCCGCAAGTATAAGTTCTGTACTGCCATACATTCTGTAATTATCAAATACATGATCTACCAACAGACCAACTCTATCGGCAATAATCATCTTCATGAACAGCCCCCACACCATTAATATTGCACCGGACGTAATCCTTCTTGCATTCCATACGTTTATATTTTCAATTTCCTGCATTTGTTTTAAAAGATTTTTTGACCTTTCAATCGGTCCAGCAACTAACTGTGGAAAAAAAGATACAAAAAGTGCATACCGGGGAAAATTCTTTTCTGCCTCTACATCCCCCCTGTATACATCAATAATGTATCCCAAAGCTTGAAATGTGTAAAAAGAAATACCGACAGGAAGCAGCAGGTCAATTTTTCTCTGGATAATGCTAATATTAAATACTTCCAGCAATGTATTGATTGTTTCAATAGCAAAATTCCCATATTTAAATACTGCAAGTATTCCTAAATTTAACACAATACATATCATTACGGTAACACGTCTTTTTACTGCGCTGTTTTTCAAATCACCTTTTGAAAAAGCAGAAATAAGTATTCCGCTTAAATATGTAACCAAAGTAGACGTTCCAATCAATAAAGCATATCTGGCATTCCAACCCATATAAAAATAATAGCTTGCTATTAGAAGCCATGTTCCTCTGGCTTTTTGGGGAATCAAAAAGTAAATTGCTATTACAATCGGGAAAAAAACCATAAATTGAACTGAATTAAACTGCATGCTGAACCCCCTTGGCTTTTGCAGCAGCTATCCCTTCTGTTTGTCGCTGCCGAATATTTGTACGTTCATTTTCCACCACCGGCGATTCGCTCCCCATCTGTCCAACTTCCGATGCCTGTACCGTAATCCCGCCTACAACATCATTTGTAAGAATCATCACCATACACAGCATTCCTGCCAACATTCTCTTACAATTCCTTCTCCTCATCTTTTCCTCCTCCATCCTTTGTTTTTTGAGAAAAAGAAAAAGGAACTACGACAAATAATCGCAGTTCCTCCGAACTCCGATTTCTCACATGAATATCCTGCAGCGGCAGAAGCCGCCACAAGGACATCCAGGCGAGAAATCAAGAACAAGGTGTCAGTATGCGTCCACACCAACACCTTGTCTATATGTAGGCTGACTCATCCAAAAATACACCAACAGCTTGTAAACTCCACAAGTCTCAAGTATAATAATCCTGTGTGTATCGCAGATTCGTCTGTATTGTGTGGTACCCAGATACCATCCTTTGCCCGGCGTTGCTGGAACAACGTCGGGTGGTACACCGTTATGTTCTTGAAATCTCATCTGCATATTAACATATTTTGGATAGGAATACAAGCGGATATTTCAGCCCTGCCGCCCTTCCATCCGCCAAAGATACATAAATTCAGCTCCTCCTCTTCATCACCAGAAAGACTCCCAGCGCGCACGCCGCCACAACCGCAGCCACGATGCCGAAAATGATACGCCTCTGCCGGTCCTTTTCTGCCTTTTCCTGCGCTGCCGCTTTTTCGGCTTCCGCTTTCTCCCGTTCCAGCCGCTGCCTTTCCTGTTCCACGCGCTCCGCCCTGTCTGTCTCCACCTGCTCCTTCTGCTTTTCCATCCGTTCTGATTCCATTTTTTCACGTTCCGCTTTCGCGGCTGCGTCCTTCTCTGCTCTATCAGATGTATTGCCCGTCTTTTCAGATGTATTCTGCTGCGGCTCTACGGTGTCCGTTTTATCATTTTTAGCCGTTTCACCGGTTTTATCACTCTCGATGTTCTCCTGCTCTTTGTTGCCGATCCGATCTGTATTCTGACCTTTGTCCGAAGCCGCGCCGTCCGGCTGATTCTGTGCGGTTTGGTTTTGATCAGTCTGTTGTGTCTGTGTCGGGTCCGGCTCAAACTCCGCCGAGATAGTGTGATCCCCCTGCACGTCGGTGAAATTGTAGGAGGTGGCAGCGCCGATCGCCGCTCCATCCACATACACCATGCGCACGCGATATCCCCTGTCCGGCGTGATCGCATAACCAATCCACGAGCCCGTCGGGACGGGGCTGGCCCCGGTGGGTGTGATGATCCCGCCAATAGACGATACAGAGGCTGTGACTGTGTAGGTTTTCGGGGCTTCCTTCTCAAAAACAGCCACCAGATTTCTGTCACCGGTGATATTTTCTAAGGTAAACTCCTGATTATTATTGACGCTTTTATCATTTTCTTTCCATTCCACAAAGCGCCATCCCTCCTTTGGTGTCGCCTTGATCGTCATATTCTCCCCGGCGTTTACCGTTTTTCCCTCGGTGACCGTACCGCCGTCAGCGTCGTTCACGGTGATATTGACCTGATATGTCGCGTTCTGAATGACCGCGAGCGCCGTCGCGAAATAGGCGCTGTCCTGTCTGGAAACCGCCTTCACCACGAGGCTTGCCGCCCCCTCGTCCGAAGCCACATTCAAAACACCTTTACTGTCAATAAAAGTGCTCTGGCTGGTCTGCCCGCTGACACTCCACACCACCTCGCTGCTGTAATCATTCTCCCCCGTCACGGTGGCCGTAAAAGTGCAGGAGGCATTCTTTGTGACTACGACCGATCCCGGAGAGATCGCGACAGAGTGGATTGAAGACGGCGTATCGGAAGCCGCCGTGCAGGGAAAGCCCGCTGTCAAAAACAGAATCAACACTATGAAAATTTTGATGGCATAATTGATTTTTTGTCTCATAAAATCATCATACCAAATATCCTGTTAGTTGTACATACCAAAATCGAACTTTTGTTCTTTTATTTTCCTCGTTAACAACCATATTTACGCCGGAATAAAATGAGCGTGCCTTAAAAATTCAATACAAGATCATTGCCATTGAAGCAATAGAACAATCATGCTATAATTGACGCAGACTCAGCAGTCTGCGTCACAGGAATTACTTCGTAATTCTTCCGGTATCGCCAAGGATTACAGCATCTGAGATTGCGATATATCTATAAAAGAAAAGGAAACCGCGACTATGAACATTGTGCTCTTATCCGGCGGCTCAGGTAAGCGCCTGTGGCCCCTCTCCAACGACACACGCTCCAAACAGTTCATCAGGATATTCAAGACCGCTTCGGGCGGCTTCGAATCCATGGTTCAGCGGGTCTATCGACAGATCCGCTGTCAGGATCCGAATGCCACGGTGACCATTGCCACCTCGAAGTCTCAGGTTTCCGCAATCCATAATCAGCTGGGGACAGACATCGGTGTTTCCGTTGAGCCCTGCAGACGCGACACTTTTCCCGCGATCGCGCTGGCAGCCGCCTACCTGCATGATATTCAGGGTATTTCCGAGAAGGAGGCCGTCGTAGTCTGCCCCGTGGATCCTTACGTGGAACAGGATTATTTCGCGGCCCTGAAAAAACTCGGCGAGCGGGCGGTGGACGGTGAAGCAAACCTTGTGCTCATGGGCATTGAACCCACCTATCCCAGCGCAAAGTACGGCTACATTATCCCTGAGAATAAGGACGAACTCAGCCGTGTTTCCATGTTTAAGGAAAAGCCGGACGAGGAGACTGCAAAGACTTATATCGCAGAGGGCGCTCTCTGGAACGGCGGTGTGTTCGCGTTCCGCCTTGGCTATGTTTTGAGGAGGGCACACGAGCTGATCGACTTTCGGGATTATCAGGATCTTTATGGAAAATATGAGAGCCTTGAAAAGATCAGTTTCGACTATGCGGTGGCAGAACACGAACCTCACATAGAGGTCATGCGCTTTGGCGGCATGTGGAAAGATATGGGTACATGGAACACACTGACGGAGGCGATGGAGAGCGCGGCGATCGGAAAGGCGATCCTGAACGAGACCTGCGACAATATTCACGTAGTAAACGAACTTGACGTGCCCGTGCTGTGCATGGGCCTGAAAGACGTAGTGGTCTCGGCGAGTCCCGAGGGCATCCTTGTTTCCGATAAGGCACAGTCCAGCTACATCAAACCCTTTGTGGACGCGATCGACCAGCAGATCATGTTTGCCGAAAAATCCTGGGGGAGTTTTCGCGTCATCGACATTGAGGAGGGCAGCATGACCATCAAGGTCACCCTGAACGCAGGGCATCAGATGAATTATCACAGCCATGAGAGACGCGACGAAGTCTGGACCGTGATAGAGGGCGAAGGCCGCACCATCATCGACGGCGTGGAGCGGAAAGTGCGCGCGGGGGATGTGATCAGTATGAAGGCAGGAACACCGCACACCATCATTGCGGACACTCAGCTGCAGGTAATAGAGGTACAGATCGGGCGGGAGATCAGCGTGGGGGATAAGATAAAGCATGATACTGTATCTCACCCCTGATAAATAGCACGTTTTTACAGCCTCCCTACTTTGCCGCTTCGCTTCCCACTTTATTAACGAGAGGCAGTGCATTTTCCAGCGCATAGGCGTTTTCCAATGTTACCTTCGCAATGGCCTGCATGGCTTCCTTCGTAAAGAATCCCATGTGGGAAGTGATCAGAACATTGGGGAAGGTCATCAGCCGCGCAAGATTCTCATCACGCATGATCTCGTTGGATTTATCCTCGTAAAAAATGCCTTCTTCCTCCTCGTAAACGTCCAGTCCCACACCGCCGAATTTTCCGGCAACCAGACCATCGATTAATGCGTCGGTATCGATCAGACCGCCTCGGGAAGTGTTCACCAGATATACGCCGTCGTGCATTTTTTCAATGGTGCCGGCATTGATGAGGTGCTTTGTCTCGGAGGTCAGAGGACAATGCAGGGAGATCACGTCAGACCGCGCCACCAGTTCTTCCACGGAGACATACTCCGCCTCAAGGGAATGATTGGGATAGGGATCGTAAGCCAATACTTCCATACCAAAACCGTTGCAGATGCGGATCATGGCCTGCCCGATCTTACCCGTACCGACCACGCCCACAGTCTTTCTGTAAAGATCGACGCCCATCAGGCCATTCAAACTCATATTGAACTCTCTGGTGCGATTGTAGGCCTTGTGCGTAAAGCGATTGACGGTCATTAACATAGTCATGGCAAACTCCGCCACGGCCTCGGGAGAGTAGCTGGGTACTCTGAGTACTTGAATTTTCTCTTCCGCCGCCTTCACATCCACGTGATTAAAACCTGCGCTGCGAAGCAGGATCGCCTTTACATGCATATCGTAGAGCTGGTCGATCATGGCCGCATTCACATAATCGTTCACGAAGATGCAGACGGCGTCAAAGCCTTTTGCCAGAAATACGGTTTCCTCGTGAAAGGGAACCTCATAAAAGTGTATTTCAAAGCCGTATTCCTTGCCCATGGGCTCAAACCATATCCTGTCGTATGGTTTTGTACTAAAAAAAGCGATCTTCATGTCAGGGGTTCTCCTTATATGATTTGATTTAAAAATAGTATGTGCAGAATAATCAAAAAAAGTCAGCTTACGCCGACCTTTTATTTGCAAAATTTATTTCATTATTATCTTTTTAATGATTTTTCGAGTCTTTCCATGATCCGCTTGTACTTTTTGTTATACCTTGTTTCATCCCCACTCTCTTTGTACTCGTTCAGTTCTTCTAAATCTTCTTTGATGGCTTCAATAAAATCTTTATATTGATTATCGGTCATTCCCTTTGTTTCCATTTCCTCCATTCTGTTTTATTCCCTCCTTTTGAAAACTTTTTCCCAAAACTCGCTCGCGCTCTCCTTCAGGCTTTCAACGAAACCCTGTTTTGCACCCTCAGCCGCGCTGTCCACCGCATCTGCCAGAGCTTTATCGGCTTGTTCTACGGCATTATCCAAGGCTGCATCCGCCCGCTTCACAGCATCGCCTATCGCCTCGTCTGCCTGCTTTACGGCATCTCCAATGACTTCATCCGCCTGTTTGACAGCATCCTGTCCGATCGCTTTCACTTGATCTGTGACATCGCCCGTCTCTCCGTTAATGGCTTTCATGGCAGGGTTAGCATCCCCGCGCGGGGTCGTGAACATCAGATACGCCACACAGAGGATCGCTGCGAGGCATATGATCCTGAAAAGTTTTTTCATACCTCCTCCATTCAGGATATCCTCTGCAAAATAAAACGGTAGATATCCCCATATACCTGCTCTTTATCAGCCTCGTTCAGAATTTCATGCCTGTCTCCCGGATAGAGCTTCATTTGCACATTTTCCATGCCAAGCGCTTCAAATGAGCGGTATACTTTTTCAACGCTCTTTCCGAAGTCACCCACCGGATCATCCTGTCCGGACACAAAGAGAACGGGAAGATTTTTCGGCATCTGCGCAAGCTTTTCCTTGTCATATAGGTTTAGGATCAGCTGCATAA
>CAZACR010000044.1:0-8274 GCA_964483715.1 uncultured Clostridia bacterium
TACGGAGGTATAGCTCAGTTGGTTAGAGCGTTTGCTTGACATGCAAAAGGTCATTGGTTCGAGCCCAACTATCTCCACCAAAAATAAGCGTTGCCCTTGCGGCGGCGCTTTTTTTGTGAGTTGGCGCGAAGAACCAATGCGGTTCGCCCAACTATTCCCACCGCCTTATACGCTTAGCAACAAATGCGTACACTTGACAGTATACGGCTGTTATGATAAAATATTATAAAATATCAGACACGGTAAAAACAATGAATAATACGGAAAAAATCAGAAAAATATATGCTATCGCAATCGGAATTTTCGTCGTGGCAATGGGCATTACGCTTATCTGCGTTGCGGCGGAAATTTACTATTCCGGTCGCGGCACCGGCGTAATATTTACCCGTGAAATCGTAGCTCGACGGTTGCAGGCAATGGCTATCCCGTTCATATTTCTTATCGGGGCAATAGCCGTCGGCGCAATCTTTCCGCTGTACGAGGTGAAAGCCAAATTCAGCAGCGAGAACGCGGTGCGCCTGCTTAGCTCAAAACTTCCCGAAGGCGGCAACGGCGAGGAATACGAAGCGGCAGCGGCAAATCACAAAAAGCTTAAAAATATCCAGTTGGGGTTATGGATTGGCGAAAGCGCAATTCTGTTGGGCTGCACGATAGCAGTACTTTGCTATATGCTGAACACCGCTCACTTCCTGAGCGTGAACATAACGAACGAGATTTTTAAAATGGTGCAAAACGTACTGCCCTGGATAGCCGCAGCTTTTATAACGCTTATTGCGGCAACGATAGCAAACGGCTATATTTCCTCTAAACTGCTGAAAGAAATCAAAACATTGATAAAAAACGGCAACGGCACTGTTGCTACCCCTTCCGAAAATAAATTCGTTGCGACTATAAAAAACGTACTTTCCAAAGATTTAACGCTGTGGATAGTACGCGGAATAATTTTCGCGGTAGCCGTAACGTTTATTATCCTCGGAATTTTCAACGGCGGTGCTCACGACGTTTTAGTAAAAGCAATCAACATATGCACCGAGTGCATAGGGTTGGGTTAGGAGGCACGGTATGAGAATTGCAATTATAGTAATCGCCTGCCTCGTTGCCGCCGCAGTAATAGGCTTCTTCGTATGGTACTTAGTCCGACGGCATTTACAGATAAAAAAGGCAGATGCCGAGACGGGCGAAAAGCGCGAACGGCGAACGTTTAAAGAGTGGCTTATAGCGCACAAACCGAGCAAACGAAAGCTTATACAAGTGTATGCGGCACTATTGTACAACGCAAATATCAAAGGCTATATTTCGGGCGAAATTTACAAAAGCGAAACTACGAAATATATGTGCGTGCCCGGTCTTAACTGCTATTCCTGCCCAGGTGCGGTCGGAGCGTGCCCGCTCGGTGCATTTCAGAACTCTTTGGCGGAAAGTAATGTCCGTGCCCCGTACTACGTACTCGGAATTTTAGGCATATTCGGGCTGATGCTCGCAAGAACGATTTGCGGCTTCCTGTGCCCCGTAGGTCTCGGACAGGAACTGCTGTACAAGATACGGACGCCTAAGCTGAAAAAGAACAGAGTAACGCGCGTTCTGTCGTATTTTAAATACGTACTGCTCGTCGGGCTTGTTATTATAATTCCGCTTATGTACGCAATGCGCAATATGCCCCTTCCCGGGTTCTGCAAATACATTTGCCCCGCAGGCACGTTGGGCGGCGCGATAGGACTTCTTATCAACCCGAACAACTCGGATATGTTCGCAATGCTCGGCGGACAGTTTGCCTGGAAGTTCTCGCTGCTCGTAGTATTCATAGTCGCTTCGATATTCATATTCCGCTTCTTCTGCCGTTTCTTCTGTCCCCTCGGCGCGATATACGGCTTCTTCAACAGAATAGCGCTGATTGGCGTCAAGGTAGAGAAAGACAACTGCACGGACTGCGGAAAGTGCGTTGCCGTGTGTAAAATGGATATAAAACGGGTCGGCGACCACGAATGTATAAACTGCGGTGAGTGTATTCCCGTTTGCCCCACTAAGGCGATTAGCTGGAAAGGCTCTAAGATATTCTTGCACAAGTCGGCGATTGACGATACGCCCGTGCTGAAACCTTTGGACGTTGCGGACGGAGCGGTTACGGTAAATACGGAAGCAACGCAGGAAGTGCCGCAAACGGAAGTTACCGAACAACCCGTTGCTGATACCTCCACCGCTACCGAAACGGTTACAAACGACGGACAAAGGGCGGTAAAGCGCACAAAGAAAGGCAAAAAATTCTGGGTACAGCTTGCAACAATCATAACCGCTGCGGCGGTGCTTATAGGCGCGTTGGTTTATTACAACTTTATAGACGTAGCACCTCAGCTTGTTACCCCTCCCAATCAAGAAGACGAAAATATCGGTTACGAAGTAGGTCAGACGGCACCCGACTTCACGGTTAAACTGTACGGCTCGGACGAAAGCTTTACGCTCAAAGAAAAACGCGGTAAGCTTACGGTAATCAATTTCTGGGCAACATGGTGCACTCCCTGCGTTGCGGAAATTCCTTATTTTAACGAGTTGGCAAAAAACTACCCCGAAATTAACGTAGTCGCAATACACGGTCCGAAAACACAGGATCCGGAAAAGTATATAAAAGATAACTGGTCTGAATATGTGCTGACTTTTGCTCAGGACAATATTGAAGGTTCTAAGTCATTAACGTACGATTTGTTCGGCGGTAAAAATATGTGGCCTATGACGGTTATTGTAGACGAGGAAGGAAAGGTCGTATACAACAGCACGCAGTCGTTCCACAGCTACGACGATTTGGAACAGCTTGTAAACGGATTTTTAACGGTAACAACGGAGTAAAAATTTAATAAACAAATACGGCGGCAACCGAACGGTTGCCGCCGTATTTTCATTTTACTTTAAATTAAGCTTGTGCATTGAGTTTGAATTTCCATACAGTTCCGTCCGCGCCGACGAGGGTTAATTCGCCCGTCTTGGAATCGAACGTAGCGGTGAAAACCAAATCTATCATTTCATAGGTATCCGGGTCTTGAGCACCGAAAGGTACTTTGAACGTATAAACACCGTTGTCTTTGCTCCAGCTTCCTGCGGAATTTACGTCGTATTCTTCGAATAATTCGTAAATCGTGAACTTATTGTTTTTATCTACTTCGAGCTTGTAATAGTTTTTGTCGTACGTGCCGCCGCCCATCCAATCGGGTTTAGCGTCGTTAACATTTGTAACTTCGCCTTCGCTGTCTATATATTGAACGAATTCGTATTCGCCAACGATTGCGTCCGCCTCGCCTTCTTCTTTAACATTGTCGTAGTAATAGCAAGGGAACAACCATGCGCATTCAAGGTCTGCGTCCAGGGCAACTTGCCATAAGAACGCATCGGCGTTAGCGTTATAGAAATTTTCAAGGAATGATTTCAACTCTTGCGTAAGAGGATAAACGCCGTCCTCGTTTACATATTTAGCGTAGTATTTTTGAGTTGCGATATTTTCGGGAATAATCGGATTGCCCATTTTATCGTAATCGTATTCGGTAAATCCGCGCAGGAACAGCGTGTAGTCGACAATAGACATTATTTCAGCGCCTGCTTCGAAAGTCTCAATTGCGTACGTCGCTAAACGGCTGTCAGTGAGCTCCATATAAGCTAAAATGCTGCCTGCCTCAAATCTGTCTGAATCAAGTGCTTTGGTAATGTTTACTACCACTACGGGACCGTCCGCCGTACCTAAATGATAGAATTTATCGGTTTCGTTGTATACGAGCACTGCCGTGCCGTCCATAGGTACGCCGTAAAGAGCCTTGTCTGCAGGCTTAGTATACTGGGTAAGCGTTTCCTTTACTTCCGCATAGGTGTAAGTGTCCTTGCTTTCCTCAGCCTGTTCAATCTTGACTTTGAAAGTTGCGGGAGCGGTTTTCGCAGTTACCGAGAAGTATAACGTCTTAAGCGCATTTATATGCACTATTTCCGTAGCGGTTGCGTTTTTAACGTAATCTTCGGGAGTTACCGCCATAAATTCGTCGGGTGCATATTGAGCGATTTCAGCTGCCGTAAGAGTATCTCCCTCAACGGTGAACTTGTAAGTGCCCGCTTCGGTGGGTGTGAAAGCGATTACAGCTTGCGTGCCGGCTTTACCTACCGTCACGTCCAGAAGTCCGCCTTTGCCCTCCTGCTCTGTGTACGATGAGAAAGGAACGGTTACTACCAATTGCGCCGTTGCGGCACTGGCGCCTTCGTTTTTAGCGGTAATTACAAAATTTTCACCCGCCTTAAGTGTATTTTCATTAATGAGAATTCCGCTTGCGGTATTCGCCGTATAGGTTACCGCAGAGTTGGCGTAAACATTGAATTTACCGTTAAGCTCGGGCACTACCGCAAAATAAGCGACCGAATTAGCGGGTATTTCCTCGGTTACCTTATACGCAACGTACTGCGCATTAAATCCGTAGTTGGTTTCCGCAAACGCTTGCTTGTCGCTTTCGGACATAACGTTAGCCGCTACGTTTATCACTGTTACGGCTTCTACTGTAATAGTCATTTCCGTTTTGGTTTCGGAGAATTCTTCACCCGTGTAGTAGCCGTCCGCATCACAATCGATTTTAGCCGTTGCGGGCAAGCCTTCTACTTTTACGTGGTAGTCGCCCTTATCGACTTCTATCATAGCGACGCCGCCCTCTTCGAGCATAACGGGCTGGAGGCAGTTGCCTGTCAGCGTGCAAACGCCGACCGTTACGCCTTCCGCATAGTACGGAGTGCCGTCGGGATTAACGAGCTTAACTACGTAAGCAAAGTTCTTTTCAAGAGTTACGGTAAGGTCGCGGTTTTCAGCGGTTAATGAAAGCGAAGCGCCTTCGGGCACGCTGTAATGCGCGGGAAGTGCGGAAAGTTCCACTTCATAGCTGTCGGGCGCAAGCTCGAACTCGGCTTTGCCGTTCTCGTCGGTCGTCTTCTTATCGTATCTTGCACTGCCCTTGCGTATCTGAACGCCTACTCCGCTTGCGGCGGTCGTCGCGTCCGTCTGTACGGTTACGGTGTACTTAACCGCATTGTCTTCGGGGTTAGGGTCTGTACAAGATGCGAACAAACACATACATACTGCAAAGCAGAATGCAAGCAAGCTTGTTACAATCAGCTTTTTACATAACTTGGTCATATTTTTATCTCCAAAAAAATTTTTATTTCGTGTTTTAAAAAGTTAACCGTTAAGGGTTATTTTCGTTATACGTTCTGTTGTACCAGCAGAATTTCAGCCATTCGTTTTCGAGCGCAGGTTCTATTGCGTACACATTTACGTTGTTTATGATTTCGGCATATATACCGTTAACTCGTATTTCAAGGAACAGCGAAAGGATATCGACGAGCTCCTGATTTACTTTTATAAGCCCTGCGTACTCCCCTTCCGTAGGAGCGGCATCTATATATGTCTTTAAAACTTCGGTGTAATCTTTGTATTCTGGATGCTCCGCGGAAGCAATTTCGACCTTAGGATTGTAATTGGTTATTTCGTTGCCTCCCGCATCCACGGTATTATAATACATAACGCAATAACGGAAATCGAACATTTTATAGTCGAGTTTCGTATGATCGCCGGGGTCGTCCACATAGTAGTTGATAAGACGTTTAAGGGGAATTGTACCGAGCACGACGGTATCCGCATTGATAACGTCAAGATAGATATAATCGCCCATCGTGCCGTCGGAATTCTTTGCGTGGTAGTAACCGTCGTTATCCTTGACGTAATCTACTGCGCCGGCAACAACTACTTCGCCCGTATCGTTTCCAAATTCGTCTAATACCGCATCATAAAGGTCATAAGAGCACGGCGTCAATACGGTTGCGGATTGACCGACGTTACTTATCTTAAAGTCTAACCGTCCCGTTTCCATCATCATGAACGCAACTTCGATATAATATTTGTGCCCCGCTTTCATATAGCGGTAAATTTCGAAGTTCTGTTCGTTGACTTCGCCGCGGGTCACACGCAAGCTTCCGCTTTCTATAATCGCACTATCGGGGTCGGTATCGTCGTCGTACAGCCAAACCTGTGCGGAATACTTACCTGCGTCATCGTCGGGAATGAGCGATTCTATCTTGTAAACCGCGTCCGCCGCCGGAGTAAACGAATATATCACAGTCGGGAAAGGCTGCATATTGCGCGTTAAATCCGCAGTGTACGTTCCTTCCGTTACGGGTATAGCATTCCTCTTCATAAGTCCGAGGACGGGGTCGCCTATGGGACTGCCCGAACCGTAATGCGAATAGAAATAGCAAGCTTCCAGCCATTCGTTTTCGTAATAGTTCTCTTGGCTCAGCTGATTTACTTTCTGCATAAGCGCAACAAGCAAATCGTGCAGGAAGCTGTCCACGGGCACGTGGTCGGGAACATACGAAGCCGCGGCCGCCTTAAAGTATTGAATGAAATCGCTGCGATAATCGCGGGTTTCGCCGTTTATTGTAAACGTGCAGTCGACAAGGTATTCGTTCGTGGTGGCATTTATGCCTAATACGAGCTGGTATATCGAAAGCTCGTTAAGCCAGGCGGTCGCCTTGAGCAGGTTTACCAGCAAAAGCGGACTTTCGTCGTTGCCTGCATATTGTTTATTTTCGAGAGAATCGAGTTTTACGTGATAGTATCCGTCCGGTTTAAGCTCGGCTTCCGCATAATAAGGGAACACCGAAGCCCCTGCCGCAGGCGTACCGTACGCCGCACCGCGTAGCATATCCGTTGATTCCGTAATATCCGAAACGTCGGTATACCGCATGTTGCGCAAATAAACGTTGTCTTTGCCCCCGTTTTTCTGGCTGTCCTTCTTATACGCCATTGATAAATTGTGTGCGCCGCTTATCAAATCCGTATACAGATAGCAGGTCTGCCAATCTTTCGAGTAGCCTGAAATCTCTTTGATTATTTTTCCGTCCCAAAGTATCGAGAAAACGTCGTCCTCTTCGGTCTCCGAATAATAATCGAACGTTAGAACCTTGCCTGCGTCGATAGTTACAGTTGCGTAAATTATCGACATAGAATTAGCTTTACCCGTATTCGACGAGTACATAACTACTTTATCGGGGGAAACGTCTTCATCCTTTCCGAGTACGAAAGGCCATGCGTATTCGTATTCCGTTTCGCCGAACCATTCTATATCTACTCCCGTACCGTTCATTGCCTGAGCGATTTTCTCGTAGTGGTCCGCCTCAATTACAACGTCGGGCTTTGCTATTTCATTGTTTATTGATTCGCTTTCGCTTTCACCGGGGATAAACGACTGAACGTAATCTTCTCCGATATATTTTAATATCAAACGCTCAAACACTTCGCTGCTTGTAACTGCGCCCACCTCTATACGCGCAATTGCGCCGTAGCGGTCGATAACGACGGTCGTCGGCCAGGCCGAAAGACCGAATTTAGTGGAAAAGCCGTTTGTGTCCCTCATCATGGGGAAAGTATAACCGTTCTTTGCGTAGTAGTTTATTATTGCCGAGTCGTTGTCGATAGGGTTCGTGTAATTGCTTACCGCCACTATTTCGATTTTGTCGGAATACTTTTCGTAAATCTCCTGCATTGCGGGCATTTCCTGAACGCAATAAGTGCAACCCGTACCCCAGTTGTTTATAAGCAATACTTCTTTATCTGCGAGGATTTCCGCAACTGATTTGTTCCATACCGAGCCGTTTAACTCGTAAGGGGTTGTAAAGGAGTAGTTATGGATAATGTCGCCCATAACGTATCTTTGCCCCGAAACAGGTGCGGAAGTTATGACCTCCGAATACAAAACGAGTTCGCCTTCGTTTACGTCGGCAGTTAAGTTTAAGGGTTCGTAGCTGTAACCTTCGGGAATAGCCGCGGCGGATACCGTATACGTGTCGGGTTCGGCAGTGAACGTAAATACGCCGTTTTCATCAGTCCAGCCGCTCGTTATCTGAGTTGTGCCCTTGTCAACGAAAAGAGATTGTTCCTTGAAAATAAGTCCGCCCTTGCTGAGCACCTTTACGCTATACGTCTTGGTTTCGCCGCCGCGCAGTTCGAAGTCTGCCGCGGGATTTTTACCGTTAACCGTCTTAGCTCCGTCGTAAATATTTCCGTCGGGAATGTTTGATAAAGTTACGCTGTATTCGCCGTAGTCCAGCTTGCACGCGGCTTTGCCGTCCGCTCCAGTTTTAGCTGTTCCTGCAATTTTGTCGCCTTTCGTCCAGCTAACCGAAACGTTTGCCGCAGGCGCGCCCGTCTTATCCTTAACGCTTACGGTGTAGTCTACCTTCATTACCGAAAGCTGAAGCGTAACG
>CAZACR010000044.1:8374-9886 GCA_964483715.1 uncultured Clostridia bacterium
GAATATTCACATAAATTATTGCATAAATTATAAATTATTCAATATTAACAGTTTGAGCAAAGTATAAAGAAAAAATAAATCGCCGCTGAATTTGGTTGAGTGAAATTCAGCGGCGATATTATTAGTTTTAAGTAGCGGCTTTTACCGCGCAATGCTGCGTGCGGCTTCCCCTATCCCTTTTGCGCAACCTGAAAACCAGCTTATACAGTTCGCCGAACGGCAGAACGGAAAGCGAAGCGAGGAACACGGCAACCCACTGCCAAAGCGTTAAACGGCATATACCGAACGCGCCCGCAAGCGGCGAGAAGCACAGTCCCACGTTGACGACAATTCCCAGCGCAAGCGTGACGAGCAGCGTTTTGTTGCTGAATATCGATTTGCCGAACGCCGATTTGCGCTCCGCACGCACGTTGAATACGTGGAAAAGCTCCGCAAACGAAAGCGTAAGAAAAGTCATTGTCGTCGCCGTTTGGTTACCGAACAGCGAGAGCGAAACGGCGTACACAAGCACCGTCACCGCCGTTATATACGCTGCGGAAAGCGCAACCGAGAACAAAGACAATTTCGAAAATATCGACTTCTCCGTTTTTTCGGGCGGTCGGTTCATTGCGCCGAAATCCCCTCTTTCCACGCCCAACGCAAGCACGGGGAAAGAATCGGTGATAAGATTTATCCATAATAGCTGCGTGGACGGCAGAAAATCGTAATTAAAAAACAGAATGGTCGCAAACAGTATTGCCAGCACTTCGGCAAGGTTGGTGGAAAGGAAGAACTGTATCGTCTTTTTGACGTTGGAAGAAATCCTGCGCCCCTCCCTTACAGCCGCGACTATAGTCGTAAAATTGTCGTCCGCAATGACCATATCCGCAACGGACTTTGTAACTTCCGTGCCGCTTTTGCCCATTGCAATGCCTATATCCGCGCTCTTTACCGGCGGCGCGTCGTTTACTCCGTCACCGGTCATTGCCACAACTTCGCCGTCGGCTTGCTTCAGCTTTACTATAATGTTCTTGTGCTTCGGCGAAACTCTTGCAAATACTCTTCCGCGCCTGATTGCGTCTTTAAGCTGAGGTTTTGTCATTGAGTCGAGCTGTTCGCCCGTAAACACCTGCTCTTCGCTTTGGGCAATGCCCGCCTTTTTTGCGATTGCGAACGCGGTTGCCGCGCTGTCGCCCGTTATCATAACGGTGGTTATGCCCGCACGCGTAACTTCTTCGACGGCGGACGGCACGCCCTCTTTCAAATCGTCCATCATACCGCACAGCCCGAGCAAGGTCAAGCCCTCTTCGGTCAGTTCGTTACCGTCTTTATACGCAAGCGCAAGCACCCTTAACGCCGCACGCGACATAGCCTCGCTTTTTTCGAGCACTGCCTTTCTGTCTTTGTCACTCAAGTTCTGGCAACGCTTTAAAACCTCTTCCGTCGCGCCCTTGACGAACACGAACGCACCGTTCATAGTTTCCGCACGCACGGACATCAGCTTGCGTTCGGACGAGAACGGTATTTCGCCCG
>CAZACR010000045.1:0-9794 GCA_964483715.1 uncultured Clostridia bacterium
GGTTCATAGTCTGTCCGCCCTCGATTACGCGGTCGACCATAAGGTCCTTGAAAATTTCGGCAAGCCCCGAGCCTGCACAGATTGCCAGCATACCCATAGCCTTCTTTTCGGCTTCGAGCTTCTTTTTGAGCTGTCTGTTCTCTTCGAGCATATTCTCGATTTTGAGTCTGTCAAGCTCGCCAAGCTCCAACGCATAGGTCAGCGCGATACCGGGGGTGTTGGTGTGAACGTGTACTTTTATAAATTCCAAATCGCCTATGCAGATAACCGAATCGCCTATGCTCATAAGCTTTTCCTTGAGCTTATCTATATCGGCAAGCGTCGTCTGCGGCTTTAAATGAATTACGAAAAATTCGGTGCAGTACGCGAATTCTATTTCGCCCAAATCGAGATTGATTATATCCGAGTTATCGTCAAAGTCGGGTTCTTTCGCGTCCTCCTGCGCCTCGGTGGGAATGCTGTCCGTACCGATATCCTCGCCGGTAAGCGCCGCGAGGAAACCGCGCATAATCGTCATAAGTCCGACGCCGCCCGAATCCACGACGCCCGCCTTTTTAAGCACGGGCAGAAGCTCGGGAGTCTTGGCAAGCGCTTCGTCGCCCACCTCTATCACCGCGCGCAGGAAGTCCGCAAAGTCGCGGTTTTTGGAAGCGAGCTTGGGAGCGGCTTCGCTCATCAGTCTTATAACTGTTAAAATCGTGCCCTCTTTGGGAATGGAAACGGCGGAGTAGGCAACCTTGGTGCCCGCCTCGAGCGCCTTTGCGAAAACTTTGGTATCGAAAGACTGGTTGCAGTCCTTTATGACCGAACAAATACCCCTGAAAATCTGGGAAGAAATAACGCCCGAGTTGCCTCTCGCGCCGCGGAGAGCGCCCTTGGAAACGGCGTCGCAGATTTCCTGGAAACGGTTGGACGCGCAGGCGTTCATCTCCTTGATTGCCGACTGCATAGTCAGCGACATATTTGTGCCGGTATCTCCGTCAGGTACGGGGAAGACGTTGAGCGCGTCTACCTTCGCCCTGTTCAATTCAAGCAATCTCGCACCCGTCGCAACCATTTTGCGGAATTCGGTGCTGTTTACGGTTTTTTGCATAAAACTCCTTATTCTGTCCGCGGAAAGATACTCCGCGCTGTAAAAGCTTTGTATGATGACGGGGGTTAACCCCTTAGGTGTAGTTGAATTTTAAAGCGCTGAAAACAACGAAAAAGAGTAAAACTTAGATACTATATAATATAGTCAGAGTTTTACTCCTATGATGTTTACGTTTACGGTATCGACAATCATACCCGTAAACTTTTCTACTTTGTATTTAATTGCTTCTTTCAAACTTTCGGCAACCGCGTTAATCGATACGCCGTATTTGATTATAACGAATACGTCTATGAATATCCTGTCTCCGCTGGTGACGACCTTTACGCCTTTTCCGCCCGTCGGCTTTTTGAGCAGCTCCGACAGCGAATCGGTAAAACGGCGTGCTACCGTATCGACGATACCGTAGCATTCCAAAGCAGCATTAACGGCCACCTTTGCGATGGCTGAATCGGATATTGAAATTTTTCCGTATACGTTGCTTGTACTTACTGACATAATCAGCTTCCTTCGGGCAATGGCTACACTACCCATTGAAATGATTTTAAACTATTTTTTCGCAATTTGCAAGCATAATACACTACTTTTTCCAAATTTGGAAGCTACGGCGCGATATTGTTACATTTAATTATTTTGAATATTGTTAAAAAAATTTACCTGATTTGCCCGTTTTTGTTTGATTTTTTTAAAAAGCCGTGTTATAGTGTTAAAGTCGTTTGAATAAGCGGCGTTATTTTTAACCTGATTTTTAATCAAAAACAGCAGAAAACTATTCTTCAAAGCAAAGGGAGGTAAAATATTATGTCCAGAGTATGCAGCGTATGCGGTAAGGGTCAGATGTCCGGCAACAACGTCAGCCATTCCAAGAGAAGGACAAGAAGAACGTTTAAGGCTAACGTTCAGAAAGTTTCGTATGTAAACGCAGAGGGCAAAACCGTGAACGATTACGTTTGCGCACGTTGCCTTAAGTCCGTGGAAAGAGCGTAAATTTATTTAAAAAACATTAAAGCGCAGAGCGTTTGCTCTGCGCTTTTTCTTTTATTTTTTATTACTGCGGATATTCCGCATCCGTATGTACTTTTATACCGACTAAAACGTCGGTTTTTTGCAGCCTGCTTTCCTTATATTCCTCACTGCCTTCCTCTTTTATGTATTCGTAGAAATACAGCTCGTCCCACTGCTGCTCACTTCCGACAAAATAAATATCTTCGATAAAATTCCCGTCGAAAGCGTTGAAGTGAATTTTCTGCAGCGAAGCGGGCAGATAAACCGTTTTTAACGAAGTGCTCGTATAAACGTTCCCGGCAGCCACCGCATAGGAATTTGCAAAAGTTTTGGGAAGCAATTCGGTTATTTCACTTTTAATTACGACCGTTTCAAGATTACTGCAAAAAGCGAAAGCTAAGGCGTCTATCTTAGTTACGGCTTCGGGTATTACTATTTCCTTTAACGAAGAGCACTTACCGAACGCACCGTAACCTATTTCCGTTACTCTTTCGGGAATGATGAGCGAATCGAAAGAACAATCCATAAACGCGCGCACGCCTATTTTTTCTATCGTATCGGGCAGCGTTATTCTGTAAAGCGAAGAACAATACATAAACGCTTCGTCGCCTATTTCGGTTACGGGCAGGAGCTCGCCGCCCTCTTCCTCAGAGTACTGTGCGGGTATATCGTAAGTGTTGAGCGCCCTTACGTTACCGCTTACGCCGCTGACTATATAATGAGTTCCGTCCTCGCTTAAAGTATATTTGACGACCGCCTCGCCGCCGCACGCCGTAAAGGAAAACGCCGCGACGGCAATCATAACAGCAGAACAAACTAAACCTAATAACTTTTTCATATGTTTTATTTTATCACATCATTGCACTCTTTGCAATGCAAAACGACAAATTTATCCGACCACTTCGCCGAATACGCGCAAAAAGTTCTTTTGCGCAAACTTTTCCAACTTCTTTTCGCTTACTCCGTTTTCGCGGAAATATTCTATAAGCTCAGGCACGAAAGTGCAGTCGTCCATCTGCCCATAGCGCGGTATGCCGTCGAAGTCGCTGCCGAGTGCTACCGCGTCCTCGCCCGCAACGTTTACTATATGGTTATAGTGCGAAAGAAGCGAGGCAAAAACGTCCTCGCCGCCCACGAAATCCCTGCAGAAATTCAGCCCCGTCACGCCGCCTTTATCCGCGAGCTTTTTAAGCTGGATATCCGTCAGATTTCTGCTTACGGGGCAGACCGAATGAGCGTTGGAATGGCTTGCAACTACGGGCGCTTTTGATAGCGCAAGAACGTCGTCCGCGCCGCCGTCGGAAAGGTGGGAAATATCGATTATTATTCTAAGTCGGTTTAACTCTTCCACCGCCTCTTTCCCAGCATTAGTCAGTCCGCGTTTTTCGCGTGCGGAAAAATCGGGAATATTTCCGTTCCAGATTAAATTGGGATACGCGAACGCGTTGGGGTTATTCCACACGAGCGAAAGCATTTTAACGCCGTCTTTTGCAAGGCGGGCAAATCCGCTTATATCGCCGTTTAAAAACCCTGCGTTCTCGACCGTAAGAATTGCGGCGGTTGCACCGCTTTTTTCCGCATTAAGCACGTCCGACAGGCTATATGCGGGGGTTAACGCTGGATTTTCCTTTAAAACGGCATTATAAAACGCCGAAAATTTTTTAAAATCTTCGGCGGCGTTTTCCCCTTCCGTAAATATTGCAAAGCACTGGGCAAGACAGCCCGAGCTTTTCAGTTTTTCCGCGTTGACCTGCCCCGAAAAGCGAGCGAATTTCTCACCCGCATTACAACAGACGGTAACGCTGTCACAGTGTAAATCTATATATTTCATTTGCGTTTGAAAAGTCTTAAAATCGCCCTTATGGGTTTAGGCGGTTTTACACATATAACGGTCATACTTTACCCCTGTTGATTATTACCAGAGCGCAATCTCCGTCTTGAACTTCAAGCTCCGCATTTTCGCTTTCCACCACGTTGGAAATGCCTATGCACTCGCCGTAATGAATGACGGGCGGTTCGGGATATTTGAGCCCTGTACTACCCATTATATGCACGTCGCCCCCGAACGGCAACACCGACACGGTTGAGCCGACCAAACCGTCAAAAACTACCTTTCCGCTAACAGGAAAAATTTCCGAACGCCCGGTAATCATTTTCACCTTTACGCCGCGCATATGCGCATAGTAAAGCAGTTGCAGATTGCCTAAAAAATGGTCTTCCCTGCCGCCTCCGCCGCCGTATATTTCAATCTCGCAGGCGCCGCAGTCGATAAGCTTTCTGAGAGCGATTTCCCCGTCAGTATAATCTTTTTCCGCGGGATATATCTCTTCGGGAGCAGGCTCTGGCATATATCCGAGTGAATCGAAGTCGCCCACGTTTTTATCTATGCGCACTCTGCCTTTAGCCCACTCGTACGCACCGTCGCAACACACGACCAAAGCTTGGGTATCGTCGATTTTTCCTTTATAGGGCTCGCCGTTTAAAAGAAGTATGCCTTTCACTATTCGCCCCTTATCGCGCTGATAGCCTTAGCCGTATCTTCCGCGCCGAACACCGCGGAGCCCGCAACCAGAATGTTAGCGCCGGCCTCGCGTATCTGCGCCGCGTTGGCAACAGTCACTCCGCCGTCGATTTCTATATCCATATCCCCTCTGCCTATCGCCGTTGCGCGGGCGCGCAGCTTTTTTAACGTTTCTAAGGCGGAGGGAATAAACTTCTGACCCCCGTAGCCGGGAAATACTGACATTACAAGCACCATATCGCAAAGCGGCAGAACGTCGTACAAATCTTCCGCGGAAGCATCGGGATTTATAACCGCTCCGCATTTTACGTTGTACGACTTTATGAGTTCAAGCGTTTCCTTCAAATAGGTAGGAGAGATTTTTTTGCACGCTTCGTAGTGAACCGTTATGATGTCCGCGCCCGCTTCCGCAAAAAATTTAATCTGCGTTTTGGGGTGCTCTATCATAAGGTGAACGTCGAGCGGCAAGGACGTGAGCGGACGGATATTTTTAACCATTTGTCCGCCGAACGTTATAGGCTCTACAAAGCTTCCGTCCATAACGTCGCAATGTATTAAATCAGCGCCTGCGGCTTCTATCTTTTTAATAGCCTCTCCCATCGCCGAAAAATTCGCCGACAGTATCGAAGGCGCAACTTTGAATTTCATTATTCTACTCCTTATCGTCTAAGTAATTTATTCTTAATTGACCGCAAGCACCGCCTATATCCGAACCGATTTGGCGGCGCAGTGTCGCGGAAAGTCCGCCCTTTTCAAGCAGACCTAAAAAGCGGTATGCGCGTTTGTCGTCGAGCGCTTTCAAATCGCGCTCCTTTACCTCGTTCAGCCTGATTAAATTGACATGGCACGGTCTGCCTTTCAGCAGAGCTATCAGCTCTTCTGCGTGGCGGTTGTCACAGTTTTCGCCCTCTATAAGCGAATACTCGAAAATGTACCTCCTGCCCGTCATTTCGAAGTAGTACGAGCATGCGTCGAGAATTTCGGATATCTTCCACTTGTTGGCTATCGGCATAGTCCGCGCCCGCTCTCCGTCCGTGGTATTGTGCAGCGAAACGGTCAGATTTACGGGCAAGCCCTCTTCCGCGAGCGCGCGCATTTTATCAACCAAACCGCACGTTGACAGCGATATATTACGCGCCGAAACGTTAATTCCGCCCTCTGCGGTGACGTTTTTTAAGAAAGTAACGACGTTATCGTAATTGTCCAGCGGTTCGCCGCTTCCCATAAGTACGATATTGGTTACTCCGCGCTCCTTACCCGAAGCGTGCAATGCGTTGACGATAAGAACCTGAGATAAAATTTCACCCGAGGTTAAATCGCGTATCCTGCCGTTTAACGTGCTCGCGCAGAATTTGCAGCCCATACGGCAGCCCACCTGCGTGGAAACGCACTGCGTGTTGCCGTACTTGTACTTCATTAAAACGCCTTCTATAACGTTTCCGTCGGCGAGCCTGAACAAATACTTTTCCGTGCCGTCCGCGCTTGTAAAGGTTTTCAGAATTTCTACGGGGCAGTCCTCGTATTCTTGTAAAAGCTTTTCGCGGAAAGGCTTGGGCAGAACGGCTATTTCGCTTATCTTCTTGCCCTTGACGAGTCCTTCGTAAAGCTGCTTTGCGCGAAACTTTGCTTCGCCCAATTCCGCTACCAAGTTTTCTATTTGGTTGTAGTTTAAGTCCTGTAAAATGCTTTTCATTTTTTTGTAAAAGAGGTCAAATAAAACCCTGCGCCCAGCGATATGTGCGGCAGGAACTGCAAGCCGTAGCCAGTCGTTTTATTCTCAAGCGGCGAGGACGGAATTGCAAGCTCGTATTCGGGGTGTTTTTGCAAAAAGCCCACGGCGACGCTGTCGTTTTCTTCCGGAAGTATAGAGCACGTGGAATAATACAGCTTGCCGCCGCTCTTTACGTACCGCGAACAGTTATCCAGAATTGCCGACTGAATTTTTGTAAGCTCCGCAATATCTTCTTCCGTTCTGTTCAATTTGATATCGGGGTTTTCGTTTATTACGCCCGTACCCGAACAGGGCGCGTCGCAAAGCACCGCGTCGAACGCGTTTTCGTATTCTTTATTGAACTGCGTGCTGTCCGCCGTTACCGCGGTTACGTTGCCCGCTTTCATACGTTTTGCGTATTGCTCTATAAGCGAAGTGCGGTGGGAATGAAGCTCGCACGCGGTTACGCTTGCACACTTTTTTGCAAGCAGTACTGACTTGCCGCCGGGGGCTGCGCAAGCGTCCAGAAGCCTTTCGCACGGGGATATTGCCGAGCAAATCGCAACAGAACCCACCGACTGAAAGGTATAATCGCCCGTAAAGAACGCTTCGTCGCGCACAAAGTTGGGGAATATATACGCATTTTCGAACGGCGTATCCGTATGCGGTTTATCGATATATTTTTCCGCACCGCGCTCGAACCGAACGCATAGACCAAAGGAGGGTGCGGAGAGAATTGCTTCCGCTTCGCCTTTATAACTGCGCTTGATTTTCTTTGCAAGCCATAGCGGAACGGAGCATTTTACAGCCAGCGCTTCCGTGGGATTCTGCGGAAGTTCGGGCAGTTTATACGAACGCAAAAAACCGTTCACAAACCCTGCCGCACCGCCTTTGCCCAGTTTCTTCGTAAGCTCCACCGCACTGTCCACGACCATATAATCATGCTTGCCCATAAATTCCAGCATATACAGCGCAATTTTTAAAATGAGCTTTACAGCCGCTTTGGGCGAAGATGTCACGTTGCCCGAAATTACGTAGTTCAGATACCCGTCCTTTTCCAGAACGCCGTAGCAGATTGCCACCGTGCGCGCCTTGTTCAAAGGCTCTACCGGTGTTTCCGAAAGGGCTTGTTTTATGTATTTGCCGCCCGAATATACCTTGGATAACACAAAATACGGGTCGGTTAAGGGATTAGTCAAACTTATCGCCCGCCTTTATCTTTCTTCCGTTAGCCGCGTCCGCCGCCGTAAGCGGTTTTCCGCCCGCAAACTGCAAACGCGATATATTCACGGCGCCGCTGCCGCAAGCAACTGTTATTCCCCTCTTGTCCGCGAGCAAAACCTCGCCAGCATTTCCTGTACCCTCGATAGGTAGCGCCTTTAAAATATTTACCGCACCGCCGTTAAGCTCAGCAAACGCCGCGGGGGAAGGGCTGAACGCGTTTATTAGGTTTGCAACCTCAACGCAAGGTTTTGTAAAATCAATCTTTGCGTCCGCTTTATTTATCTTCTTGCAATAGGTCGCCTTTGCTTCGTCCTGAACGAGCAATTCGCTTTCTCCGCTTTCTAAAAGCTCCACCGCTTCGACCGCGGCTTGTGCGGAAAGCGCGGAAAGTTTTTCCGACAGTTCTCCGCACGTTTCGCCGTTTACCGCAATGCGTTTAACCGAAAGTATGCCGCCGCAATCGAGCTCGAGCTCCGTCTTCATAACGGTAACGCCCGTGTACTCTTCACCCGCGAGTATCGCCGACTGAATGGGGCTTGCTCCGCGGTAAAGGGGCAAAAGCGACGCGTGGAGATTGTAAACGCCTTGTGGAAAGGCTTGCAATACTTCGCGAGATAAAAGCTGACCGTAGGCGCAGGTTATCATAACGTCCGCGCCGATTGCCTTAACTTCTTCCGCCCGTTCGCGTATCTTTGCAAAATCGTATACGGGCAAACCGCAGCTCAGCGCAAACTGTTTTACGGGCGTGGGCGTGAGTATTACTTTTCTGCCGACGGGCTTGTCGGGCTGGGTAATAACCGCAACCACTTGCTTACCCGCGTCAATAAGAGCTTTTAAAGGCGCAACCGCGTATTCGGGCGAGCCTGCATAAATTATCTTCATTTAATCTACCTGCGCCTCTTCCTCTACGGATTCCGCCTTATCGACGTACAGAATGCCGTCCAAATGGTCGAACTCGTGACACATACAGCGCGCGAATAAACCCACTCCCGTAACGGTGTGCTTCTTGCCCGTTCTGTCGCGGTATTCGGCTTTGACCTTGTTGGGACGGGTGACGATACCGTGCTTACCCTTAACCGAAAGACAGCCCTCGGGTCCCGTCTGCTCGCCTTTAACCGACAATAATTTGGGGTTAATCATTTCGAAATACCCCTCTTCCAAATCAATTACGACAACGCGCAAATCAACCCCGACCTGCGGAGCGGCAAGCCCCGCGCCGTCTTCGGCACGCACGGTTTCCTTCATATCGTCGAGAAGTTTGCAAAGCTCGTCGTCGAACTTCTTAACTTCCCTGCACTTTTTTCTAAGCGTTTCGTCGCCGATTTGTACAACATATCTATAAGCCATAATTCTACCTAACCTCTTCTATGATAAATTTACGGGGTTCTCTTCAACGTACACGAGTACGGAAGAGCTGCAGTTTGCAACCGCGATATCGTAAAGCTCTTCCAGATGCTTTTTCGTTTTTAACCGCACGAGCACCTGATAGCGCACCTTGCCCTGTATCTTCTTTATGGGCGAGTGCATTTTGTTTAAGAATATAAACTCCGCCGCGTCCGCCTTTCTTATATCCTCGACCGAGAAGTATACGCTTTTGAGCGCTTCGAGCGCCGCGTCGTTATCTTCCGAAACCACCATAATTCTGCATATCAGCGAATAGGGCGGAAACAATGCCGCTTTGCGCATTTTGACTTCGTTGTTGAAAAATCCGTTATAGTCGTACTCCACCGCATAGCGCAGTATGTAATTTTCGGGCGAATAGGTCTGCAAAACTACCTTGCCCTTATTGCCCGCTCTTCCGCTTCTGCCCGCGACCTGCGTGATAAGCTGGAAGGTCCTCTCGCCGCTGCGGTAGTCGGAAAAGTGCAGGCTCATATCCGCGTCCAAAATTCCGACCCTATCAGCTGAAGCTGGACGGGGAGACGGGTTTAAGGGATTACAGCACCGTCTATGAGACAGTGGAGAATCAGTCCGATGCCTATTATGGGCACAAGATTGCAGGAGGTTTAGGCGTGTCCGGAGAGGGTTCTTTTATCATCCACACGGGAGGCTATTATTATCTGTTTTTGTCTTACGGGGGCCTGACGGCTGCCGGGGGCTACCAGATACGGGTGTTCCGCTCGGAGGATATCAATGGCCCTTATGTGGACGAGGCGGGGAATACGGCAGTCTATGAAAAGCCTCAGAATAACCTATATATTAAGAGGGGCGTGCGGCTGATGGGGAGCTACGACTGGACGGGC
>CAZACR010000046.1:0-9769 GCA_964483715.1 uncultured Clostridia bacterium
CCGAATGATGTGTTACTTCGGCATAAAAACGATAATAATTTATAAACAATATATAGAATGGGGTTTTAACTATGGCGTTTTTATGGGTATTTTTGTTGATTGTCGGCTTCGTGCTTTTGGTAAAGGGTGCGGACTTCTTCGTGGACGGAGCTTCGGGCATAGCCGCAAAACTTAAAGTTTCCACGTTCGCAATAGGCTTGACTGTGGTAGCTCTCGGCACTTCAGCACCGGAAGCGGCAGTTTCGATTATCGGCGGCATAAAAGCTTCTATGGGCGATATGAGCGGCGCAAGCGTTATTATGGGCAACGTTCTGGGCAGTAATATGATAAATATTCTGCTTATACTCGGCATATCCGCGCTGATTGCCAAAATCCCCGTGGAAAAGAGCTCGCGCTATATAGAAATTCCTTTCCTCATCGGTATAAGCTTGCTGTTCATTTTCCTCGGCGATATCGGCAAGAGCTTTATGTGGTACGACGGATTGATTTTGCTCTTTTTGTACGCGCTGTTTATGGCGTACACAATCGTTATGGCAAAGCGCAACAAACCCGCATTGATGGAGCAGTCCGTAACGGCAACGCCCGCGCTGGAAGAAGCGACCTTAGCCCCCCGCGAAGGCTTCTTCGGCTTTATTGATAAGGTAAAGGGCAAATACGCAGAGCTTAAAGAAAAGACCTGGTTCTTAATTATTATCACGATTGTAGGTCTGGCAATGGTAGTGGGCGGCGCTCAGCTGGTTGTAGACGGCGCAACGTATATCGCATTGAACGTTTTCCATCTTTCGACGGGAATAGTTGCGCTCACGGTCGTTGCGTTCGGCACGTCTTTGCCCGAACTCGTAACTTCGGTTTCCGCCGCAAGAAAGGGCGATATGGGGCTTGCGACGGGCAATATCATAGGCAGCAATATCGCAAATATCCTTTTCGTTGCGGGTTTGGGGTTTGTGAGTGCGGCAGGCGCAAGCGGCGGCGTTCCGTTCGACCCTTCGACTTTGGCGGACGGCTACTTCTCGATAATCGCGGCGGCGGTGCTGCTCGGCTTCTCGTTCTTAAAGGGCAACAAGCTCGGCAAAGCGGCGGGCATAACAATGTTAACTTTATTGCTCGGCTATTTCGCATACCGTCTTACGTGTGAAATTCTGCTTTTGAATACGGGCGTCGATTATATGATAAAGATACCCACCATTTTTAAATAAAATAAAGTATAAATAGCACCGCAACAGTCAACAATTTATATGTCGGCAGGCGTATAATATAATATGACTGCCCTTAGCGCGGGTAAGATTTATCCGCGCGGTAAAGAGGTTTAAGATGACGATAAAACGCGGTGAACTGTACTATGCCGATTTGTCGCCCGTCGTGGGTAGTGAGCAGGGCGGGGTAAGACCCGTTCTCGTCGTGCAGAACGACGTGGGCAATAAATTTTCACCCACGATAATAGCGGCGGCGGTAACAAGTAAAATCAACAAGGCAAAACTCCCAACCCATATTGAACTTCCCGTCGGCTCGTTCGGGCTTGCAAAGGATTCGGTTATACTTTTAGAACAAATCCGCACGCTCGATAAGCGCAGATTAAAGGAAAAGATAGGGGAGATACCCGAAGGAACAATGTCCAAGGTAGACAAAGCGATTTTAATCAGCCTTGGCTTTATAAAACAGTGAGCACGGCTTTTAAAAAGCCGTGCTCAATTTTTTATCCTGTTTTTGCAACTAAACGCTTTTAAAATGGGAAGCGGTGTGGTATAATCGTGCTATGCAGAAAAAGGGAATTTTCAAAAAACTGAAAATACAGTTCGGTAAAATCACGGTAATAATGCTCGCCGTGTTTGCCGTTTTGCTCGCTGTCGATTTGATATTGAAATATTGCTACGAAGCTTTTAATTGGAATTTTACGGTTATCCCGAATTTCATAGGGGTAGAAAATAGCCCCTTAAACCACAACACGGGTGCTGCGTTCTCTTCATTTGCAGGCTACGAGTGGGGCAGAGCGTTTTTAATAATACTGTCTTTAATAATGTTCATTGCGGTTGCGGTGTTCTTTATTTTCCTTCCCGAACGCTTCGTCGTTTTAAAGCTCGCGCTTGCAATGATAGCTTCGGGCGCTATCGGCAATTTGGTTGACAGAATTGCGCTCGGCTACGTGCGCGACTTTGTGTGGATGAACATTTTCGGTACATGGGCGTGCTGTAACTTTGCCGATTTCTTTATAGTTTTAGGTGTGATTTTGGCAATAATCGACGTGTTGTTTTTCAACGAATGGGCGGTTTTACCGCTTACAAAAGGAGCGAAGGCGCGCGTCGCCGCGCGTGAAAAAGCCGACGAGGAGAAAGAGCAAAAGGCTAACTCCAAACCCGAGCAAACGGACGAAGAGCGCGAAGACTGATGGAAGAGAAAACTTTTACCGCGGAAGAAAAATGCTCGCGTGCCGATGTATATTTAAGTAGTATGTTGCCCGACTTCACGCGTTCGGCGGTCAAAAAACTGTTCGAAGGCGGTGCGGTTTCAATCAACGGCAAAACGGCAAAAGCTTCCCAAAAGGTGGAAGCGGGGGACAAGCTTCACGTAACTCTGCCCGAACTTAAAGAATGTGTCGCCGTTCCGCAGGATATCCCCGTCGATATTGTGTATCAGGACGACGATTTGGCGGTGATAAACAAACCGCAGGGCTTAACCGTGCACGCGGGCAACGGCAACGAGGACGGCACTCTCGTCAACGCGCTGTTATATAAACTGGATAATTTAAGCGGCATAGGCGGCGTTATCCGCCCCGGGATAGTCCACCGCATAGATAAAAACACTTCGGGCTTGCTCGTCGTTGCGAAAAACGACAAGGCGCATTTAAGCCTTGCGGAGCAGATAGCCGAAAAGTCCTGCCGCCGCACCTATATCGCGTTGCTCGAAGGCAACTTGAAAGACGATAGCGGAACGGTTACGACCTACATAGGCAGAAGCCCTTCCGACAGGGTTAAAATGGCGGTGGTCGCGCCCGAAAAGGGCAAAATCGCGATAACGGACTATACCGTTCTGGGCAGAAACAACGGCTATACGCTATGCCGTTTCGATTTGCAGACGGGCAGAACTCATCAGATAAGGGTGCACGCAAAGCACCTCAACCACCCCGTAGTCGGCGACGACGTTTACGGCAGAAAAAAGCGTGAGTTCGGTTTGAACGGTCAGCTTCTCCACGCATACAAATTGCAGTTTACGCACCCGACGACGGGAGAGGCAATGCAGTTTATCGCCCCGTTACCCGATTATTTTACAAAAGTTTTAAAAAAGCTGGGCTTGGATAATTTGCTTTAAACGGTTGATTTTTGATTTTAGCGTGGTATAATATACGCGAACAAATAAAAAGGAGACAATTTTTTATGGCAAAGAAAAGTAACAGAAGTGCTTCGTCAAGCAACTATCCTATCGTTAAGGCTACTGCTTTCTGGGGCATAATCATTTCGGGTATCGCAGGTTTTATCACCTTAATCTTCAAGATTTTAATAGCTTGCAAGATTGTCGAAGGTATGGGCTCTACGATGGGAAGAATCGTAAGCGTTATGAACCTGATTGCAAACCTTGCGCTGTTCGTAAGCGTATTCCTCGCGGCGTACGCGTATTCCTGGGGCAAGAGCAAAACTTGGAGAATTCTTTTCTGGGTATTCTCGGTTCTCGCGTTCCTCAGCCTTTTGGGCTTCAACATTCTCGGAATGTGGTTCGGCTTCTGATTTAACTTAAAATCGATATTCGAAGCGGTTTGCGCAATTTTTGCGCAAACCGCTTTACAATTTTTTCCGTTTACTTTATAATTTACGTGTATTAAAGCAAAAGGTTTATTATTTATGTCAAACCCCTTAATTGCCGTCGTAGGCAGACCTAACGTCGGCAAGTCCACGTTTTTCAATAAAGTCGCGGGCAGAAAAATTTCAATCACGGAGGACAGACCGGGCGTTACGCGCGACAGGCTTTACGCCGACGCGGAATGGCGCGGCAAGGCGTTCTCCATCGTCGATACGGGCGGCATTGAGCTGAAAAGCGACGATTTAATGTGGAAGCAAATCAAAAAGCAGGCGGAAGTCGCTATCGAAACGGCTGTAGTTATTCTCTTTTTCGTGGACGGAAAGGAGGGGCTTACCACGTCCGATTACGAGGTCGCGGATATGCTCCGCCGCAGTAAAAAACCCGTAATTTTAGTCGTGAACAAAATCGACGAATACTCCGAAGACAAGGTTTTCGAGTTCTATTCTCTGGGCTTGGGCGAGCCTTTCCCCGTTTCCGCAGAGCACGGCAAGGGTATAGGCGACGTTCTGGACGAAGCCGTAAGTTACTTTGAAAAATACGTAAACGAAGAGGACGAAAGCGTTAAAATAGCGGTCGTCGGAAAGCCCAATGCGGGCAAATCCAGCCTTGTAAACAGATTGCTCGGCTTCGAACGCTCAATTGTTACCGATATCGCAGGCACTACGCGCGACGCGATAGACACTAAATTTTCCTACGACGGGCGCTCTTATACGATTATCGACACGGCTGGCATTCGCAAAAAGTCCAAGGTCGAGGACGACGTCGAGTATTATTCGGTTATGCGCGCATTCGACGCAGTGCGCCGAGCGGACGTGTGCCTTTTGGTTGTAGACAGCACCGAAGGGCTGACCGAGCAGGATACCAAAATTATAGGCTATGTGCACGAACAGGGCAAGCCCTCCGTAATCGTAATGAACAAGTGGGACTTGATTGAAAAGGACACGAACACCATAAACAAGTTCGAGGACAAGCTGAAAGAAGACTTGAAGTTTATGGATTATTTCAAGTCCATTTACATCTCGGCAAAGACGGGACAGCGCGTCGAAAAGATTATGACGGCGGTGGACAAGGTGTACCAGAACGCCCATATGCGCGTACAGACGGGCACGCTGAACGACTTGATTTCGGACACGGTCCGCGCGAACGAACCGCCTTCGTACAACGGCAGAAGGCTGAGGGTTTACTATTCCTCGCAGGTTGCAGTCGCTCCGCCCACGTTCGTATTGTTCGTCAATTCTCAGGATTTAATGCACTTTTCCTACGAGCGTTTTCTGGAAAACTCCATAAGGAACGCGTTTGACTTTTCGGGCACGCCTATCCGCATAGTAACAAGAGAGAAGAAGGACGATTAAGCTGTATGTATCATTTTGACTTTACAAATATGAAGCCTTTCGATTTGGCGCAGGGCTGGTACTGGCTCGTTCTGGGTGCGGTGATAAGCTATTTCTGCGGCTGTTTCAACTTTGCAATTTTAATTGCAAGGTTAAAGCACCACGACATAAGAAAGGAAGGAAGCGGCAACCCCGGTTCTATGAACGTATCGCGTCAGCTCGGTTTATTTTACGGCATTTTAAACTTTGTCTGCGACGGTTTGAAAGGCGGTATACCCGTAGTCGCGGGCTTCCTCATTTTCAAAAACTACTATTTCGCAGGCACGAATTACGTTTCCGTCGCGGACTTTGTCAGGTATCTTTTCGCGGTTTCAGCCGTTATCGGGCACGTTTTCCCCGTAACGATGAAGTTCAAAGGCGGCAAGGGCATTGCAACCACGATAGGGCTTTGCTGGTGCTCGATTTCCTGCGAAGTCTGGTGGTTCGCGTTTATCGGTCTGGCAATTTTCTTCCTGCTTTTCTTCTATATGTATTTTACCGAGTGGGGGTCTATGGGCTCGCTGTTGGGTGTATCTATTTACACGATATGGCAGGCGGTAATATTCGCTTTGCGCTATGCGGAGATAATCACAAACGCGTACGTTATTATAATGTTTATGTTCCTGCTGGCGCTCAATTTAATTACCTGGTTAAAGCACCAGGCAAATTTAAAGAGGCTGATGGCGGGGGAAGAGCACCGCACTTCCATTAAAAAAATGCTTCACAAAAAGAAGAAAAAGAGCTGAAAAATTTCAGCTCTTTTTTTATTTCTTGTCGTCTTCGGGCTTGTTTTCGAGAGAAATTATCGAGTACTCTATCTTGGGGCTTGCTTTAAGCAGAGCGGTTATAAAGTCGTCGTACCAGTCCTGCTTGACAACTATTACGATATAGTTGCCGTTTTTAAACGTCACGGCGAGCTTGTTCGTCTTTCTGTCCAGCGTAACCGTTTCGATATCTTCTATGTTATACTTGCTTATTATAAATCCGAACTGCGTTTTGAACTTCTTGCCGTCGATTATATACGCCGACCGCGCTATTACGGAAACTAAAATCGCAAACAACAGCACAGTTGCAAAGAACATAAGCGAATATTGCAAGATCGGGTACAAAGGGTTTGCCGCGGACGATACGCCGTTGCTTATGCACATTACTAAATTTGCTATAAATCCCGCAACGCTTAACGCAATTCCCAGCCAGATAGCGGCTTTCATAAAGTTAGTAAACTTGTATTTAAAACGTATCATACAGCCATTATACAATCAAACGGCAATAAAACGCAAGTCAACGCAAGTGAATTTAAGATGATATTTTTTAAATTTGTTTTCGGGCGCAATTAAGCTTGCTTTAAAACGGATTATAGTATAAAATGAAATCCACACACATTTTCCGAAAAGGAGGCGAAAGAGAATTTATGATAAAGCTCATAAAAGGCGGAGTGTACTATATGGAAGGTGCTCTCGTAAGGGAACACGTTGCTTTTATGGTGGAAGAAAAGAAGAAAAAAGCCGTAAAAAGCACGCTTGCATACTCCATACTGAAAAAGCACAACCGCGGCAGTGAAGAAAATCTCAAACTGAAATTCGACGCGCTCGCCTCCCACGATATTACCTACGTAGGAATAATACAGACGGCAAAGGCTTCGGGCTTAACGGAATTTCCCGTGCCTTACACGCTTACGAACTGCCACAACTCGCTGTGCGCCGTAGGCGGAACTATCAACGAGGACGACCATGTTTTCGGGCTCACGGCTGCTAAAAAGTACGGCGGCAATTACGTTCCGCCCCATCTTGCGGTAATTCACCAGTATATGCGCGAAATGGAAGCCGGCTGCGGCAAAATGATTTTGGGCTCGGACAGTCACACGCGCTACGGCGCTCTCGGCACGATGGCGGTTGGCGAGGGCGGACCCGAACTCGTAAAACAGCTTTTAAACCAGACTTACGACGTAAAGCGCCCCGAAGTTATCGCGGTTTATCTTAAAGGCAAGCCCAAAAAGGGAGTAGGTCCTCACGACGTTGCTATCGCTTTGGTCGGCGCAACGTTCAAAAAGGGATTTGTAAAGAATAAAATTCTGGAATTTATCGGCCCCGGAATAAAGAACCTTTCTATGGATTTCCGTTGCGGTATAGACGTTATGACTACCGAAACGGCATGCCTTACCAGTATTTGGGAAACGGACGAAATTACCAAAGAATTTTTCAACATTCACGGCAGAAGCGAAGATTTCAAGGAAATGCATCCCGCCCAGCCCGCATACTACGACGGCGCGGTGGTTATCGACCTTTCCAAGATAGAACCGATGATTGCGCTTCCTTTCCACCCGTCAAACGCTTACACTATACGCGAGGTCATAGACAACGCGAAAGACATTTTGGGCGAAGTGGAGAAAGAGGGTAACGCTTTAAAGGGCGACAAGGGCAAGCCGTTCAAGCTTTTGGATAAGATTAAACGCGGTAAAATACATGTCAGCCAGGGCATAATCGCAGGCTGTGCGGGCGGCAATTACGAAAATATTGCGGAAGCCGCGGAAATTCTGCGCGGACAAAGCTGCGGCAACGGCGAGTTTTCGCTTTCGCTCTATCCACAGTCACAGCCCGTGTTCAAGTGCCTCGCGGACAACGGCTACGTTTCCTCGCTTATGAGTTCGGGCGCGATAATCAAAACGGCGTTCTGCGGACCTTGCTTCGGCGCGGGCGACACCCCTGCGGACAACGCGCTTTCAATCAGGCATACGACCCGCAATTTCGAAAACAGAGAGGGCAGCAAGCTCGGCGAAAACCAGCTTTCGGCGGTTGCGCTTATGGACGCGCGCTCGATTGCGGCAACGGCGGCTAACGGCGGCGTGCTCACACCGGCAACTGAAGTCGAATACAACAAAAAAATCAAGAAATACTATTTCGACAGTTCTATATACGAAAACAGAGTTTACCGCGGCGCGCTTCAGCCGCAGGCGAGCGCGAAAGTTGTGTACGGCAACAATATTGCGGACTGGCCCGAACAGCTTCCTCTTGCAAAAAATCTGCTTATAGAGGTTGTTTCGGTCATCAACGACCCCGTAACCACAACCGACGAACTCATTCCTTCGGGCGAAACTTCGTCGTACCGCTCTAACCCGTTAAGACTTGCGGAGTTCGCGCTTTCGCGTAAAGACCCCGCTTATGTCGGCAGGGCAAAGCAGGTAAAAACGGCGGAGGAAGCAAGGCGTAAAAACGGCGCGTTGCCCAAAGAGATTACGGATAAGCTCGGCTTTAAACTGCCTGCGGACGTAATGTTCGGCAGCGCTGTTGCGGCAAGAAAACCCGGCGATGGCTCGGCTCGCGAACAGGCGGCTTCCTGCCAAAGAGTGCTGGGGGGTGTTGCCAATTTCGCACTCGAATACGCAACCAAGCGCTACCGCTCCAACCTTATAAACTGGGGTATGCTTCCGTTTGTGTGCAAGAAGTTTGATTTAAACGTCGGCGATTTGGTGTATATCGAAAATATAACCGATTATATAGTCAAGGACGACCCCGCAATTCCCGCAAAGGTAATTTCGGACGGTAAAACGACTAATATTTTCCTGACGGTAGGTCCTCTTACCAAAGAGGAAAAGGCGATAATTGCAAGCGGTTGCCTAATCAATTACAATAAAAAACAATAAAATGTAGACGAAGCTATCCTCATCACTATTTTCTTGAATGAAGCTTTTAGCCTCTGTCTTTGTTGACCGGTTTTGTCGTACGGCCTTGTACGACTGCAACCGCTCGCCTCGACAGTAACAAAAATCTTCTGTTCAAGACGCGTAGCGGTTATAAGCTGAAAAATTCACAGAGAAATTCAAGGGAGTTCTTGCAGCTGTGCAAGGACGCACAGCAAAAGGTTTGCCTTGGGTTTATCAAATAATTTTTCGCTTAGAACAATTAGTGTCGGGGATAGCTTCGTCTATAAGCGGCTTTCGGAAAATTTCCGAAAGCCGCTTTTACTATTCATTTATAGTTGACAAGATAAATATAATACTGTATACTTTTGTTGATAAATCAACAAGTAAGGAGTAATTTCCAATGAACGAACGGTTCGAAAATTTTACGTTCAGTATAATCAAACTGTACAAACTCGTGCAGAAAATAAAGCTTATCGAAATGCGCGAATACGATTTGAAGGCGGTACACGTTATGTGTATTTACAACATTTACACACACGGAAAAATGACCGCAAGCGAACTTTCCAAACAAACGCTTGAAGACAAAGCGGCGATATCGCGTGCGCTGAAATTGCTTTCCGAAAAGAAATACGTAACCTACGGAGCGGACAGCTACAATTCGCCGATAGAGTTGACGGAACTCGGAAAAACGGTTGCGGAAGCGATTGTTGAAAAGGCGCAGAGGGCGGTGGACGCCGCAGGCGGCACGCTTACAGACGAGCAGAGAAAAACTTTCTATCAATGTCTCGAGACCGTCTCCGAAAAGTTAGAGGATTATTGCAAGAATATGGCGGTGACTGATAAATGAGCGGAAACAAAGTCAAACTGTTTTTGCATTAAGGAGATACAATGATAAAAATTTTAGTCGATTCATCGTCGGATATAGAGCAGGACGAAGCGGAGCGCCTCGGCGTAACGCTTATGCCCATAC
>CAZACR010000047.1:0-9388 GCA_964483715.1 uncultured Clostridia bacterium
AGCCTGTCCGCAAGCGTGGACTTGCCGTGGTCTATGTGGGCGATTATGCAGAAATTGCGAATGTATTTGCTGGGTTGTTTCATCGTTTGACCTTTTATCACGTTTATATTACGACTAATATTATATTAAAAAAGTACGGATAAAGCAAGAAAAACGGTGTGCTAAGTTGCACACCGTTTGTTGATTATTCTAATTCGAAAGCGCCGGTATAAAGCTGATAGTACTTGCCTTTCTGCTCTATAAGCTGTTCGTGGTCACCGCGCTCTATAATCACGCCGTGGTCAAGCACCATTATCGCGTTGCTGCGGCGTACCGTGGAAAGCCTGTGGGCGATTATAAACACCGTTCTGCCTTCCATAAGTTTATCCATACCCTGTTCGATAAGCTTTTCCGTACGGGTGTCTATGGAAGAAGTAGCTTCGTCCAGAATGAGTACGGGACATTCCGAAACCATTGCGCGCGCTATTGCAAGCAACTGATTCTGACCCTGTGAAAGATTGGAGCCGTCGCCCTTGATAACCGTCTGGTAACCTTCGGGCAGGTGCTTTATAAAGCTGTCCGCATTCGCAAGCTTTGCAGCCGTTATGCACTCTTCGTCGGTCGCGTCAAGTCTGCCGTAGCGGATATTGTCCATAACCGTGCCCGTGAAAAGGTGCGTATCCTGTAAAACTATACCCAGCGAACGGCGCAAATCTGGCTTTGCGATATCGCGGATATTTATTCCGTCGTAGGTTATTTCGCCCGACTGAATATCGTAGAAGCGGTTGATAAGGTTTGTTATCGTCGTCTTGCCCGCACCCGTCGCACCTACGAATGCTATCTTCTGACCGGGTTTTGCGTAAAGGCTTATATTCTTTAAAATGACTTTATCTTCGTTATAGCCGAACACTACGTCGTTAAAGCGGATATCGCCCTTTAACGGAATATATTCGAAAGTGCCGTTTGCAAGAGGCTTCTTCCATGCCCATTCGCCTGCCGCACTCTCGCCTTTGGTAAGCGTTATGCTGCCGCCCATATCTTCCGCGGGAGTGTCCGTCATTTCGAAAATACGTTCCGCACCCGCAAGCGCCATTACTATCGCGCTGAACTGCTGGGATACCTGCATAACGGGCATATTGAACTGCCTTGAGAACATCATAAACGATACGAGCATACCCGCCGTGACCGCAACACGGTTGGCTTCGCCTGCGTTCCAGACCGTACTGTAAACGGATAAAAGTCCGATTTCGTTGCCGCCGACGGCAATTATCATTATGCCTACGAAAGCAACTAAAACGTATTGCAGATAGCCGATATTGTTTATAACGGGTCCTAAGACGAACGCGTAGGAGTTTGCCTTGTAGCCAGCTTCGTTAAGCTTGTCGTTGACTACTTTGAAATTCTCCCTCGCCTGATGCTCGTGACAGAAAACCTTGATGACCTTCTGTCCTTCCGTCATTTCCTCCACGTAGCCGTTCAAATCGCCCAGCGCTTTCTGGTGGACGACGAATTGCTTCGCCGATTTGCCGCCTATAGTCTTTATGATGAATACGGAAGCAGTAAGGACCAGCAAAATGACGAAAAGCAGCGTTGCGCTGTACAGCAGCATAAACGTAAAAATTGCTATAAGCGTAATTGCCGAAGAAATTATCTGCGGTATCGTCTGCGACAACAACTGGCGCATTGTGTCTACGTCGTTCGTGTACAAACTCATTATATCGCCGTGGGTATGCGTATCGAAATATTTAATGGGAAGATTCTGCATCTTGATAAACATTTCGTGACGAATCTTTTTGAGCGTACCGTTCGCAATATACATCATTATAAGGTTATACGCAAACGACGATATCGAGCCGATTAAATACGTACAGCCCATAAAGATTATCGTGGGATAAACGACGCCTTTCATGTTCGCATTCGCGCCGTTTGCAATAAGCTCCTTGATAATAACCGAAACACGCGACGCCGCAGTTACGTTTGCAACCGAAGCCATAAGCACGAATATTACGACGAAAAACGTAGCAAGTTTATTGCTTGCAAATGCGTATCTTATTACTCTGCCGAGCGTTTTTGCGGGGTTTTTAGCTCCCTTTTTCTTCATTTTCATAAAATCGCCTTGGGATTGAACGTTTTTCTTACTCATTTTCGTCCCCTCCTTTCGTCTGCGATTCGAAAATTTCACGGTAGATTTCGTTTGATTTCAAAAGCTCGTCGTGCGTGCCTACCGCGTTTATTCTGCCGTCGTCCAGAACGACGATTTTATCCGCGTCCTGCACGGACGCAATACGCTGGGCTATGATAATCTTGGTCATTTCGGGCGCGTGCGCCTTTAACGCCGCCCTTATCTGCGCGTCCGTTTTGGTATCGACAGCCGAAGTCGAGTCGTCGAATATTATTATCCTGGGTTTTTTGAGCAAAGCTCTTGCAATGCACAGTCTCTGCTTCTGTCCGCCCGAAACGTTTACGCCGCCCTGACCCAAGTCGTAGTCGTAACCGCCGGGCAGATTTTCTATAAATTCGTCCGCGCAAGCCTGCTTTGCCGCAAAGCGTATCTGTTCGTCGGTGGCGTTTTCGTCGCCCCAGCGCAGGTTTTCCGCAATCGTGCCCGAAAAGAGCACGTTTTTCTGCAAAACCATTGCAACCTTATCGCGCAAAACGTTCAAATCGTAATTTCTGACGTCCACTCCGCCTACGCAAACGCTGCCCTGAGCGGTGTCGTACAGACGGGGAATGAGCGCAACTAACGAGGATTTACCCGAACCCGTTGCGCCTATTACGCCCACCGTTTCGCCCGAGTTTATGTGCAGACTGATATCTTTCAAAACCATTAAATCGGCTTTTTGAGAGTAGCAGAAATCCACGTCCTTAAAGTCGATAGAGCCGTCCTTGACTTCCGATACGGGATTTTCGGGTTTGGGAAGCGTAGTCTTTTCGTTGAGCACTTCGCAAATTCTGTCCATAGAGCCTTTGGAAAGCGAAATATAGTTAAGGCACATTGCGACCATCATTATGCCCGACAATATCTGCGCCGAATACTGTATGAGCGTTTGTATCTGCGAAGGGCTTACGCCTCCTGCGATATTGCCGATATACATATTCGAGCCGATTGTCAGTATGCATATGTTTACGATAAACATAACGAGCGTCGTGCAGGGCATAAGGACGACCAAAATTCTTTCCGCCTTAATCGAAGACGAATAAAGCTCGCCTGCGGCTTTCTTCATTTTGGAAATTTCCCTGTCCTCGCGGACATAGGATTTAACGACGCGGATACCGGTTAAGTTCTCCTGCACTACCGCGTTCAGATTATCGTATTTCTTAAACATTATTCTGAAATACGGAACAACTTTGAACATACAGATTGCAATTACTATGCCGAGAACGATTGCCGCACCGCCGAATATAAGCGCCATCATAGGCTCTATCAGCACCGTCATAATTATTGCGGAAATAAATAATATCGGTGCGCGCACAAGCATACGGATACACATCTGATATGCAAGCTGTACGTTGGAAACGTCGGTCGTGATACGCGTTATTAAACTTGCTGTGGAATAATTGTCTATATTTGCAAAGGAATACGTCTGGAGATTGTTGTACATATCCTCGCGCAGATTATGCGCAAACCCGCACGAAGCCTTTGCTCCTAACTTTCCGCCCCAGATACCGCACAGCATTGCGAAAACCGCGCATACTATCATAAGCACGGCGTAAATAATGATTTTGTTCGTATCTACCGTACCTATCGCGGGGTCGGCAAGATTTTCCAGTTCGTGTACTATAAAGGTCATAAGGAAGGGAATAATAATTTCCATTACCGCTTCGCCTACCATTACTATAGGGCACAGAATAGACGGTAATTTATATTCCCTCACGCTTTTTAACAACGTTCTAAACATCTGCTATCCTCTTAAATATATCCGCTTGAAATTTTTGTAATTTAATACAAATTATAGCGCCATTTATAATTTATGTCAACTTATAAACCCTTTTTACTATTATAAAAGATTGTGAAAAATTTATGAAAAAACCCCGAACCTTTTTTCAGGTTCGGGGTTAAAAATTTTATTGATTTTACGCTGTTTTTATGTCGTTTTTCTCGGCTATGAATTCAAGGAACTGCTCGGATTTTATAGGACGGGAATAGTAATAGCCCTGCAAATAGTCGCAGCCCAGGGAAACGAGGGCGTCCACCATCTGCTGAGTTTCAACACCCTCCGCCACGATTTTCGTGCCGAGGCTGTGAAGCATAGGCATATAGTGCTGCAAAATAGGCTCATACTTCTTCGTGCTCATATAAGCCCAGACGAGAGCTTTATCGAGCTTGACTACGTCGAACGGGAAATTGATAAGGTATTCCACCGATGAGAAACCCGTTCCGAAGTCGTCGAGCGAAATCGTGAAGCCGTTGGAATGCAATTCGTTGAGCTTGCTCTGCAGCATTGCGTAGGACTGCGCCGACGCCGTTTCCGTAATTTCCAGATTTATCAGCGAACGCGGCACCTGGTATTTTTCGAGTATGCTGTCGATATCGCTTATAATTTCGGGGTGCATACACTGTATGACCGAAATGTTGACGTCCACGAATTTTATGCCGTATTCTTCCAGTTTGTTCGTCTTTATGAAGCGGCACACTTCCTCTATGACGAATTTGCCGACTTCTATTATCTTGCCGTTCTGCTCGGATATGGGGATAAACTCGTCGGGAGATATAAACCCGAGCGTGGGGTCGTTGAGTCGTATAAGCGCTTCGCAACCGCTGAACGTATTATCGTTTACGCAGTAAATAGGCTGGTAATACACTTCGAACGTGCGGTTGTTCAACGCGTTCTGTATTGCGTAATCGACCAGCTCTCTGCGGCGCGCTTTCAGAAGCGCTTCCGAGTCGGCTACGATTATCTCCTCCGCCACGTTTACGCTGTTGCGGTAATATCTGAGCAAATCCTCCACTTCGGAAAGCTTTTCGGTAATTTCGGGCATATCTATTTTGCACGCCGTTGCCGTGAGACGTAACTCCGTATCGTTAACGGAATAAGGCTTTTCGAACACCGCCGGATAACGCTGTGCAAACTGATTGAAATCTTCTTCCGACCTGAAATACGACGCAAACCTTACGCCGTTTAACCTGTACAGATACTGACCCTTAGGCAAAAGCTTTTTAAGGCGGCTGACAACTTCCTTTATTACCTGGTTGCCGCCGTTCAAGCCGAATGACGAATTGACGACCGTCATATTGTTAAGCTCGAGTGCGAACACCGTTATATGCTTGCCTTCGTTTAAGAATCCGTGACCTCTGCGGCTGAACGAACGAGCGTTGAATGCGCCGCTGGTTGCGTCTATTTCGTCTTCGGGGCGCTGCAGCGTTATGTAAATAAGCATAACTGCAAGTGCGAGCGCGAAACAGCTGACCTGAAAACGCAAATGGTATTGCAGCATTACCGTTACGATATTAAGTACGCAGAAAAACAATATGTTATAAACACTCGTCTTTTTGAACTGCGCCACGCGGGCCTTGTGGTAAGTATGAAAGATAGTCAAGATAAGAGCGAATACGAGCGCAGCTACAAGCGTGCCGTAAATCGCACCCTCGTATCCCATCTTTACGGCTTTATACGCCTCAGCGTCCATATTCGGCTCTAATCCGAATAAACCTACCGCCGAGAAAATCGTCGCCCCTATTCCGACTACGCATAAAACGTTTGCAACGACGTAACAAGCTCTCGGAATTTTGTTATTTTCGTATATTACCGCAACGGTATAAACCACGAACACGACACCCGTCATTATGTACGTCAAATAGAAACCTACGGTAAATAAGTCTCCCACCCACGCAGGACAGATTACTACGCTCATCGTTATTATCGCGATAAGGTTAAATAAAGTGCAAACAACCGTCAGTGCGTTGAGCATATAGAATACCCGCGACGACCGACGGTCTATTTTCTTTATCATGACATAGTTAATAAGCACTACCACTGCAAGCAGTAATGCGCATAAATCAAAACCGGCGTAAATTATATTTTGGGGTTTCACGCTATATGTACCTGTACCCATATTCTATACGCCTCCCGACTTATATTTTACATCTATTTGCCGTTCGGCACAATCGAATACGCCTTGAAATATTTTTATTGTTACTTTAATCAAATTAACACCGCCAACTGTTAAGTTGCGCCCATAAAAAGTCAAATAAAACTTTATTGAGTGTTTGAAAATCGCATTTTAACATTTTGTGATAATAATTTATTCAATTTAATCAAAGTTAACAATTAAATTCACAAAAATTTTAATCAACCGTGACAAGCTTCGAGCAGAGAGCTCCGCTCGAAAGTATCGTGCAGCCGCCTATAACCGACGCGAGCGCAGGCTCTTCGCAAAGATTGACTTTTATACCCAGTTTGTTCGCGAAATAGTCCGCAAAACCGTCCATACGCGCAAGTCCGCCCGAAACGTAAATTCCGCTGTGGACTACCGCCGACGATACTTCCGCAGGCAGTTCCGAAAGAACCGCTCGCGAATACTCCACTATCTTGTCTACGTATAGCTTTATCACCTCGTCAAGATGAGAGGTATTGACCGAAATAGATACGGGAGCACCGCTTTCCGCGTCTCTGCCGTCAGCTACCGTAACTTTGTTGTCGTCCTCCAAAAGACTTCCGACCGTATTTTTAAGCCGCTCCGCAGTCAGCGCTCCGATTTTTACGGAAAAATTGTCGTTGAGCAATTCCAGAATATGCACGTCGATGTTACCGCCGCCGAGATTGAGCGTAAAGCCCGATATAATTCCGTCGAGAGAAAACGCGGCGATATCCGTCTTGCCGTAGCCCACGTCCACGCAGAATACGGGCGAAGTCTGGGTTACCGTAACGTCGTGCCCCATTACTGCCGCGAACGGAGTGCGGGTAAAATATACTCTGCCGATATTGCATTCACGCGCGACTTCCAGATACTGTCCGCGAAGTTTGGGCGTTGCGCTGCAAGGTACTATGAAAAGCACTTCAGTAGTTTTCGCCTTGCGCTGGGTGACTTCCACCTTTTCCAGAAAATGCGCAAGCAACGCCGAAAGCAATTGAGGATGAACGATTTCGCCCTCGCAAACGGGATTGACAATGCGGGTGTTGTGCGCCGCTTTGCCCGACAGCGCACGCGCCTTATCGCCGTACGCTTTAATCGTGACGTCTCCGCCCTTTTTCCTGTCGCTTTCGACGGCTACGCAAGTCGCTTCCGACAATACGACGCCGCATCCGAGCATATAGATTTTCGTCATCCATGAACCAATGTCAATTACTAACCGAGTCATCATTAAGTACTTCTTTTATAAGTTTTTCCACGAGTTCGACGGGCATTCCCACGACGTTCGTATAACTGCCGCTGTAGCTTGCCACGACGCCATCGTCCTGTATTCCGTAGCTGCCCGCCTTATCCATAGGCGAACCGCTGCTTATATAATTTTTTATGAATTCCGCAGTTAAAGCGTTAAAAGTAACCGAAGTGCTTTCGAACGCCACCGCTTTATTATATGCGCTGCGCACGCAAACGCCCGTAATTACGCTGTGAGTTTTGCCCGACAGCATCTCGAGCGTTTCGAACGCGTCCCTCTCGTCCTTTGGTTTACCCAGCACTTTATTTCCGTAGACGACTATCGTATCGCACCCTATAACCAGACCGCCGTGGGCTGAAAACACCTCGTCGCACTTGGCTTCTGCCAGAAGGCAGGCCGTTTTTTCCGGCGGAAGCGATAAATCTGCTTTCTCCTCGCCTTTTGCTGGGATAATTTCGAAGTCTTTTATTATTCGGGATAACAGCTCCCTTCGGCGCGGAGACGCGCTTGCAAGTATTACGCGCATAAGTGTATCAAAAATGCCGCCGTTTAAACCGCCGACGGCATAATATAAGTGTTACAGTATTTCCAGATTTTTACGGAAAGATTTCTTGAATTCCGAACCCGCCAGAAGAGCGTCTCTAATTTCAAGCGAAGCTTCGCCGCCGAGTTCTGTCTTCATTATTACGGAATCGCCCAAAATGTCGCAGTTTATGCCCTTGACAACTCCAGAATGGCTCCTGTCCAGGCTCTCCGCTATTCTGAGCATAACGCCCAGACGCTTTACGATTTCGATATCGTCTTCCTGCAGAATGTCGCGGTAGCGGTTCCATTCGTACTGGTTTATATCCTCTTTCTTATGACAGCACGCCGTGAACGCCGCAAGCACAATTTCCCTGTGGCTTACGCCGTAAAGCGAAGCGTTCAGTATCATATAACAGCTGTGGCGCTGATGATTGTAATATTTTATACGCATACCGCAGTCGTGCAGCATAGCCGCAACCTTGAGTACTTTTAAATACTGGCGGGGGAATTTGTGAAGAACGCGGAGCTGTTTGAAAAGCTGTACGCTTAAATTCACAACGTGTTCGACGTGTTTTTCGTCGCAGTCGTAGTACTTGACAAGCGTCGTAAGCGAATAATTCATAACGTCGGATATGGGTTTATCCACCGTGGTAGGCATAGCCTGGTTGAACATTATACCTTCCCTCAATCCCGAACCGGAAATCGTGAAGTTGTCTATGTTCATATACGTCAAGAACGATTTTATTATCGCAAAAGCCGTGGGGAGAATATCCGCTCTTTCCGCGGAAAGTCCCTTAATCTTCTTTTTCTTGTCCAAATCGAGAACTTTGAGCATATCGTAAACGGGATAGAAATCTTCCGCTCCGATATTGAAATTGTGAACGGTATCCAAAGGATACTTGTGCACCATTTTATTGATTTTGAACAGATTGCGGAACGAACCGCCTACGCCTATCATCTGTACGTCGGGTTCGACTTCCTGAAGCCATTCTACCGTTTTAAGCTGTTCGGTGAAGAACTCCTCCATCTTTGCCGCCTGCTCTTCGGGCTTTAACGCCTCGTCGGCAAACAAATCGGTCAAAGTTACCGCGCCGAAAGGAAGCGTTGCGTAGTTTAGCATATTCCTGCGGTTATAATATATGATTTTAGTGCAGCCGCCGCCTATTTCGAGAATAATACCTTTAGGTATTTCCATAGTGTTGATTACACCGCGGTAGACAAGCGTTGCCTCTTCTTCCGCCGTGAGAACACGCAGTTTTATGCCGCAGCTGGTCTGGATTTCGTCAAGGAACGAACGCTGGTTCTTTGCCCTGCGGACAGCTTCGGTAGCTACTGCTATTATGTGTGTAACGCCGCTTGCGTCGCACAAGCGCTTGAACATTCTGAGTGTTTTTATCGTTTCGGCTACGCGCTGGGGCTTTAAAAAGCCGTCGCGTTCCATATCCTGACCGAGCCTCACGCTTTCTTTCAGCTCGTCCATGACCATAAAATAACCGTCTTCGAACAGGTTTACTATAACTAATCTTGCGGAATTAGAACCAAGGTCGATTATACCGATTTTCT
>CAZACR010000048.1:0-9036 GCA_964483715.1 uncultured Clostridia bacterium
TTCTGGTGATTGCCGCAATAACGGTAACGACGGTTTTTGCAGTTAACGACTGGGGCCACAAAGACTTACACATCGACAGCGGCACAAACCAGCCCAACCAGGGCAACAACGGCGACGACGACAACAAACCCAACCAGGGCAACAACGGCGGCGATGACAACAAGCCCAACCAAGGCGATAACAAGCCCACTTCTTCCTCCAACGAATTCGCTTCCCCCGTCGCGGTAGTCGATATCGCAACCGGCTACGACTTCGGCAAGGACGCAACGCTCGGTCACTGGCACTTCCATACCGGTCTGGATATGAAGGCTGACGCGGGCACGGCGGTTATGGCTTGCCTCGACGGCACTGTCGAAAGCATTGTAACCGAGGACAAGCTCGACGGCACGACCGTTACTATATCGCACGCAAACGGACTTAAAACCGTTTACACATTTATCGAAGCCAAATCGGGCTTGAAAAAGGGCGACACCGTCAAGAAAGGCGACGTTATAGGAAGCGTTGCGGAAGCTAACGGTTCGGAATACCTTCTCGGCTCGCACCTCCACTTCGAAGTTTTCAAAAACGGCGAATGGGTTGACCCCACCGACTACCTGAACGGTTCGATTAAGTAAATTATAAATCAAAAATACGACAAAGCGCTTTGCCTTACCACCCCGCGGCAAAGCGCTTTTACTATTTTCGGTAAGTAATTATCAGCTTTTGCCTTTAAAATGTGAATAATCACAAAAAAGTGTTAATTATGAAAATTTTCAACATTAAGTTAACATTTAATTTTTATATTCACAAAAATTATCGGAATTTTCATAAAATAGTGTTGTAAAGTAACAAAAATAAAATTTTTAAAAAATTTAAATTTGTGATTGACTAACATTTTTAACGGTGCTATACTGCTTACGAATTCGGGAACGAACCCGAAAATAACCACATACGGAGGTATGACAATGTTTATTTACGATATGCTTAACGACTTTGAAGAACGTAACGAAGAAATCGGCGTCAACGCTCTTTCTTACATTGTTCTTGACTGCGCAAGATAAAAAACGAAAATGATTTTTGAGGCGCTCTCCGTCCCGAGGACGGAGAGCGCCTTTTTTTGCCCCTTCCCTTCGGCACGCTTGACAATGCCGACCAAAAACCTTATTATATAAAAGGTAGTATTAAATTTACGGGAGCGCAAAATGACAGATTTATCCTCATCGGAAATGCAGCGCATTTTCAAATCCATACGCAGACTGAACGTCTGTCTGTACGCAGTAATGCTGATGATTATGCTTACGGGCATAGCGCTCGCAGTCGTCGGACTGACGAGAGTGACAGGCTATTACGGCGTTATGGACTGGGCGCAGATAACGTATATCGTTATGCTTGCGGCGACGTTCGTATACTCGGTAGTAGTGCTTATACTGAACTTACGCACGCGCAAACCCTACAACGAAGCGCTTGAATCGTACGTAGCCGACGGGTTCAAAGCCTCGGGAGAAATTCTTGAGGGCGGTAAGAACGTGGAAATCAGCATATACTTAATAGGCGACAGACTGACAATTGCCAAGCAGGGCGTGGAAGAACCCGTTTATTTCGACCTCACCTCCGTCAAAAAATATTACAACGTATGCGCGAAGATAACGTCGCTTGTCAAGAAGTATCTTACGGCTTATTACAGCGTGAACTGTACGGAAGGCGGCTACTATTCGGTAACGGTAACCGACGCAATAAACAAGAAACCCAAAATCGCAAGAGTTGTGGAAAACGGCGCACCCGTTAAAGACTGTTCGAAAAATCCGTTCGTGGTAAACGGTAAAATAGAAGGCGGCTTGTAATCAAGCCGCCTTCCTTATTTTATTCTTCGGTATATTGCTTATGAAACTTTGCCACCTCTTCGGGGTCGAGTGAAATTCTCTGCAACGCGCCCGTACATTCGTTGGCGCTTGCGCTTCCTTCGTAAACGTTTTCAATAATTTTTTTACTGTTTTTCTTTCCCATACACATATTTTGCGCAACACACAGGAAATTATTTATACCGTTTACATTATTTTATAGCCATTCCACGGTTCGTGGAATGGCAGCCTGTTGCAATTTTAATGCGTTTATACTATAATTCTTAACGTAAAAGAAAACTTTTTTCGGGAGATAATGCTATGGACGTTACCGAAATAGGCAACAGAATAAAAAAACGGCGCACCGCTTTGGAAATGACGCAAAAGGACCTCGCCAAAGAGATGAACGTTTCCAACCAGCTTATAAGCAAGTGGGAAACGGGCGAAAGCGTGCCCTCGCTCGAATATCTGGACACTCTGTGCAAGGCTTTAAAAGTGGACTATTCCTACTTTACTTCCGACAGCGGAAGCGAAGCCGAAAAGCCCGAAGCCGTTCGGCCCTCAAAGCCCAGAAGACAGCGTAATTTTAAATGGAGTCTGAAGCTCATTATTATCGTTGCCGCGTTTGTAGCCGCCGCGTTTATTGCAGGTTTCACCGTTCTTACCGTATACGTGTTCGTGCCCGCGGTAAACAGAAAGCGGTATTTTGGCGAGATTGAAAGGGCTTACGAAAAATATTTCGAACTGGGATATTATTCTATCAATTTAAAAACCGAACTCGACGGCGACGTTAAGGACGACTACCGCTACGACGGCTACTTCGACGAAAACGGCAACCCCGTCTTTCACGATACGAAAACGCATAAAATCGTCGTCGGAGATATCTTAACTTACGACTCTAACAGCGAAAATAAATATCACTACTATCCCGACAAAACCTATGAAACGCTTGAAAAGATGGCGCTTGACAAAATAGATCCCGACGGGAAAAACGACGAATTATCCTTGATTTCCCAAGACGAAGAAAAATATATCCGCTATATCCGCAAGATTAAAAACGGGTATTACCTTGAAATGAAAGACGAATATTTCACCGACGAGCTGAGCGGAACGCAAAAGAAAAATTACAAGCTCACCGATAAAATCAAGGGCTGGATTGAAGTTAAAGACGGACTGCTAAGAAGTATGACCGTTACGATAAAGTATCTTAACAAGCCCAACAACGAACGCTTTACGATATCCGCAAGTTTTGAATTTATTGCGGAAAAGCCCGTTATCGAGCATAGCAATTTAGAAGAACGCGAATGGCACGGCACTTACGTCGGCAACGAGCATTATTATTCGTGGGAGACTCCCGAAATCCCCGACGTGCCGGAAATCCCCGACGTGCCCGTTGTTGACACCACGCCGAAGTGCGAAGAATTACTGTCCACGGAAGATTTTATCTCACGTTTAAGCAACGGCAAGGCGAAATGTCTTACACGAAACTTTGCTTTCAACAGCACTGTATTAAACGGCGAACTTAAAGACGGCGGCGACTGCTACTATTATGTTGACGGAAATAAAGTCGAAATAAGGAACAAAACCGACCTGTCCAAAAAAACCACGGTTTCACTCACCTCGTCAAGCGGCGAAGTAACCAACGTTTATGTTTATAACGGCAATATATTTTACACCGATCTGCTTTCTTATACTTCTATCAGTAGCGGATATTTCAGGGTAAAAAACATAAAAACGGGTAACACGAGAGCTTTGTTCTCTCACGGCACAAGAAGCGCGGACGATATTGCTTATAACGGCGGCTACGCTGTTTATTACGGATATCAACCGGATACTTATATTATAGCCCGCAACGTGATAGATTTATCCAAAGAAAAGGTTGTTCATTCTTATACCGATATCGCTTATGAGTTTATGGATTCGGCTGGCAACGTGTATTGCTACGAAAAAATCGGTGTCGATTACGTCCCCGCGGTTTACAAGAACGGCACCCTAACGGTTTTAAAAGGCGCAGGATTTTACTATGCGAACAACAACCTTTATACCGACGGCGACAGCATCTGCACTTATGAAAACGATACGGTTTACGCATACGAAAAGGGTGTTTTGAAAGAAACGCTCACCACTTCCGACCCGCGTTTTAAGAAAAATTATGTAAAGCTTTCAAGCGGGTACTGTCTTAACGACCGTTTCGACAACGGTATATATGACGAAAACGGTGTAGAACGGGCATTCTCGACTTTTAAACTGAAAAAAGAAGACGGAACTCTTTATTCCGTAAACGAATACGATACAAAGAAAATACTTAATGTTATTGACGGAAAAATAATCGTATCGTTAGGAACGTCTTCGGGCGATTATCTTGCGGTATACGACGAAAGCGATTTGAGCAAACCGCTGTATTATATGAAAAAACCCGTTTCATATAGCGATTTCTATGCAGATTTTGCCGAATTGGAAATCCGGAGCATCGGTACAAACACTATAATAGCCGTACGCATCAACAGTGTAGATTACTACGGCTACGATTTGTATTATTATTAATAACCGTTTATCAAAACAAACGCCGCGGACAAATTTTTGTCCGCGGCTTCTTTTATTATCTACACTTTTCCAACACTACCAGCGTTTCCACGTGCTTCGTCTGAGGGAACATATCGTAAGGAGTTGCGGAAATTATCCTGTAATATCCGCGCAAACCGTCCTGATTGTAGTCGGGGTTTTTTACGAGCTGCCCGTCCACCTCTTTTAAGCTTCCGCACAGCAGACCCAAATCGCGAGCGAGCGTTGCGGGATTGCAGGAAACGAGCACAACCTTGTCCGCATTGCTTTTTAGCACGGCATTGACAACGCTACGCTCCATACCCTTTCTGGGCGGGTCGCAAACTATAACGCGCTTATATCCCGCGGTCTTCTGGAATACTTCCTCTATCTTGTCCTCCACCGCGCCGCAGTAGTTGAACATTTTCTCGCTTAAGTTGTTGTCCTCTTTCAGCTTGTCCGCGCACGCAACGGCTTCGGGTATTATCTCAACGCCGTACGCCGCACGACACGTTTTGGCGAGCATTGCCGTGAGCAGACCTCCGCCGCTGTATAAATCCACCGCAACAGCGTCCCCGTCCGCACACGCTTTTATAACAGCGCCGTACAGTTTGGCGCGGACGTCGTCGTTAACCTGCAAAAACGTGTTAGCGCCGACCTGAAATGCTATTCCTTCCGCTTCGTCCGAATAATAACCGCTTCCTTTGCAGACGCGCCAGTTGCTTCCGAATATCGCGTTACCGCGCGAATTGTTGATATTGAGCCAAAGCGTGTAGTCCTTAAAGCTTTCGTCGAGTATTTCGGCAAACGGCGTAAGGTTTATATCGTGCGCCGCAACCACGGTAATGACGAGCTTTCCGCTCACTTCCCTGCCTACTATATGCCGAATATCGCCCTTTAGCGAGCTTTCGTCGTAGCCTCGCAGTCCGTTAGTTTTCATAAAAGCTTTAAGTGCGGCGATTAAAGTATCAGACCAGGCCGACTGCAACGAACAGGTATTTATGGGAATAATTCTGTGCGAACGGGGCGCGTAAAAGCCCACGACTGTTTCGCCTTCCGCGTCCACCCCTACGGGCAGGGCGAGCTTGTTGCGATAGCCGTACTGCTTTGCGCTTGCAACCGTTTCTCCGACTTCCACCTGCAGTCCGCCGAGCTTTTTTAAGCAGCTTTCCACTGAGTAGCGCTTGAACTCCAACTGCGTGGAATAATCCATATGCTGGAGCTGACAGCCGCCGCACTTTTCAAAATACGGGCACTCGGGTGCGGCTCTGTGTTCGGAAAGAGTATGTACTTCGGTGAGTTTGCCGAAAGCAACCGAGCCGCCCGCTTTAAGCACTTTAAAGCTGACTTTCTCGCCCGCAAGGCAGAAGGGCACGAACGCAGTTTGCCCCTCTAATTTTATAACGCCCTCTCCCTCACTGCCGAGGGAAAGGACTTCACCTTTATATTCTTTGTTTTTTTCCATATTATCCTTTTATCAGCAACCGCTGCCTAAGCCTTCGCATATGCCCTCACAGATACAATAACAGCAGCCTTCTGCGCAAAGCTGTGCGCAAAATTCACCGCAGGCATTTTTGCAACTGCCCTTATCCATTTCGGGCTTGCTGCTCTCTTCGCTTTGCGGCGGCACGTCGCCGAGCGCTTTCAGCTTTTCCAGCTCTTCTATGTAGTGCGCGTTGTCCGGCTCTAATTCCACCGCCATTTCCATTTGTTTTCTGCTTTCGTATATCCAGTTCTTTGCAAAAAAGACTTTGCTTTGCAGATAATGCCACTTCGCGTCACGCGCGTTAATACTGTCCAAAACGGACTGCGCCTGCGCGGGTCTGTTTTCCGCAATCAACTCTTCCGCAAGTTCAAATTTTTCGTCGGTAGAGCCCTCGGCTATAACTTCTTTTATCCGTTCGAGTTTTTCGTCCATAGTGTCACCGTTTTATGCGGTATATAAGCATATTCACCGTTTTCTGCGTGCGGAACACAAGATAGTCGTACGCGACGAATATAACCGTTCCCAGCGTAAATATAAACAGGTAAATATATTTATTTACGGTATCGTAAACGTTCTGCGGAAATATCCCGCCGCCTATCAGACCGCCGTAAATAAGGAAATATGCGGCGATTAACGTGCAATCGAACCAGACCGCCTTGACTGCGAGGGCTATCCACTTGTTTATTTTAAAGCGCAACTGCAACGCGTTTACGAGCGGATGCAAGCCGAAAAACATAATGAACGGAACCAGGTTCCAGAATTTGCCCGCAACGCCCATAATAAGCGTTAAAATGCACGTTGCGATATACGCAATAAAATCGCCGACGTAGAAATTGCGCGAGAGCGGCAGCATAAGAGCAATAACGCCCATAAAATAGCCCGTGGCGGTCAGCCAGCCGCTGAGTATCCCCAGCGACAGGAATATTACCGCTATGGCGCACGAAACGCCCGACAGCGCTATTTCAAACGATTTGGAGTTCTTGTTCTTAGGCATAGTTTTTCTAATTTAAAATCAAAGTTATCTACAACAACCACTACACAAACAGTTAATGCAAGCGTTAAGCGCACAGCACTGCAGGCAGTCCATACAGAAATTGCCGCCGAGCTGGTCGTCCGCGGGCGAGGACATATTCTGCCCCTGGTATACGCTTTCGTTTGCGCCGTCCGCGCGGTGGTTTGCCGCGTCGTATGCAATTTTATCTTTGAGCTTGTTGTAAGCTTCCTTATACTTCATATTTTCGCCGTCAAGCTGAATAGCGATTTCAAGCTGTTTCTTGCTCTCGTTCACCCAGTTTTTGCGGTAGAACACGACGGACTGCAGATAGTGCCACTGAGCGCCGCGTTCGTTGAACGAATCCAGCACGCGCTGTGCTTCCTGTAAGTCGCCCGATTTAATCAACTCTTCAACGCGCGAGAAAGACGAAGACGAGCCGCCCTCGCCCGAAGAGGCTTCCGCAAGCTCGGCTAAAAGTTCGCTTCTGGCGGTTTCTATTTTGGAAAGCATACGCGCGGCTTCGTTGCCGACTTCGCCCTCCATAAAACGCTCTTCCTTATATTTTTCGCTAAGACTCTTGTACGCTTCCTCTATCATCTCGGAGGTTGCGCCCTCTTCCAGCCCTAATATTTCAAGATTGCGTTTGTTCATTTTTGTCTCCCTTTTTTCCCTCTCCGCACCTGCCGAAAACGAGCTTGCGCGTCCTTTGGGGAATACCCATTAAAATTATATTGTCCGTTAAATCGTGGTTAAAGTGAAATTTGATTGAAGCTAAGCTTTGTCGCATATCCGCGAAAAGGCTGTTGAACAGGAAGTTTATTTCCTCCCCGTGCGAGGCAACCGCCTCACACTTAGTCTGCGCTTTAAACGAATTGTAAAGCACGTTATATCTGCCCTTTTTTACGTCCTTGTCGTAGTCGTCAAGCGCGTCGGCAAGGTATATCCACTTGCCTACGTCGTAGCACAGCCTGCGCGTATCGCCCGTAGCATACTTGCCAAGAACGTAGTCGGAAAGCTTGCTCATCATCACGGCGGTAGGTTCGCACGCCGCGTCGATAATTTCGCAGTTATCCTTTTCCAACTCCCTCTGTCTGTCCGTATACTCGCTTATAATCTCCGCAATCGCGGGGTGGCGCTTTAAAGCGCGCCTGCAGCCGCGCTTGTAGAGAAAAGCGAACATGCCCTTTTTATCGCCGTCCGTCTTGTCGTCGAGCAGTTTATAGTACGCGAGCGCGGTATTTACGCAACCGAGCAGAATTGACATATCGTCGGGCTTTGCCACAGGTCTGCGCTTGATTAAGTGCAGCGCGCACCTCTTTTTTTCTATTTTTACGTCGCAGTTCCCGATATTGTGTAAAAGGGCGGAAAGGAAAGCCGTATCGTAGGTTAACGCGGACTTGGAAAAATTTCCGCAACCCTTGCCTATCGACTTGCACATTCCGCAGTAAAGCGCCTGATACAGCACCTCGTCCTTTACAAACATATGCGGTCTGTCGGGGTTAATATATCCGAACATTGCTAAATCTGATAAAACCCTATCTTTTTATACACTTTGGAAAGAGTACGTCTTGCGATTGAATACGCTTTTGAAGCACCGCTTGTAAGAACGCCGTTCAAATAATCTTTATCTGCAAGCAGGCGAGCCTGTTCTGCCTGAATGGGTGCGAGCTTATCCGCAACCATTTCCCCAACAGCGAGCTTGAAATCGCCGTAGCCTGCGCCTGCAAATTCGCGTTCCGATTCCTCTATGCTCTTATCCGCAAACACGGAATATATCGAAAGCAGATTGCTTACGCCCGCTTTGTTTACTGGGTCAAACTTAATCTCCGAACCGCTGTCCGTTACCGCGCGCTTGAATTTGCGTATCACGGTGTCCTTGTCGTCGGTCAAAAATATCGAGCTGTTGGGATTTTCGCAGGACTTGCTCATCTTTTTCGTAGGGTCCTGCAAGTCGCAGATTTTTGCGCCCACTTTACGGAAAAGCCCTTCCGGCACTTTGAACGTGGGGGTATATACGTTGTTGAAACGCTGTGCGATATCGCGCGAGATTTCGAGGTGTTGTCTCTGGTCCTCGCCGACGGGCACTAAATCAGCCTGATACAAGAGGATATCCGCCGCCATAAGCACGGGGTAGTCCATAAGTCCCATATTTATATTATCGGCGTGTTTCGCGCTCTTATCCTTAAATTGCGTCATTC
>CAZACR010000049.1:0-9026 GCA_964483715.1 uncultured Clostridia bacterium
ATTTTAACGCCTCCAAAACGTTTTATTTATAATAAGTATCCATATTATACCATAATAATATTTGCTTTGCAAGGGGGAAAATAAAAATAATTTTACTCCGCTTGAAATTCCTCTCCGCCGCTTAATTGCCGCCATATGCTTTTACAGATTTTATAGCCGGACAGCTTATCCGCAAACACCGCGGCAAAGAAAACAAAGCACCCGAAAACCGTAACTATCATATCCCACAACGTATCCGCAAGCGGATTGTGCATAGCGAAATATTCCTCCACTGTCATAACAGCCTCGACCGAGCCCGCTTCCACTTTCCATCTCTGACAATTGCTGGTTGCGACTATACAGTCGACTGAGAATTCCCATATTTCCCAGAGGGCGGCAAGCCCCATAACTGCGAGAAATACTAACAGAAAAAAACCGAAGGGGTTAAGCTTTCTGCCGCCGAAGCTCAGCGCAAAGATGAATACGCCCAGTCCGCCCAGAAAGCCGAAATACGCGTGAATGAATTTATCCAGACCCACCCACTTGTCGTAGAAGCCGAGAACCGCGGCAAAGTTAATCGCGATAATTGCGTGAATTGTTACCGCAACGTTAAAAACGAAGGGAATACGCAATTTGAAAAACTTATTCAGAAACGGTATTACCAGCGGAATCAGGGGCGTTACGCAAACCTGCACGTAACGCATCGTTGTATGCTGTTCGTACAGGCATATATAAAGGATAAGCGTAATTACAGAGCATACCAGCGCGAAAACCGCAGGAGTAAATTTAATTAGTTTTTTCATTTGTTATTCCCTCAATATCTTTCATTACATCAACGGAGATACTATTCTTAAAGCCTTTACAACCGTCCCTTTAATCAGCCCGTGCTTTTCCGCTTTTTGCGGATTTACGCAGTCGGGGAACGTCTTTTCGAAATCCTCCAAAACGTCCGCCAAAACCTGTTTATCGTCGGTGATAACAGCATTTTCGAACTGCTGGTAAAAAGAACGCATATCTATATTCGCAGTGCCTACCACCGCACACTTTTCCGTCAACACAATCTTACTGTGCACGAACGCGTCCTTTACGTAATATATCTTGACACCGAGCTTTATAAGCTTTTCCGCATTGTCCTTTGTCATAACATAAACGTACGCTTTATCGGGAACTTCGGGAAGCACCAGACGCACGTCCACACCCGCCATAGCCGCATTGCCTATCATAAGCAGAATACTCTCGTCGGGCACGAAATACGGCGTCATAAAATAAAGCCTTTCGTTAGCCGAAGCTATCACGTTTTCCAGCACGGCTTTATACACTACTCTTTCGAACTCGGGACCCGTTGCGAACGGCATGACGGTCGAACAGCTTTCCGACCGTTCGTAAAGGTTCAAAAACGATTTATAGTCTACGGGCTTCTTTACGATATATTCCCACTGCCGCAGAAATATGAGCGTCATTGCGTCCACCGCCTGCCCGCTCATGCGCAAACCCGCGTCCTTCCAGTACCCGTGCATACGCTTTTCGTTCACGTATTCGTCGGCTAAATTACAGCCGCCCGTGTATGCGACTTTGCCGTCGATAACTATAATCTTGCGATGGTCGCGGTAGTTCATTGCAAACGTAAAACGGGATACGAGCCTGTTAAACACCCTTATCTTGCCGCCGCACTTCTTTATCCGCTTTTTGGTCTTACGCGATAAATTACGGCTGCCCATATCGTCGTAGATTATTCGCACGTCCAGCCCGTTTTTCATCTTGTCTTCGAGGACGCGCAGCATTCTTTCGAACAGCACTCCGTCGGACACGGCGAAGAACTCGATAAACACAAACTTCTCCGCGCTTTTCATTTTTTCGATAACGTCGTCGAACGTCGCCGCCGCGGATGGATAGTACTTCAACCCGGTATTTGAATAGGGCACGAAACCGCCCTCTTTGTTGAGGTATCGGCAAATCTTAACCAGGTCGCAATCGGCGTTAGGGTCGGCATATTGCGGCACGAACTCCTGAGTCTTCCTGTAAATCTCCCTGTGCTTCTTTCTTGGACGCGCGTACATAACCTTGTCGTTAGACATTATGTATATAAGAAATCCGCACTCGAAAAAGAGCAGGATAAACAGCACCCAGACCGCTTTGGACTGCGTACTGCGGTGTGACGATAAAACGAACACCGACGTTATTACGCTGACGGCGAACAGAAACACGACGTACCACCGCCAGCCCGTAACGAACAGAAAATTAAGGCTGACTATCAAGCCGAGCTGTAAAAAGACAAGTAACAGCGTAAACGCAGTTTTTACAAATGCCGTACGGTTGGTCTGCGTTCTTATTTTAACCACTCTGGCGTCCGAGCGTTTTACTTTGCCCGAACGCTTTTTCTTATCGTTAAGCGCCAAAGATTTTTCCACTTTTACTCGCCCTCCGCAGCTATGGCGGCTTCCGCGCCCGTCACGTTAATTTCTACCTGTACCGAAGAAAGCTCGACCGCTTCACGCACGAATTTTTCGAACTGTATAAAATCTTCTTCCAGCGTGGTTTTTAACCGTTTATTTTCGTCTTTTCGCACTTTCGTTAAGGGATATATAAGCCCCAACAGCAATATTCCGCCCAAACCGACGCAAATATAGCCGCAGATTTTAACTAAAAGCTGCGGTAAAATCAAAGCAAGGCAAAGCCCCGCCGCAACGAAAAGCAAGCCGAAAATACCAAGTAACACCGCGAGCGCGGTGCTTTTGCTGTGCCGCTTTATACTGCGCTCGGAAGCCCTGTTCAGTATGCTTTCCATGCGCACCTGTATGTATTGCAATCTGTCCTTGTTCGGCATATTATGCGGGCGGGAAAACAGCACGTATTTCATATCCGCGTAGTCCTTGTCCGCTTCCGTGTGCTCGTCCTTCCAGCCGAGCGCATGATAGCACTTCATTATCATTTTCGAATACTCGCGCTTTAAAGATACAGACAGATAGTCGAAGTTGTCGTGGTCTTTTATAAGTTTCACATGTTCACCAATGTGCTTAAGAATTTCTTATAGATTATATCACAACTAACGCGCAATTGCAACGCCAGCCGAGCACTTTGAAAAATTCATCTGTTATGGATAAAGTTTACACACTGTTGCCAAGCGATTATGACCGCCCTGCGGTTGACAGTGTATATGATATTATGTATAATTAAACTATGTTTAAGGGTTTTACGGATAACACTACGCGCAGGTATCTTACTCTTGCGCTGAAAATATGCGTCGGCATAGCGGCGGCTTTCGCGTTTTTGCTGACTTTCACCGTTACGGACTACTACATATTCAACAGGATAAGCGAGTACGGTTTTTTCTTCTGCTTAAGCCAGTGGTTCAAAAAGAGCGGACTGTTTATGCTGCTGCTTGCGGCGTTTTTCAACTCAAAGAGTTGCGCGCAGTCGGTTAAATATTTTCTGCCGCTGTTCGTGATATTAAGCTGCTGTTTATTCGGCGGCTTCTTCGACGCAACGCCGGTGGCTACGACTCCCGACCAGGAGATTTACAATTCGGTAAACCTCTTCTTCCCCAAATGGCTTAACATAACTTTGTTCTTTGCGCAGAACGCGCTGTACATCGCCTGCTGTACTCTTCTGTTTTTGCTTGACGGGTTCAATGTTGAAGCGCGGTCGCTGATAAGCATTCCCGTTGCGGTTGTAGCGATTATGCCGCTGAATATTTTCGAAAACTTTTTCGATATCGGCAATGTGCCCGTGAACTCGTTCCTGCGGTTTAAAAACTTCACCGTATGGCATCTGCTGGCAATAGTAATTTTAGTTGCCGTAACGGTCGGTTTATTTATCTTCCTGAAAGACAAACCGCGCGAAAGACAGGACAAATATTTAGCCGCAATCGCGATATGTCTGCTAATACAATACCATTGCAAAGACAGTATGCTGTTGGGCGACGGATATAACGTTTACCACACTATATTCGCGTGTCTGCCGCTGTTTATTTGCAATATAGGCGTGTACGTAGCTAGCTTATCCGTTCTTTTCAAAAAGAAAGTTTTATACGCAATTTCGTTCTTTGTGCACGCCGTTGGCGCGCTTACCGTGTTCGTTTACTTCGGCAAGGACGAGATGAGCAACTACGGCATATTCTGCAGTTACTCTATCCTTTATTTCTGCTTAACGCACTGTCTGCTGTTTGCGCTGTGCGTTCTGCCTTCGGCGCTCAAGCACTATAAGTTTAAAATAAAGGATTGCATAATACCGCTTGTGTATTACTGCGTAGTGATTATTCTTGCGGCATTGGCAAGCACACTTGTAACCGACTATTTGACTAAGTTGGGATTGACCGTAGGCGAGGGCATTAACCCCGATACGGGCACGGCGTTTGATATGACTCCTCCCAACTATGCGTTTACGCAGGTTAATCCCCTGCCGTTCAAAGTGCCCAACCTGATACCGTTAGGCGGCGTTATGCAGTACATAAATCTCTTTTACGTGCTGCTTGTGTATATCGCTTACGTGTGCCTGTTCTTCACTTTTTACGGCTTATATCGGGCATATCTGGGGGTTTACGCGAAAATTTATAGCAAAATTACCGAAAAAAGAGCTGTTGCCTCCGCTCACGGCTTAGCCGAAGCAGAAGCGGCGGTTACGGACGAAGAGCAACCAAACCACTAACGCTTACACATGTTAAAAGGCGCGCTATCTTGGCAAAGATAGCGCGCCTTATTTTTTATTTAATCATTCTTCGTTCTGCCTTATCTTAACCGCGTTGATTTCAGCAACCCTTTGCGTAAAACTTGCGAAAGGAGAGCGCTTTTTTAAGTCCTCGGTAAATCGCGAAGTAATAAGTACGTACAGCGGGAAAATTATAGGCATACCGAGATTTGTTTCCACAAGCGAATTGACGGTAAGCGTCGTAAGCTTTGCGCCCCAGTCGGTTATCGTCGCACTGCGTATTCCTCCGACGAGCAGGGAAAACTCCCAGCCGAACTGCACGAGTACTCCTATAATCAACATCCACAGCAGAGGGAACTGTTTCGCCCTTTCCTTTTGGAATAAATTATATACGATACAAGCGGCGTAACCGACGAAAAGTATAAGTCCCATAACTCCGTGATAAGAGCCCGTCGTGCGCGAGGTAGTTATCGTCGCCGCAGTCCCGCCCATAGAAGCGATTAGCGGTGCGGATATCCACCACGCCATAATGAGAAGCGACCAGCCGAAAAGATGCTTGTCGTTAGATATCCAGAGCCAAATCCAGGCGAAGTTGGTTATGCCGTAGCTCATAGACATCCAAAGCAGCACCCAGAACGTACTGCCGCCCGTTACCGTGCGCGAATGCAGTGCGGCGTAGAATATGCCGTAGTCAACGACCATATACAGCACGCCGCCGAACAGCGCGAAAAACAAAGTTAAGTACTTTTTCTTCAACACGAGCAACGCGCAGAAGAATACGAGAAAAGCTATATCCAGATAAATATACAAGGGCGAAAAAACCCTTTGCGCAATAATTTCCATAACGCCAGAATTATACCGCCCGTACACATTTTAGTCAAGTAAAAAAATAAGCGGAGGTTTTCCCCTCCGCCTAATTTAAAGTTTTATCAGTTGGTTTCAACCGCGGTTTCGCGCTTCTCTTCCTTCTTAGTACCGGTAAGCATCAAGCCTCTGCCGGTAATCATAGGCGAGATAATAAGCCATATTGCCGCAAGCGCAACCAGCACGTAAATGGTTATAGAACCTGCCGAACGCGCACCGCCGAAAATCCAGCTTACGAGGTTGAAATCGAATATACCGAAAAGCCCCCAGTTAAGTCCGCCGACAATGACGAGGATATAACTTAAAACGTTAAAAAATACCATAAAAACTCTCCTTTAAAGTTCTGTAAATCAGTATGAACCTTTTAAGATTTTTTATGCAAATGCAAGTTTACCCCCGTAATATAGGGCAGTTATTGATAAATAAACGGGTTTTTACATATAAAAACGCCCTTTTCTTTAGTATCGCTTTTGATTTTGACCTTATCTGAAATTTCCACTCCGCCGACGATTAGCACTTCGCTTCCCACGCAAACAAGCGGAAGAAAAGAGCGCAAGCTCTGCGGCACCTTTTTATCCGTCAGATAGTCCGAAAGGCTTACCGTGCCGCCGCCGAATTTAGTGAATTTATCCCCCGTTCGTCTGAACCTTATCACCGCATTTTCGGGTATTGCAGTTATATCGAAAGAAAGCGTTCTTATATCTTTCCCGTTAATTCTATCAAGCGTGTTTTCCCCTCTCTCCGCACAGGCGAGGACACCCGAAAATTCAACCGCATGGATATCATTCAGATTATCGTAAAACGAAATCTCTTCCTTAGCATTTAATACGCTGTCTTCGGTTATCGCAACGCCGCCCTCTTCCTTGACCGCCGTCAACCCCAAGAACTCAAACTTCTTTCCGTTGTCCGAGCTTTGAAGATTATAAAGCTTTTCCAACATCTCCGAGGTGTAGTCGCATTTGCGGAAATGTGCCGATATAATCCTTTGCGCCGCGCGCTTAAAAATCACCCTTTCGCCGCACGGCTTAATCAGGTAATTGCCGCCGAGCCGACAGACAACAATCTCGTTCACCTTGCGGGAAAAATACTCCTCGTCCTCTTCGGCAAGCCGTGAAAATCTGTAGATTGCACCGACCGCGCCGTGAACGGCTTGCTCCAAAGCAGGCAATACGTTTTGGCGGATTTTATTGCGGGTATAGTCCTGCGTAAAATTGCTTTCGTCGGTAACGTAAGGCACGTTATTTGCCTTGATATATTCGTCGATATCCTCTCTCGAACAGGCGATTAGGGGACGGATAAGTCGAAGCGAAGGCTCGTCCGAAATACCGCATAAACCGCTTAAAGCCGTCCCTCGCGCAAGATTGAAAAGCACCGTTTCCGCATTGTCGTTCATATGGTGCGCAGTTGCAATAACGTCTGCTTTGCCCTCTTCAAGAACTTTTTTATAGCACTCCAGCCGCCAAGCACGCGCGCTGTTTTCGTCCTTGAAAAGCCCCTTTTTTGCAACAAAAGAGTACACGGGAACGCCTTTGCCCCTGCAATATGCCTTAACGAACGCGCTGTCGCGCTCGCTAGCCTCGCCGCGAATGCCGTGGTCGCAGTTAAGCGCGGATACGGTAACACCGTATTTTTCGCCGTGCTCAATCAGATAGTGCAACAGCGCCATACTGTCTTTACCGCCCGAAACGGCGACGCATATTTTTTTGTCAGCGTATTTTTCAAGCCGAACGTTCATATTGTTTTGCCTTATAGTTTTTCCGCACGGCGGTCAGCCGTGCGGATATGAATTGATTATTTTGTAAGCTGAGCAACTCCGCTTGCAACAGCCGCATCCGCAACCGCTTTTGCAACCGCCTCGTGCGCTCGCTTGTCGTAAGCATACGGCAGTATGTATTCGCGGCTGAGGTCGTTTTCCGAAACGCATTCCGCAATCCCGCGGGAAGCCGCCATCATCATCTCGAAGTTGACCGTCTTCGCCCTCACGTCCAGTGCGCCGCGGAATAACCCGGGGAACACAAGCACGTTGTTGATTTGGTTGGGATATTCCGAAGACCCCGTGCCGTGAATGAACGCGCCGGCTTCTTTCGCGTCGGCAACCGAGATTTCGGGAACGGGATTTGCGCAGGTAAACAGTATGGGCTTTTCGTTCATCGAACGCACCATATCTTTGCTCACACAGTTCGCCGCGGAAACGCCGATAAACACGTCCGCGCCCGCAATCGCGTCCTTTAACGTTCCCTTCAGCTTATTGCGGTTTGTCACCTTGCCGAGCTCCTGCTGGGCGGAATTGAAGCGCGTGTCACCCTCGCAGATTATTCCGAGTTTGTCGCACGCGATTAAATCTTTCACGCCGAAGCGCATTAAAAATTTAGCAATCGAAATACCCGCCGCGCCAGCGCCGTTTATAACGACTTTTATCTCTTCCATCTTTTTGCCCGCAACTTTCAGCGCGTTTATAAGCGCCGCGGCGACAACTATAGCCGTGCCGTGCTGGTCGTCGTGGAATACGGGAATATCCAGTTCCTCTTTGAGCCGTGTTTCTATTTCGAAACAACGGGGAGCGGAAATGTCCTCCAGGTTAATTCCGCCGAAGCTGCCCGCAAGCAGTTTAATCGTTTTGATAATTTCTTCCGTGTCCTTGGAACGGATACATAAGGGATATGCGTCCACGTCGCCGAACGCCTTGAACAAAGCGCACTTGCCTTCCATAACGGGCATACCCGCTTCCGGTCCTATATCGCCCAAGCCCAGAATCGCCGTTCCGTCCGTAATGACGGGTACGGTATTCCAGCGCCTTGTCAGCGTAAAACTCTTTTCGGGGTCGGCTTGTATCGCAAGACAGGGCTCGGCAACCCCCGGAGTATACGCCAGCGAAAGTTTCTCACGCGAGTCCACTTCCACGCGGGGAACTATTTCTATCTTGCCTTTCCACTCCGCGTGCTTCTTTAACGATTCCTCTCTGTAATTCATATTTGCACCTTACTTTTCGTAAACCTCGCGCTTCAAAATAGCTATGTAGGGCAGGTTGCGGAAACGCTGAGCGTAGTCCAGACCGTAGCCTACTATAAATTCGTTTTCCACTTCGAAACAGGAATAATCTGCTTTGATGTCAACAACTCTGCGCGAGGGTTTATCCATAAGCGATACAACCGTTAACGATTTAGCGCCGCGGCCTTTAAGCAAATCGCGCATCTTTACGAGAGTATTGCCCGAATCGACTATATCCTCAACTAAAATAACGTCCCTGCCTTCAACCGAAGCCGCAAGGTCCATAACTATCTTAGGCATACCCGAGCTTGAGGATGAAGAACCGTAAGACGAAATCGTCATAAAGTCCAACTGCACGGGCGTTTTCATTGCGCGCACCAAATCGCAGTAAAACATAACGCTGCCTTTTAAAATGCTTATGGCGATAGGATAAGTTCCCTCGAACTTTTTATCGAGCCAAGCTGCGGCTTTCTTTACTTCCTTTTGAATCTGCTCTTCCGTAAGATAAATTCTTTCGAGTTCGTTGTTCATTTGTAAATATGCTCCTTTGT
>CAZACR010000050.1:0-8938 GCA_964483715.1 uncultured Clostridia bacterium
CGGCGCGAAGCGCCGCCTCGTATCAAGACAAGCACACGCCACGATCTCAAAGTGGGAAATTAAAGTAAATGTAAAATAAGGTTTTATGTAAACCGGAGAATATTTATTGATTATCTTGTCGCATTATGTTATAATAAATCCGTATATTTTACTCTATGGAAATTAATGAGGGCTAACTATGGCAGTTAAAATCGAAAATGCTCCATCACCCAGTGTATTAATGAAATCTATGCGCTCAATAGGATATACATTTGAGACCGCCCTTGCTGATATAATTGATAATTCTATCTCAGCATTCGCGAAAAATATTTATATAAGCGTTCCTATTAACGATGAAGATTTGTACATTAGCATATTAGATGATGGCAACGGTATGTCGAGAGATGATCTGTTTAACGCTATGAAATATGGAAGCGACAGAGAATATCGGCTTACTGATCTTGGGCGTTTTGGACTTGGCTTAAAATCAGCTTCTTTATCACAATGCCGTATCCTTACAGTTGTTTCAAAATGCAGCGGGACTCTTTCAGGTTTTCAATGGAATTTTGATTCTGTTATTGAGGGCAAGAAGTGGGATTGTTTGGAATTAGAAAAAACCGATATCGAGACTGTGCCCGATATAGAAAAGCTCAAAGCTTTTGAGATGGGAACTTTAGTTATATGGCAAAATTTCGATATTGCATATAAGAAAAGTAATGGGAGAATTCGTGAATATCTTTCAGATGAAATAGAGGAAGCGGAAAAGCACCTTAGACTTGTTTTTCATAGATATTTGTCTAATAGATTTAGGCCATTAGATATTTTTATTAATAATAATCCGTTGTCCCCAATAGATCCTTTCCTTGAGAATAATTCCAAAACTGATGCGCAGCCCCCCAAAGAATTATCAATTAACGGAGAAATAATAAAAGTTCAACCTTATATACTTCCACATCAGTCCGATTTGAAGCCTGAAGATATTGAAAAATTGGGTGGCATTAATGCTCTGCGCAATGGACAAGGCTTTTATATATACAGAAACGACAGGTTAATAATTCATGGGACATGGTTTAGATTATCGGCATCTTCTGTAAGTCCCGAGTTGTTGAAATACGGACGCATTAAAGTTGATATACCAAATACATTGGATGATGTGTGGGATATTGATATTAAAAAGCAGAACGCAACTATTCCAAAACAAATCCTCAATAATCTTAAAAAAGTTGTGAGGGATGTTTGTTCCAATTCAAGAAATAAAACAACAAAAAGAGCGAAGCTTACGATAGAAAAAGACGATTCAAAAATTTGGAATAAATCTCTCAGTAAAAATGAAAAAGAAATCTTTTATATTAATAAAGAATCAATATTTGTCAAACACTTTTTAGACGAGTTTGATGACAAGGATAAAGTAAAAATATTAAATTTCATAGATGTACTTTCTACTTCAATTCCGTTTGATGATATCTATAACGCAATATGCAATAAAAAGAATGAAACTGATATAGATGAATCACAATTCGATGCTATTGTAGCTGAGGGCGTTGCACAATTTAAAAGCATTAAAAGAGTGATACAGCAAAGTGATGACGAGGTATTTTCAATTTTAACGAAATATGAGCCTTTTAATAATGAGCAAGTAGCAAATCGAATTAAGGAGATTATATCCTATGAAGAGTAGAGAAGAAATATTTGATATATACCTTACTCAATATTCAAACGATATTGCTGTACAAAAAATACGCAACCCCTTTTATATTCCTGATGAGCAAGGCGTTACAGTCTCAATTGAAAAGACAGCACAAATGTATAATGCCTTCTTGCCGGAAATAGAGCTTACGGCGGAAGAAAAAGCTATTGTTATAAATAGAATAAAATCAGTTCATGCGATATATCAAGAGGAGGGTCATGCTATTTTAGGCAACTATGAGCATGACTATTTGTGGTACAAAAATTGGCTTAATGAAGGGCACGAAGAATACTATTGGACGCGCTATAAAAATTATCTTGTGTGCCAAAAACATTTTCCGCCAGAAGTAATAAATGTTCTTGAAAATAAAACATTGAAAAGCCTTATGTCTTATCTTGGTAATCCCAATGATACGGAAAACGCCTTTTCAATAAGGGGGCTTGTTGTTGGCGATGTTCAATCAGGTAAAACATCTAACTATCTTGGGCTTGTAACCAAGGCTGCGGATGCGGGCTATAAAGTTATTTTTATTTTAACTGGCACGATTGAAAGCCTCCGTAAACAAACTCAGGAACGTGTAGAAGAAGGTTTCGTAGGATATGACGTGGCTAATGCAATAGATGTTGGAGTTGGACGCGGAGATAAAACGCCGAAGTCTTTTACAAGCCGTATAAAAGATTTTGTATCCAACGATGACCAGAATACTACTTATAAAATCAGTAGTTATGCCAGTGAACCTATGATTTTTGTAGTAAAAAAGAATGTGACTGTTTTAAAAAAGATTTATACTTCCCTGAAAAACATTAATACAAATAAGCAATATGATAAAATCAACGCTCCTATGTTAATGATAGATGACGAGGCGGATAATGCAAGTATAAATACGCACAAAGCGGAGGATGATCCCACAAAAATTAACAGATATATCAGAAATATATTGTCATTATTTACTCGCAGTAGTTATGTTGGTTTTACTGCCACCCCTTTCGCAAACGTGTTTATTAGTTATGATAGTGATGACGAAATGCTGAGAGATGATTTATTTCCCCGCGATTTTATTTATTCATTAGAGGCGCCTTCTAATTATTGTGGATCACGCAAATACTTTTTTCAACAGAATGATAATGTGCGGAATATAACTGACTGGGATGAGGTAGTATTCCCTATGAAGCACAAAAAGGAATGGGAAGGGGATAAATTATTTGATTCGTTATATCATGCAGTAAATACATTTTTGCTGGCAAACTCAATTCGTGATATGAGAGACGTTGACTTAAATACACATCGTTCAATGTTAATTAATATGACGCGATTCACGAAAGTGCAGTTTGTTATTAAAGATATTGTAAACGATTATTTTTCATCGGTTAAAAATGCAATAAAACAAACTCGCAAATTGCCCATTGAATATGCTGAAACCAACCCGTTGATTAAGAAACTCAAAGAATCGTTTCTAAGAGAATATAGCAATATAATCATTAAGGGCATTACATTAACATGGGAACAGATTTTTTCAAAACTCTATGATTCTATTAAAAACATTGAAATCATTGTAGTCAATTCTTCGAAACAATCTACAAAACTAAATTATGACAATTATAAGTCTACAGGCTTAAGAGTAATTGCGATAGGTGGACTTGCGCTTTCTCGTGGATTAACCTTAGAAGGGTTATGTGTTAGTTATTTTTATAGAAATACGTCTACCTTTGATGTGTTAATGCAGATGGGACGCTGGTTTGGATATCGAGAGGGATATGCTGATTTATGTAAGATATTTATAACTAAAGAATCGGCGTCATACTACAAATATATTTGCAGATCAATTGAAGACTTGCGTAAAGACATAAGAGATATGGAAGCACAGCATCGTAAGCCGGAGGAATACGGAATTCGTGTTAGAAACGATTCGATAGATCTTGGCATAACGGCTGCAAATAAAAGTCGAAACACAAAGAAGCAAGTATACAGAAAATCCTTTTACGGTAATATATTTGAAACGCCGTATCTTCATAGTGATCTTAATATCATAGAAAATAATATTGAAGCGACGTTATTATTTTTAAAAGGAATTGATATTTCACAAAAGGATAAGAATGTAAGACATCCTTATTATCGTGGGATTCCTAAAGCAAATGTTGTTAAGTTAATTAAAAACATTACTATTCATCCAGCGAGTGAAAATTTCGATACAAGACAAATTGCCCGATTTCTTACAAGGATGGATGAAGAACTTGAATATTTTGATGTGCTTGTAATTGGTGGACAAAAAGATAATCCTTCTCGATTTATTTATCCAGAACTTGGAATTGATAACCCGTTAGTTTACAGAAGTTTTGATGTGCCGGAGAAAGACAAAACTATTATTAGAATGAGTAGAGAGCGGGCACGTTTGGGTGGTCGAGCTGATGCAAAGAATGGTTTGGCAGATAATCAATGTCCTGCTTCGGATGATGTCCGTTCACAGGATTATCTAATAAAGGGCAGAAATCCTTTATTGATTTTATATTTCATTGACCCTGATAATAGTGAATTAACAGATGAAGATATTTACACTTCAGAGTCATCGTTAAAAGATGAGCTGAGAGTAAAAATAGAAATATCACGAAGAAAATATAACTATTTGATAGGATATGCTATTGGCTTTCCTAAGAAAGATGATGCTGCAGGTGAAAATATTATTTATACTGTAAATAAAACCGTAAACTGGTTTGAAAAAGATCATGAGGAATACGAAGGGGCTGATTGCTATGAATAGAGAGGAAGTCAGAAGAAAATTTGAATCAATACAAAATGTTTCTGAATATGTCCGAGTTTCTGAAACACACCCACTTGAACTCTATATAGGTAAAAACGAGAAAGGTAACCCGACTTTGCGTTTCAATGATAAATTTCAACCAGTTAAAGTGGTTGGCAATAGTATGTTGGGAATTAAGCAGGTCAAAACGTCAAAGTATAATTCCTTGTTATTTTGTTTTAACTCTTCTGATAATTTTTCTCTGTTCTATAATTTTTGCGAAGATATTATAAATCAAACGGCAAATTATACAGGGACAGATGGTTATGCGGAAATAATTAATCGATACAACCAATGGAGAAAAATGTTTTATGGATCTTCTAAGCTGTTGACAGAAAACGAAGTGATTGGGCTCATTGGAGAGTTGTTGTTTTTAAAAGATTATGCTTTTGAAAAATATGGTACAACAATAGGACTTAATGGTTGGAGTGGACCAGAACCGACTCACAAAGATTTTTCTTTCGATAATTCGTGGTATGAAATTAAAACTATTAATTCATTTAAAAATTCTATTAATATTGCATCTATAGAGCAACTTGATAGTGAAAATGAAGGCAGACTTATAGTTTATTCTTTGGAAAAAATGAGCCCGAGCTTTAGAGGGATAAAGTTAAATGCACTTGTTCAAAAAGTGATGGAATTGCTGACTTTGGATACCGATAAAGATATATTCATAGAGAAATTGAAGCAGGTCGGTTATTCGTACAATGAAGTATATGATAATTATGTGTATAATTACGTCTGCAGAGATTCATATATTGTTTCAGAAGATTTTCCTCGACTTAAGGCTGCGGACTTGCCGGTAGGTATAGGAAAAATACAATATGAAATTTTGATTTCACTTATAGCAAAATACAGGGAGGAAGTTTAATGGCAACCAGCTTTGATGAATACAAACAAGAATACCTTGAAGACGTGCGTATTAATGCTCAAATTGAAGGTACTATGCCCGATGAATACTTCTTCGCTGATGCATTGAGCAAGCTTTCGTCTATGGGTGAACTTGTTGATCCTAGAATCAAACCCACGCAAAAAAGATGCCGAAATAGTAGAATAATGTCGTTTGACGCATTTGGTTTTGATGAATCAGACAAATCCGTCGTTCTTATATCAAACGATTTCAAAGATATTGTCGATGCTACATTAACTAGAACAGAAATTGATACTATAAAAACACGTATGCTAAATTTTCTTCAGGAAGCATACGATGAAAAGCTTACAGACTTTTTTGATATAACTGATGAAATGCTGTCTGTTGGGCGTAATATAGGAAAAAGGATGAGGGTTGATTATGTTAATCTTGAAAATGACGACTCCATTGATAAAATCAAGTTATTTATCGTAACAAACAAAACCCTAAGTGAAAAAGTTACATCTTTCCGTAGTGATGATTTCCTCGGGAAGAAAGTGGAATTAAATGTTTGGAGTATTCGTAGATTCTACGATTTATACCAGTCCGGCAGAGATAGAGAACCAATAATAATTAATACTGAAAAATATGGTTTTTCGGGTATTCCTTGTATTAAGGCAGAAATGTCTGGGAATCTTGATTATGACGCCTATCTTGCTATAGTTCCCGGAAGTTTTTTACATAAAATTTATTATGACCACGGATCAAGATTACTTGAGGGTAATGTTAGAGCGTTCCTTAGTAATCGTGGTAAAATCAATAAGGGTATTCGTGAAACCATTCGTAAAGAACCTACGAAATTTTTTACATATAACAATGGAATTGCGTGTACAGCGTCACAAATAACTTTATCCGGAGATGGAAGGTTTATTACATCAATGGAAGACCTTCAAATTATAAATGGTGGACAAACTACTGCTTCGCTTACATCTGCGGTCTTGAAAGATAAACTACCGTTAGACAACATTTTTATTCCAATGAAATTGACTGTTATCAAAAATGATGACTACGATACTATGATACAGAACATTTCAAAATTCGCTAACAGTCAAAATAAAGTTAAAGACTCAGACTTGTTTTCAAATCATCCTTTCCATAGAACATTTGAAGCACTGTCCAAAAAGATACAGGCACCTGTTTATGGGGATAGGGTTAATAATACATTTTGGTATTATGAAAGATCCCGTGGCAAGTATGAACAGGAACAGTTTAAATTTACAAAGAAAAGCGAAAAAGATGCTTTCATTAAGAAATATCCCAAAAATCAGGTTATTAAAAAGGAGGAGCTCTCCAAATATTTTACATGCGCTGCACTTCTAAGACCGGATATTGTTAGTAAAGGTTCCGAGAAATGTATGGCTTTCTTCGCTGAATATATAGACGGAAAATACCAATCTACACCTGAATATTTCAATGAAGAATTTTATAAAATGGCAATATGTTTTGTTATTCTTTTCAGAGCAACAGACAGAATTGTAAATAAAGCAAGCTGGTATAATGTGGGCGGTTATAAACTGAATATCGTACCTTATACTATTTCAAAACTTATTGCAAGCATTCCAAAGGGTTATTCTCTTGATTTTGATTTGATTTGGAAAAAACAGCAGTTGTATCCTTCTCTTAATGCACAAATAGAAAAAATCGCAAGAATGACAAATGAATTTATTCAGCGGTCAAATGGTATTATCGTAACTGAATATTGCAAAAAGGAGGATACATGGAAAAAATATTGTGCTTATTCTATCCAGCTTGATGCAAATTTTGTAAATGATTTAGTTTCAAAGGAATTGATTGAATCTAAAATACAAAGTGAAATAAAAGAAGAAAAATTAAAGAAAGAAATTAATTGTCTAGTAGAAATTTATAACCTTGGTAGTTCTTATTGGAATGATTTATTGGCTGAGGGGTTGAAAAGGCACATATTGTCTCCTATGGAGATGGATTTGTTGAAACTTGCAATAGAATATACAAATGGCAAAAGAGTACCGTCTGATAAGCAAGCAAAGCTGATTTGGAAAATTCGCGATAAGCTTGATAAAGCAGGTGTGCTTGTTTAATGGATGGTGAATAATGAAAAAAGTATTCAATGTTATAGAGCTGTTTAGCGGCATAGGAAGTCAAGCTCGGGCATTGCAAAACATAGGGATAAAGACAAGCATTCAAGCAACCTGTGAGTGGGATATACATGCATTTATCGCTTATGATGCTATCCACGAAAGTGTGAAAAATCTACCCGAAGTAGAGGTAATGAGCAAAGAAACAATTTTAGAACACTTAAAATCTTATACTCTCAGCAATAACGGTAAAGAGGCGATGTCTTTTTCAACATTGCGTATGTATAGCGTTCCGGTTCTCAAGCGTATTCTCTCGGCAATCATAAGAACGAAGAATTTAGTTGATATAAGTAATGTAAAGGGCTCTCAAATGCCTAATGATACAGATATACTTACATATTCTTTCCCGTGTCAGGATTTGTCTAATGTAGGGGCTTTTCACGGCTATAATAAAGGTATTGACAAAGATTCTGGTAGCAGATCAAGTCTTTTATGGCAGGTTGGTAGAATTCTTGCCGAGATGCAAGCAGAAAATAAAGCTTTGCCACGTTATCTCATTATGGAAAATGTACCTACATTGCTATCCAATAGACATAAAACAAATTTTGAAAGTTGGTTGAAAGAATTGGAGGATTTTGGATATATCAGTAAACATATTCTTGTTAATGCGAAGAATTATGGTATTCCACAGAATAGACCGAGATTATTGATGATCAGTGTGTTTGTCGGTGGGAATCAAAATTTAAAAGAGAAAGTGCAAGCCTATTTTAATAAGTGGGGAGAAAAAGACGAAGATTATATAGTTCAAGAATATAAGAAATCGAAATATTATAAACCCACAACAATTAATCAATTGTTACGTATTCCACAAAATTCTAATTCTCCGTTATGGGAAGAGGCGGTTGAATGTACTCCGAATGATACACCCTCAAGACGAAAAATTTGGAACGAAAATCCTAAAATTTTAAATGAGCAAGGCAACATTACAGACGAGCAGTTTATTAGGACTATAACAACTAAGCAGGACAGACACCCGAATTCTGGGAATATTTATTTTGATAGCGGAATAGAAGGTCGTGGAAAATTTAGATATTTAACGCCAAGAGAATGTCTTCTTTTTATGGGGTTTAATGATAATGACTATGAGAGAATACAGGCAAATAATCCTGAACAACGTGTAAAAAGTTGCTTATTCCCGCGTGATAAAATTATTCGTATGGCAGGAAACAGTATTCCGGTAAAAATGCTTGAGGGATTTTTCTATCAATTAAACGACCTTGAAGAAATAATTAATATATGAAAAAAACCTCGGCCTCTATAAGCGGTCGAGGTTTTTTTGTTAAATTTATTTATGCTACTTGCAAATTTTATATTACTTCATTCATGGTGAAGGTGAAATAAACTCCTTTACTCATATCTTCCGTCGGTTGAAAATATGTGGTCTAATTCCTCATTCGATGTTGCGTTTAAAACTTTATCACGTACGGCAATATCAGTAAGGTCTAATCTAACGA
>CAZACR010000051.1:0-8915 GCA_964483715.1 uncultured Clostridia bacterium
AGATTTATGTGGTACGTTACAAGCTCCCCCGTAAGGGACAAGTTCGGCTTTGCCGGTCTTAAAAGGGTGGTGTACGAAGATGACTAAGTTAAAAGTTGCGTCTAAATTCAAACTGTTTTTAATAATCAGCATCGCGCTGATAGTAATAGGAATGGCGATGGGCACAATCGGGCATTTCTTATGGAACGGCTTTTTCAACTACGGCGACGAATTTGCGTCGTATAAGAGCATTGTAGTAAGGTCTTCAGTGGCAGAGCATACGGAAGACGAAGTTAAAGACGTTTGCAAAGAAGTTTTATCGGCTTACAAAAGCGGTCACTACAGCGAAAGCTATTCCGAAACGCAGAGCGGCTACGAAATCGTTTATAAATTCTCTGCAAATGCGGCTGACGACCTTGAAGCGATTGCAAACGAAATTAATACCAAGCTTAACAAAGTAGATGTCGAAGATAAAGATTTCGCTAAATTGAACGATGCTTCCGTGCGTACGGGTACGGTTAAAGCCGGCGGTTCGCGTTCGCTGATATTCGCTTCGATTGCGGTATCTTCCGCGGCGGCGTTTATGTTCCTGTATTATATATTCAGATATAAACTGCGCGCGGCTCTCTCGGCGTTGCTTGCTTGCGTGCATAACTTAGGGTTATTCCTTGCGCTTGTTGCTCTGACAAGAATTACCGTCGGTGCGGACCTCATTGCGTTCTCCGCACTCATAGTGTTCCTTACTATGATAGGCTGCGGAGTATTTTTCGGAAAAGTACGCAGGAATTTCAAAAACGACAAATACGCCGATAGCGACAGAGCGGAAGTCGTTGATATTTCCGCGGCGGAAAGCCACAAGATAAATATGGTAACGGTTCTCGCGTGTATTGCGGTTACGCTTGTATTCAGCGTGTTCGATGCAATCGCGACTATGGGGCTTGCTCCGTTAATCCTCGTGCCTTTGCTCGTAATCGGTATGTTCGTATGCTGTTACGGCACGATATATTTCACGCCGTCGGCGTACGCTAAAATAGACGCTTTGTGCGAAAAGGTCAAGACTTCGCAGGATAAAAAAACGGATGGTAAAAGCAATCCCGTTTCCGATAAAGCGCAGGCATAAAATTATTTAAGTCGCAGGCGGGAGTTTTCCCGCCTGCTTGTTTTTTGTTATAGGTTACGTTTTGAAAAGTATTAAAGCCGAAGCCGAATTTACGGCGGAACAACTCAATGAAATAAAAGAACTTGCTTTTGTTTCGGGACTGTGCGAGCAGACTGCCGCGATTTTATACGGCAGAGGAGTGGACACGCCCGATAAAGTGAACGGGTTTATGAACCCTTCGCAAAAACGGTTTTTAAGTCCTTTTTTAATGAGCGGTATGAAGGAAGCCGTTGCGCTTTTAACGCGCGCGCGCGACGAGGACTGGTCGGTCGTAGTCTACGGCGATTACGACGCGGACGGCATTTGCGCAACAACGATAATGGCGCGCTCTCTCGCAGATTTCGGTATTCAGGCGAACGTATACGTTCCCGAGCGCACTTGCGGCTACGGGCTTAACTGCAATTCCATAGACGAAATTTTCGAAGAATGGTTTCCCCAGCTTTTTATCACGGTCGATTGCGGTATATCCAATGCGAAAGAAGTCGAATATATTAAAGAGCAGGGCGCGGAAATAATAATTACCGACCACCACGAATTGCCGGCAGTGTTGCCCGACTGTATATGTATCAACCCCAAATTCGACGACGAATATCCGTACGATAATCTGTGCGGAGCCGGCGTTGCGTTCAAGGTGGGTTGTGCGCTTAACGGCAAGGCGGCTTATTCCTATCTCGATTTTGCGGCAATCGCAACGGTTGCGGACAGCGTGCCCGTGGTCGGGGAAAACCGCGACATCGTAGCGGAGGGGCTTAACCTTATAAACGCAAATCCGCGCAAGAATTATTCCTATTTTCTTAATAAAAACGGTGAAGCGACTACGGCGCAGACGCTTGCGTTTTCGGTCGCTCCCAAGATAAACGCCGCAGGCAGAATGGGCAACGCAAACGCCGCTCTTTCGTTGTTTTTGGAAAGCGACGAGAGCAAAATTTACGAGCTTGTGGTAAAGCTTACCGAATACAATCAGGAAAGGCAGAAGTGCTGCGACGAGCTGTATTTATCCGCTAAGCGCAAAATCAACGAAAAGGGCGCGAACGAACGTATAATCATTCTTTGGGACGAAAGCTGGAATACGGGCTTTGTAGGTATCGTCGCGGCTCGGCTTGCCGAAGAATATTGCCGTCCCGCGCTGTTGTTCGTCAAAAACGGCGATATGCTCAAAGGCAGTGCCAGGAGCATTGAAAGCGTAAACATTTTCGAAGCTTTGAAGTCGTGCGACGATATTATTGCCGAATTTGGCGGACATTCGCAGGCGGCAGGCGTAAACGTGTCACTGGAAAATCTGCCTCTTTTAGAAGAACGGCTGGATAAATTTCTGCACGAGCATTATTTATCTTCCGCATTTGTTCCCGCATATTATGTGAACGGCGTGCTGGACGCTCCGCTTTCACGCAAGTTCGTAATGGAACTGGAGCGGTTAGAGCCTTTCGGTGTAGGCAACCGCAGACCTGCATTCGTTCTGGAAACGGGCGCACTCAATGCACGCACGATAAAGACGGGTTCACAACATCTTACAGTCAAGACCGACTGGCTTGAAATGATGTATTTCTCGGGCGCTAAATACCTTAAATTACTTCAAAGCGCCCTGCCCAAGCGGCTTGTGTTCGAATACAACGTGTCCACTTATAAACAGCGCCAGTATATAAAGGGCTTTATCCGCGACGTCGTTTACAGCTCCGAAGACTGCGCTTATGCCGAAGATTATTGCGCTGTAAACTGCATTAAAAATCTGTCGCTTCCGAAAGTGGAATGCGAAGTGCGCAATATTTCTTTTAATCAGGTTTGCGTGCTTTTGGCAAACAAAAAGGAATACGGCACGGTCTTTATTCTCAACGATTTGGCGAATGCGGAAAAGTACTCTTTAAGCGATACCGAAGTGAACATTTTTACACCCTCGTCGGGAAATTTAGCGACGTCCGTACTTATTTCTCCGCAGGAAAGCTGCGATTTGTCGGGTTATGAAAGCGTAATTTATCTGGATAACCCTAAAAAAATCACGCTTGCCTCGCTTGCGGGGAAACGCGTTTTCGTATGCGGCGAGGTTGACGGGCTATCGTCCGTACGCGCTTTGGATACGGAAAGGGAAGGGCTTCTGGGGCTGTTTAAACTCGTCGCTTCCGCGCCCTCGGCGTATTTAGGCGAAAGCGCGGAGGAGGTCGCTGCAAACCTGTATACGGAAGTTCCGCTTCCTCAGATTTACTTTGCGTTAAAGGTGTTCGAGGAGTTGAAGCTGATCTCTTTCGAGGGCGGAAAACTCACGGTGTTCAAGGGCGTGAAAACCCAGCTGACAAATTCTGAATTATATAATAATGTAATGCGGTTAGGCAGTTAAAGTATGAAAACGGTAATTGACAAGATAAACGAAATATACGGCGAAAATGACAAGACGCTGCTGAGAAATGCGTATCATTACGCCGAAAAAATGCACGAAAACCAGAAAAGAGCTTCGGGCGAGCCCTATTTTACCCATCCGTGCGCAGTAGCGGAAATTCTGGTTGATTTGGGGCTGGACGCGCCCACAGTCGCCGCGGCTTTTCTGCACGACGTTATAGAGGATACGCCCGCAACGCCCGACGATATCAAACGCGAATTCGGTGAAGAGATTTTCAATCTTGTAGACGGCGTTACTAAGCTCGACCAGATAAAATACCATTCGCACGAGGAAGAGGACGCGGAGAACTTCCGCAAAATTTTCGTCGCAATGGCAAAGGACGTGCGAGTTATTATCATAAAGCTTGCGGACAGACTGCACAATATGCGCTCGCTCAACTATCTTTCCAACGAGCGCCAGCAGCGTATTGCCAAGGAAACACTTGAAATTTTCACGCCGCTTGCGGGCCGACTGGGTATTTCGCAAATCAAATGCGAGCTCGAAGATTTGTGTCTTAAATATCTCGACCCCGAAGCGTACGAGTACCTCGTCACCAACATAAACCAGAAAATAGAAGAGCGCCGCCGCTTTGTAGATACGGTGGTTGTGCAGTTGCAAAAGCTGCTCGAAGACAACGGCATAAAGGGCGAAGTTTTCGGCAGACCCAAGCATTTCTATTCGATTTACCGAAAAATGAAGAACAAGGGGCTCACCCTCGACCAGATTTACGACTTGACCGCAGTGCGCGTAATCGTGGAAAAAATCGAGGAATGTTACGAAGCTTTGGGCATTATTCACAAACTGTGGAAGCCCGTCCCCGGCAGAATTAAGGACTACATTGCAACGCCCAAGCGCAATATGTACCAGTCGCTTCATACGACGGTCGTAACGGACTTCGGTCAGTTTTTCGAAATTCAGATAAGAACGACCGAAATGCACAAAATGGCGGAGTACGGCATTGCGGCGCACTGGAAATACAAAGAGCAGAAATCGGGTGAGAACAATTTCGACGCGCGTCTTTCGTGGATACGCGACGTTATGGACTGGCAGGGAAGCCTGGATACGTCAAAAGAGTTCGTCGATTCGCTTAAAAACGATTTGTACGCAAGCGAACTTTTGGTATTCACGCCTCACGGCAAAGTAATTTCACTGCCGCTGGAAGCAACCCCCGTTGACTTTGCCTACTCAATTCATTCGGAAGTAGGCAACAAGTGCGTGGGCGCAAAGGTAAACGGAAAAATCGTTTCGCTCAACAGCCAGTTAAAAACGGGCGACGTCGTGGAAATTCTCACTTCTTCCAACTCGAAAGGTCCTTCGTGGGACTGGTTAAAGTTCGTTAAATCGGGCTCGGCTAAGGCGAAAATAAGACAGTTCTTCAAGCACGCTATGAAGGACGAAAACGTCAAGACGGGCAGGTCTATGCTGGAAGCGGAAGCAAAGCGCCGCGGCTATACTCTCGCGGAACTGCTCACGGACGAATCGTTCGAAAAGCTTTCAGAAAAACTCGTTTACACCTCGGTTGACGAAATGTTCGCATCCGTCGGCTACGGCGCGGTGGGCATCAACCAGATTATTTTCAAGCTCATAGACTATTATCGTCGCGGACAGCCGCTTGCCCCTGCTCCCAGCGAGATAGAAAAACTCAAACACACCCCCGCAGGCAGCGTTTCCATAAAGGGAATAGAGGGACTGCTCGTTCGTTTTGCGCATTGCTGTAACCCCTTGCCGGGCGACGAAATCGTGGGCTTCGTATCCAGAGGCCGCGGCGTAATCGTTCACAGAAAGGACTGCCCCAACCTCGCAGACTACGAGGACGACAGAATTCAGCCTGCAAAATGGACGGGTGTAACGGACGAGGGTTTCCTTGCCGGTATCAAAATTATAGCAACCGACGACAGCGGTTTAATGGCTTTCATAACCTCAGAAATTTCATTGATGAAGCTGTATATGACGCAGATTAACGGGCGTATCGGCAAGGATAAACGTGCCGTTTTCGAGATTATGATAAAGCTGAATAAGCTTTCGGATATCGACCTTTTGATAAACCACTTAAAGCGTGATAACCGTATAATAGACGTTTTCAGGACGACGAAATGATAAAAGTTTATACCATATTTCCGCTCGGCTTTGCCTCTAATACCTACGCGGTGACCGCCGACGGAAAAAACTGTATTTTAATAGATTGCGCCCAGCCGCGCGTTTTGTCCGAGTGCGAAAAACTCGGGTTGACTGCTAAGGCGGTTCTGCTAACACACGGTCACTACGACCATATAGGCGGATGCGGCGCTCTTCACAGCGCAGGAGCGCACATATACTGCGGCGAAAAGGAAAAAAACTTGATATTTTCCGACGATAACCGCGCTATATTCCACGGCATAACTATTCCCGAATTTGCGATTTTCGCAACCGTTAATGACGGCGACGAGCTGGACTTGTGCGGTATGAAAATTAAGGTAATTGAAACCGCAGGGCACACCGCAGGCGGCGTTTGCTATCTGATTGATGACTGTCTTTTTTCGGGCGATACGCTGTTTTACAACAGCGTCGGAAGAACTGATCTGGCGACGGGCAATTCGGCGCAGCTCGTCAAATCGGTTAAAAAACTGTACGCACTCGAAGGCGATTATACCGTGTACGCAGGTCACGGCGAGAAAACCTCGCTCTCGCGCGAAAGGACAAGCAACCCGTACGTGAGGGGCGACAGATGATAGAGTACTGCAACTGCGAATGGCTCGTGCCCGATATTATGGACGTTATCAGGCTTTTCGACGCGGAAGACGAAAAATTTGGCTATCATTTCGAGTACAATAGCGGCAACTACTACAACCATATAGAATACAAAGGCGAGTTTTACGCTACCGCCGACTTCGAACCGACGACGGACGAAACGGAATACAAGAGGTATGCCAAGCGGTTTGCAAAGCTTGCGTTTTATAATCTGCTTACCAAAATAAAGGGAATACAAATGCCGTACGGCGCGCTCACGGGCGTGCGCCCCACAAAACTTGCTTATATGGAAAGCGCGGCTGGCAGAGATTTTAAACAGACTTTTGCAAAAATGGGAGTGAGCGGAGAAAATATAGAACACGTCGCTTCCGTTCTTAAAACGCAGGAAGATATTTATAATAACGCAGGCGGACAGGACCTGTTTATAAGTCTTCCGTTCTGCCCGACCAAATGCGAATACTGCTCGTTTATAACCGCACCCGTTTCGGCGACGAAAAACCTCGTTGACCCGTATATATCCTGCTTAGAACGCGAATTGCAGGCGGTAAAACCGTTACTTAACAGAGTTAAAAGTATTTATATAGGCGGCGGTACTCCGTTCGCAATATCGGACAGCCAGTTTGAACGCGTTCTTAAAGCCGTAAAAAATCTCGATTTACCGCAGGTCGAATACACCGTGGAGGCTGGCAGACCCGACACGTTCACCGAACAAAAACTCGCTGTTTGCAAGCAATACGGAGTGAACAGACTGTGCGTAAATCCGCAGTCTCTCAAAGACGAAACGCTTGTAAAGATAGGCAGAAAACACACCTCCGCACAGTTTTTACAGGCTTATAAAATTGCGGAAGAGTACGGCTTCGATATCAACGTTGACTTGATTGCAGGGCTCGCGGACGAAACCGCAAGCGATTTCGAACAGTCTTTAAAAGCCGTAATAGAGCTTAACCCCGCAAACGTAACGGTGCATACGCTTTCCTTAAAGGCAGGCGCTAAATTAAAAGAAAACTGCAACCGCCTGCATATAAAATGTATCGGCGAAATGATTGCTGTCTCGCGCAAGCTTCTGACTGCGGCAGGATATTCGCCCTATTATATGTACCGCCAGAAGTATCAGGCTGGCGGACACGAAAACTGCGGCTGGAGCAAAGTGGGAAAGGCGAGCGTTTACAACGTGGACGTTATGGAAGAAATCGCGGACAACGTTGCAGTAGGCGCAAACGCAATTTCCAAGCGAGTTATAGACGGCGGCGCAAGCATATGCCGCTACGCTTCCCCTAAGGATATACCCACGTATATTGCAAAGGTGGAAGATATTATTACAAAGCGCAACGAACTGTTTAAGGACTGAATATGAAACTACTTTTCAAACAACGCTTTTTCAGCTGGTTCGACAGCTACGACATATATTTCGAAAACGGCACGCTCGCTTTCAAGGTGGAAGGTCAACTCAGTTGGGGGCACAAACTGCACATTCTCGGACCTAACGGCTCGCACGTCGCAACGGTCAAGCAGGTCGTTTTCGCGTTTATGCCGTGCTTCGAATTGTACGTCGGAGGAAAACTTTACGGCAGATTAAGGCGCAAATTCACGTTTTTCAAACCTACGTATTATTTCGATTTCAACGACTGGCGCGTGGACGGCAGTTTTCTGGAATGGGACTATAATATAACGAGCGTAAGAGGGTTGGTGGCAACCGTAAGCAAACAGCTTTTCAATTTCACGGATACCTACGTCATAGACGTAGTTGACCCCAAAGACGCGCTTTTAGCTTTAATGTTCACTCTCGCGGTGGACGCGGAAAAGTGTTCGCGGAACAATTAAAAACTATTTGTAAAAATACGTTCAAAACGGTTGCTATTTTCAATAGCTTGTGTTAAACTTAATTCGTTACGGAAACTTCGCGGTGCGATAACTCTACGCCCGACTAAGTTTACCGCGTATAAAAATTTCCATATGGAGGATAAATTAAAATGGAAAAGGCAGAAATCATTGCGAAATACGCAACAAAGGAAGGCGACACCGGTTCTCCCGAAGTGCAGATAGCGCTTTTAACGGAAAGAATCAACCACCTCAACGAGCACTTGAAAGAACACATTCACGACAACCATTCGAGACGCGGACTTCTTAAAATGGTAGGTCGCCGCCGTGGTCTTTTGGACTACCTTAAAGATAAGGACATCGAAAGATACCGTGCAATCGTTGCGGCTCTCAATTTGAGAAAGTAAAATTGAAAAGGTAAAGAGCGGGCAGTTTTTTATAGGATATTGCGCGCTCTTTTTTCTTGAACGCACGGCGGCGTCGTGCGTCAAATAGGTAAAAAAGAAGAAAGGAGTTAGAAAGAAGAAATGACAACAAATTACAAGAAGTTCTCTTTTGTAGTAGGCGGCAGAGAAGTAGTTATCGAAACTGGTAAGTATGCCGAACAGACCAACGGCGCATGCGTAGTGCGCTCTGGCGATACCGCCGTAATGGTTACGGTATGTATGTCCGCATCTCCGAGGGAGGGAATGGATTTCTTCCCCCTGCAGGTCGACTACGACGAAAAGATGTATTCCGTCGGCAAAATCCCCGGCGGTTTCAAAAAGAGAGAGGGCAGAGCAAGCGACAAGGCAATCCTCACGTCGCGTCTTATCGACAGACCCCTTCGTCCCTTGTTCCCCAAGGGCTTGTTCAACGACGTAG
>CAZACR010000052.1:0-8654 GCA_964483715.1 uncultured Clostridia bacterium
ATTATAAGTACGTATCGGACGGAGCAAACGGACATCACCAGGAATGCAAGAGCGGCGACGACGTAAAGGCGACCGTAGCTCACAACTTCGGCAGCGGCAATATCTGCGCGGACTGCAAGTACGAAAAGCCGACAACTCCTCCCGTGGTTGACCCCACTCCCGAAAAATACACCGTAACGTTTATCAGCGACGGCAAAACCGTGGAAACGCAGACGGTAGAGGATGGCAAGTACGCTACTGCGCCTACGGGCTTAACCAACGAAGGCTACACTTTTAAATACTGGGCTAAGGGCTCGGTAAACGGCGAAAAGTTCGAAGTTGCCGAAACCCCCGTTGAAAGCAATTTAACGCTATACGCGGTATGGGAGAAAAACAAAACTCCCGATAATCCCGACAATCCTCCCGAAGATGATACGCCCATAACCTATTCTTACGCGGGCAACGAGTGCGCGGCGTTCGAGTGGACGGAAAGCAATGCTGCAAACGCGAAAGTAGAATACAAAAAATCTTCGGAAAGCAATTTTACCGCGGTTGATAAGCAGTTAATCCGCTCTATCGGAAGCGGCAAGGCGCGCGTGGATATAGTAGGGCTTGCGGGCGGAGCTAAGTACGACTTCAAAATAACAACTTCGGCTGGCAAAAGCTATACGAAAACAGGAGTGGAAATATCCGCATACGACCGTTCGGGTTACGCGCATTTCGGAAAGTCCGACGGGGTCGGCGCTTATAAGGACGACGGCACGTTAAAGAGCGGTGCGAATATCGTGTATGTGACCGAGGCGACTAAGAATACGGTTACGGCTAAAATCGGCAACAAAACTTATACGGGCATAGTCAGCATTTTGCAGAATGCAGGCACAAGCACTCCGCTGGTTGTGCGTATAGTAGGCACGGTCGGCGCGGCAACATGGAAAAAAGGCAACGTAACGTATACCAAAACTTCTTCCAACGTGGATAAAGACGGCAACTTGCTTCCCGAAGTTATAGTCGGAGCAAACGGCAAAGACCTCGGAAAGAAGAGCTGGGACCAAGCCGCTCTTGTTTCCGGCGGTTACAACGTGCTTGACACTTCCGTTTATTCAGAACTGAAAGGTCTTAACAGTAAAATCAAGTGGGACGGCAGTAAAAACGAATACGACAGCTGCTGGAACGATTGCTCTATTCAGAACGTTAAAAACGTAACTCTCGAAGGTATAGGCACGGACGCGCGTATATTCCAGTGGGGTCTTACCTGGAAGAACTGTAACTCGGTAGAAGTACGCAATCTTACTTTCGAAGATTATACAGAGGACGCTTGTTCGTTCGAGGGAAGTAAGACGAGCGCATCTTCTTTCTCCCAATTTGAGTCCAAAAACTTCTGGATTCACCACAACACTTTCGAGCAGGGTATAAATTACTGGGACGTATGCAAAGAGCAGGATAAGCACGAGGGCGACGGCGCAACCGATTTCAAGGGATTATCCAACGTTACGATATCCTACAATGAATATCACGACAATCATAAAACCGGTCTTGTCGGCGGCAGCAACAGCCAGAGCACGGCAAGCATAACGTTCCACCACAACTACTACAATCATTGTTCAAGCCGTCTTCCGCTTGCAAGACAGGCGAACATGCATATGTACAACAACTATTATTACAACACCACGGGCACGAATATGTCGCTCCGTGCGGGCGCATACGCATTGATTGAAAACTGTTATTTCGAAAATGCGAACAACCCCATAGTAATAGAAAAGCGCGATTCGACTTACGGTATAGGCGCGGCTAAGCTTCTGGGCAACGTATTCAATAAAAAATCCCCCGCAAAGAGCGATTATCTTTACGAGGTAACGGACAGAAGCAAAACGGTTACCAACGAAAATAAATTCAGCAAGACTTTCGATACCGATTCTTCGGTATTCTATTACGACAGCGTTAACAAGAAGTCGGACGTAACCGAAATGCTTACGGCGGCGCAGGTTAAGGAGCAGATACCCAATGTTGCCGGCGTTCAGAAGAGAGGCAGCGGCAGCGTAAGCGGAGGAACTACTTCCGGCGGTACGACAACGGGCGGCGACAGTGAAAATACGGGCGGCGACACCGGAAATACTGGTGACAACACCGGCACGACGGAAGGAAAAACCACGTATACGTATTCTATAGCGAACAAAAAAGTCGTAACGAGCAATAACGCAGCCGGCACGATTAAAGTAACCGGTCAGTCGGATACAACTAACGATTCTATTGACGCCACCAATTTCAGGTTTGAAAGCAGCGCATATACCGTAACTATTACGTTAAGCGCAAAAGCGGGGCAAAAAGTTGCAGTCAAGCTGACGGGCTTTACGGGTTCGTTTACTGACGGTGTCGGCAACGCTGTGGACGCAGTCGTTAAAGCAACGAACGCTACGATGACGAGCGCAAACGAAAAAGTGACGTTCACAGGAAGCTCCACGGCTGCTGCGCCCGAAAGCGGCAGCGTTGAATTTACCGCAACCGCAGACGGCAACTTGGTAATTACAATAAAAAGAAGTATAGGCAAAACAACTAAGGTTTCCAATATAGAAGTAGTTATAGGTTAAAAAAACAAATGAAAACAGCGCCGTTTGCGAAATCGCAAGCGGCGCTGTGTACTTTTTAACAGCCGTCTGAATAAAAATAGTTAATATATGTTATTTAACAACATTTTCCGAAAATTTCTTTCGCTTAATTAGGGCTTTTGCATTGACTACTTAAAATATAAGTGATAAAATACAATAAGTAAAATTAAGAGCGGCTTTTACCCTACGTTTAATCAGGTCGGGCGTTGCCCGACCTAAAATCTTTTTTATAAAAGTTTTTCTTTCGCAAGGTTCGGTTGCTTTTTATATAAATGGAGGAAGTGTATGAAAAAAATGACGAAACTGCTATCCGTATTCATGGTGGCAGGAGCAATGGCGGGCGCCGTTGCTGTAGCGGGTTGCTCGCATCATCACACATATGACGGCGACTGGTCTACAGACGGAACGTCGCACTGGCATCAGGCCACATGCGAGCACAGTGGTCTGAAAACCGACGAGGGCGAACACGAGTTCGGCGACGACCTTATCTGTGATATCTGCGGATATACGAAAACAGGTACGGAAACGCCTCCCGACAACCCCAATCCTCCCGTGGTAAGTGAAAAAATGTCCGAAGCCGACTTCAAAGCGGCTATACAGGCAACTTTGGACGCAACCGCGTTTACATATTCTGTAGGCGGCGCAACTGTTAAACTCGACGGCGCAAAGAACGCGTTCGAGGTTGCGGGCGGCAGCTATTCGGTGTACGACGCTGCGGCTAAAAAGCTTACGGCTTATTCCCCTATAGCGGATATCGCGTGGGAAAAGGAAGAACTTCCCGTAGCTTTGGAAAACTTTGCCGCGGCAAAAGAGCTTATGACTGGCGGTATGTCCTTGGCGCTTAACGCGTTTATGAGCGCAGATTATTCAAGCGTAAACTATGACGAAGCGACGGGAAAATATTCTGTCGGTACGGCTTATATAACGTTTGAAGGCGGCAAAGTAAGTTCGTTCGGCGCTGCGGAAGCGGGTGAAGTAACTCTTTCCGATTACGGCGGGCAAATCACGCTTCCCGACTTCTCACTCGCATTCGAAAATATTGTAAGCGTTAATATCGCGAAGAACGCCGCAGGCAGCAAACTTGCAGTAAAGACCGAGACTTCGGGCTACGGCCTTTTTGCCGAAAAAGACGACGAGCAAGGTTATATTACGGCGGGCGCGGACGGCTATAAGCAAACGGTAGTACAAGGCACGGTTAACAGCGGCGCTTATCTCAATTTCGCAGGTCTCGGCGGAACTATGGAAGGCTATTTCGAAGTTTCCGCTTCCGCTATGGGCAGTAAGTGGGATATCATTCAGGTACGCAACGGCGAAACTAAACTTTTCTCCGTCCGCACCAGCGACGATAAAAATTCGTTCATGCAGAAAAAAGGCGAAGAAACGACGTATACCAAAGCAGACGGCTTTACAGTTGCTCCCGCGGAAAATACGAAATATATAGTAAAGTATTCGTTGGTAAAGGACGCAACTACAGGCAATTACAAGCTGAATATGACCATTAACGGTCAGGCGTTTGCAACCGATTACGACCTCGGCAGCGACAGCGTCGACAATATATATTTAACAAGCTCCAACGTTGCAAAAGGTCCCAGAGTTCTTACTCTCGATAACGTAATTATCTGCGGAACGCCTGCGGACGGCAGTGAAATCGTAAACGTAACTGAAATAACTTTAAACAAATACGAAACGAGGATAGAGGAAATCGGCGCAACCGAAACTTTGGCTGCAACCGTCGCTCCCGAAAACGCCACGAATAAAACGCTGGTATGGTCTTCGAGCGATACTTCGGTTGCAACGGTTGATGCAAACGGTAAGGTTACCGCGGTTAAGAAGGGTACGGCGGTTATTACCGCAATGGCTTCCAACGGCAAGACGGTTAAGTGTACGGTAACGGTAGGCGAAAAACCCAAGCCTATGATTACCGTTACGTTCGTCAACGGCGACGATACCTGGACCGAAACTGCGGAGCAGGGCGGTAAAGTGTTAAAGCCCACGGGCGTAACAAAAGAAGGTTACACGCTTTTAGGTTGGACGACGGTTAAAGACAGTACGGACTTGTATGACTTCAACACTCCCGTAGAAAAAGCGTTCACTCTGTACGCGGTATGGGAAAAGGGAACGTCAACGCCCGTAACTCCTCCCGACGACCCCAAGCCTCCCGTAGAGCTTCCTCCTATACAGAATTCTCAAATTTCATTTTACGACGCAAGAAACGAAGGCGCGGCTTTCGAATGGGCGGATAACAATATCGCAAACGCCAAAGTCGAATACAAATTAGCAAATTCTTCAACTTATACGCTTGTAGATAAAGAGCTTATCCGTCAGAAGGAAACAAACGTTGCACGCGTAGATATCCTCGGACTTAAAGGCGACGCGACCTACGACTTCAAGATTACGACAAGCGCCGGCGAAGAGCTTAAACAGGAAGGCGTAAGGATTACCGCATACGACCGCTCGGGTTACGCGCACTTCAATTACAGCGACGGCGTAGGCGCATACAACGACGACGGAACTTTAAAAGACAACGCGCTCGTTATCTACGTAACCGACGAAAATAAAGACACGGTTATGAAAGAAGTCTGTGCGGCAAACTCCGACGTTCCTATGTTCAAAATTCCCGGCAGCGACTGGGGTAACAAGGATGCGGACGGCATAGGCTGGTGGCTCAACAACAATCAATACACGGCAAGCAATGCCGGCAGTAAAAAGAACAAAGTTCCCAGCAACACTTACGACCAGGCTAACGGCGGCAAGCTCAGCTTTAAAGCGGTAAACAGACCTATCGTAATCAGATTTATCGGCACGGTAACCACGCCTGAAGGCTGTACGGCATATAACGATACGAAAGAAGGCGGCGGCGTCGGCGACAACGGTCATATGGCTCGTTTGAAAAACCTCAAAAACGTCACCTTGGAAGGCGTCGGCGAAGACGCGGTAATCAAGGGTTGGGGTTTCCACTTCGTTATCGGCACGGACGCCGTTAACGGACAGGGCACGAGCTTCGAGGTAAGAAACCTTACTTTCAGCGAGTATCCCGAAGACGCTGTCGGTATGGAAGGTCAGCAATCGGGCGGCAAAATTACCGCAGGCGTCGAAAGATGCTGGATTCATCACAATACTTTCCTCCCCGGACATTGCGCAAATCCTGCGGAAAGCGATAAGGCGGAAGGCGACGGAAGCTGCGACTTCAAGCGCGGTCAGTATTTCACTTGTTCTTACAACTGGTTCGAATACTGCCATAAGACCAACCTTGTAGGTTCTGCGGACGATTCGTTACAGTACAATATGACGTATCACCACAACGTTTGGTGGCAGTGCGGTTCGCGTATTCCCCTTACGAGACAGGCGAACGTTCACTTCTATAACAACTATGTTTACGGCAACGCAGAGGAAAAGACTACGCCTTATTCGTGGGTAAAGGTCGGGCTCAGCTACGTTCATTCGTTAAGAGCAAACTGCTACATCTTCTCGGAAGGCAACTACTACGACGGTTGTAAAAACGTAGCTCAGACGAAGGGCACAGGCGCTGCTAAGGGGTGGAACAATACGTTCTACGCTTGCATCGGAGATAATACTATGCAAACCGTATCTTCGAGAGAGCAGGCTGTTTCCAATAACTGCGCGTACAACGGTACGAGCTACGCGACGTTCGATACCGACCCGAATTTGTTCTACTACGACGCAACGGCTAAGAAGACTAAAGCGTACGTAACCGATTCGGTAACGGCAAGAAAGGAATGTCTGTTGTATGCTGGCGTTCAGAAGCACAGCTACGAAATAAATACAAGTATGCTTAATGACAGCGATAAGCCCGCTGCGGCTCTCGATATCGGAAGCGGCTTGACGATAGACGTTAGCCAGGCTACCGTCGGCGGCACGGTAAACGGCGTTAAGTTCGTAACCGCAAAGAGGAGTTCAGCGGTAGCAAAGGGTGGTAAGGGCGGACCTCTTGCAACGTTCACGCTTGCGGACAGAGCCGATATATCCCTTTCGGGTACCGCTATCGAACTCATTCGCGAGGACGGCTTGTGGATAGCAAGCGGCTCGTATACGGGAACTATCCCCGCAGGTACGTATTTGATTACGAGCAGTGAAAAGGCTAAGGAAGGCTCGATTTCGGAGCTTTCGTTCAAGAGCGGCGTAACCGACGGCGAAAAAGTTCAGAACGTTATAAATTACATTAACGCGATAGGCGAAGTCGCTTACACCGAAGAATGCAAGAACAAGATTGCTATGGCTCAGGCGGCTTACGCGGCGCTCGGCGCAGATTTGAGAAAGCAGGTTACCAATCAGGATAAGTTGGTTGCGGCGGCTCAGGCTTACGACGCTTTGGCTGTAGCTCCAGTAATAGAGAAAATTGCGGCAATAGGCACGGTAAATGCCGACAGCGGCGTTAAGATTACCGCTGCGCGTACGGCTTACAACGCTTTGACGGTAGAGCAGAAGTCGCTTGTTACCAACTACAACGTGCTCACTGCGGCTGAAACGGCTTACGAAAGCTTCGAGATAGAAGGTATCAACAAGCAAATCGCGGCTCTCGCAGCGCCTTCCACGGCAACTACCGAGGAAGCAATCGAAAGCTTGCTGGATAAGTACAATGCAGTCAAGACGATGTACGCAGACCTCGACGAAGACCAGAAAACTCAGGTTACCGGCTACAGCAAGGTGACGGAGGGTATAACCGCTCTCGAAAACGCGCTTAAACCTTATACCGTAAGGGATATGATTGCGGCTCTGCCCGTAAAGGCGGAAGTTACGCTTTCCCACAGCGCGGCTGTGACCGCGGCGCGTACGGCTTACAACGCGTTGACGGCTGAGCAGAAAACGGCAGTCGGCGACATTACAAAGCTCACCGATGCGGAAGAAGTTATGACAACTCTTGCAAGCCAGTCCAAGGTTGCTATATTCCAAAAGGGTAAGCCGGAACTTGCAAACGGCTTTACGGTCAACGGTTCGGGTTATAAGGGCTCAAGCCAGAAATTTACTTATGACGGCGTAGAATACCATAGCCCCCTTAAAATGGAAAGTGCGACCAGCGTTACGTTCAAGACCGGAACAAAGATGAAAGTTACTATTCATCTGTACAACGGTTCAGACGCTAAGGATAATAACATTACTCTTGACGGCACAAGCTACACTGCCGACGCAAACGGCGATGTCGAGGTTATCGTCGAAGCGGGTGACCATACTATTGTCAGGACAAAGAACGAAGCTTGGTTGTGCTACGTAGTCCTTTCTCCCGTAGCGGAATAAAACAAAAAAAGCGTAAAAAGCGCTTGCAATAAAAAAGCCTGCGGCGTGCGCCGCAGGCTTTTTAACAAAGGTACGAATGAAAAATAATTACAGAAGCGAATTTATTGAAAAACTCGACGGCGACGGTGCTCTGTACGAGAGGGATATTTTAAATATACTGCTTTCCAACGCTTACAACGGCAAGGATATGAGCGCGGTTGCGGATAGGCTGCTCGCGCGGTTTCCGAGCGTAAAAGCCGTGCTCGACGCAAGTCTGGACGAAGTGCTGGCGGTGGACGGAGTGAGCGAAAAAGTCGCTTTGTATTTAAAAACCGTGGGTACGGTGTGCGCGCTGGAAGAAAATAAAAAGATTTCGTCGATAAAGAACAACGAAGAGTTTTTCGCTGTTTTAAAGCTTGCGTTTCACGGCGCAGACAACGAGTACGTAAAGTTCTTTGTCGTCAATTCCCGAGGAAAGATTATCAACACGAAGACTTACTCTTCTGGCAACGCCGATAAAGTGGAAATGCCTACGGACGAATTCCTATCGCTTATTACGGGCAACAAACCGTACGGACTGTATCTGGCGCATAACCACATAAACTGTTCCTGCCGTCCGTCGCATTCCGACGACGAGGTAACGCGCAAAATAGCGCTGCTCTGCAAAGCGTGCAAGGTGAAATTCTGCGACCACGCGATAATAAATTCGGACGGGGATATTTACAGCTACGCATCTTCGGGCAGGCTGGAAGAGCTGAATGAAAATAATTGAAAATTTAATTATCCGCCGCAGGCAAAAATGCCTGCGGCGATATTTTTTACCTTATAAGTTAAGTTTTT
>CAZACR010000053.1:0-8569 GCA_964483715.1 uncultured Clostridia bacterium
CTACCCCGCGATAACGTGAACCGCTTTTGCTGAGCTTTATTATTCTATTAAATAACCCCTGCTTTGTCAACCGTTTTTAGCCCGTTTTGCAAAAATCTTTAAAATTTCGAAAATCTTTGCGTTACCTTATAACAGCGCCGTCCGTCCTCGGCTCTACGTAACTCTTTACGGAATTTGCCACGTTATTCATATGGTCGCCGATACGCTCCATATTGACTGCAAGCTGTAAATATACCGAACCTGCTTCGGGCGTACATCTGCCAGCGTTCGTGCGGCGGATATGCGACTGTTGCATCTTTTTCAGCATTACGTCGGTTGCCGCTTCCTCTTTCGCAACGTTGCCGATATAATCGAGAACGTGGTTTTCGAACGTGAGTTCCACGTTTTTATACAGCTCGGTGAGGTGCAAATCCATCTCGCGTATTTCCTCCACCGCGTGGTCGGAAAACTTCACGTTCGCCTGCACCATCTGCTCGGCGTACTCGGTGATATTTTCCGCGTAGTCGCCTATTCTCTCTATATCCGAAGTAACGTGATAGAAAGACGAAACCTTCTTTTCGTCGATTTCCGAAATTTCCTGCGAGGAAAGCTTGATTAAGAACTGCGTTATATACTTATTGAGCGTGTTTATCTGATTTTCGGTTTCCGCAAACTCGTCTTTGCCGTCCAGACTGTACGAAAGCAGCATATCGAGAGAACGCTTGTAGTTTGCAAACGCGAGATTGCCCATTCTGAGTATTTCCTTGCGCGCCTGACCTACCGCTATGGCAGGCGTCTTTAACAGACGTTCGTCGAGGATATCCATACCCTCTCCCCCCGCGGTTTTCTTGTCGGGCACGATGATACAAGCAAGCTTGACTAGATATTTTAAGAACGGCAGCATAACCAGCGTTGTAACGAGGTTAAAGAACATATGGAATATCGCTATCTGCCACTCGGTATCGTGAATAAAGCTGTTGAGGAATTGCGAAATATACTCGCCTGCAAACGCGACGGGGAAAATAAATATCAAGCAGCCCGCGACGTTGAACAAAAGGTGAACGGCAGCGGCGCGCTTTGCGTTTACAGTCGCACCCACGGAAGATATTACCGAGGTCAAACACGTGCCGACGTTTGCGCCGAGAATTATGCACATTGCCGCCTGCAACGTAATTAAATTTTGGCTTGCAAGCGAAATGACTATTGCGGTAAGCGCCGCCGAGGACTGCATTAAAGCCGTCAGCACCGCACCAAGTAAAAAGAGAACGATAATTTCCCACGTGAGCGGAGGATCGAAAACCTGGAACAACTGTCTTACCGCATCGTTTATAGTCGGGTTAGCAAGCATTGAAGAAACCGCGCCCGACATTACGTTCAGACCGATAAAAATAAGACCTACGCCTTCCAAAATGTTGCCTATACGCTTTACTTTATCCTTTTTGGCAACGAGCGTGATAACAAAACCAGAAAACGCAACGAGTGCGAACAGAGCGGAAACGGAGAACCACGAACCGCCCGCCGAAGAGAGCGCCATAATGAACGCGGAAATCGTAGTACCTATGTTCGCGCCCATAATTACGGAAGCCGCCTGCGTAAGCGTCATAAAGCCTACGTTAACGAAACCGACTATCATGACGGTAGTTGCCGCCGAGCTGTTGACGAGTGCGGTGACAGCAGCGCCCGTTCCGATACCCGTAAAGCGGTTTTTAGCCGCCTTGGACATCAGCTTGCGGATATTCCTGCCCGCCGCCTTTTCCAGGTTGGAACCCATCATCTCCATACCTATCATAAAGACGACGATTCCGCCGAGTATCAAAAATATGCTGTTTATTATTAGCATTACCTGTTCAAAAGTCATTTTTAACTCCACGCGAATTCGATTACCCGAAATCTTCGCAATTTAATTGTAACAACAAGCCGCGTATTTTGTCAAATGAAATAAAATAGTTTGCAGAAGGTGAAATTTATGATAAAATTAGGTCAAGAGCATTTAGAGGATTTATTATGTTTAATATAGTTTTGGTTGAGCCCGAAATACCGCAAAACACAGGTAATATCGCCCGAACCTGCGCCGCAACGGGCTGCGTTCTGCACCTTGTAAAACCGCTCGGCTTCGAGGTGAGCGACAAATATCTCAAGCGCGCGGGGCTTGATTACTGGCAGTTCGTTGACGTTAAAATATGGGAAAATTTCGAGGAGCTTCAAGCAGCATACCCCGAGGGCAAATTCTACTACTTTACCACCAAAGGGCGCAAGCGGCACGTCGACGCTTCATTTAAGCGCGGCGACTTCCTCGTATTCGGCAAGGAAACGAAAGGGCTGCCCGAGGAGCTGCTCATAAAGCACCCCGACGAATGCCTGAGAATTCCCATGATGGGCGACTTGCGCTCCCTCAACCTTTCCAACTCCGTGGCGATAGCCGTTTACGAAGGACTGCGGCAGAACGATTTCGAGGACTTCAACATAAAAGGCGAACTGCACAACCTTAAATGGTAAACACTTTACTTTTTAAAGTAAATATAGTATAATTGCGTTATGATTAAAAAAATAATAGTTGCAAGCGGAAACGCGCATAAGATAGAGGAAATAAAAAGCATCTTCAGCGGCGTTGAGCTTATTCCTATGACCGAAGCGGGTTTTGACGGCGAGATTGAGGAAACGGGGGCAACGTTCAAGGAAAACGCGCTTATAAAAGCGCGCACCGTCTGCGAAAGTCTGGGCTCGGACCTGCCCGTAATCGCGGACGATTCGGGGCTTTGCGTAGACGATCTAAACGGCGCACCGGGCATATTCTCGGCAAGATTTTCGGGCGGCGGCAGTGCGGAAAACCGCGCTCTGCTACTTAAAAGAATGGAAAATATTTCCCACCGCACCGCTAAATTCGCCTGCGCGGTTTGCCTGTATTTTCCCGACGGACGCAACCTTTTCGGCGAAGGCTATACCTACGGTAAAATTCTGTTCGAGGAGATAGGGACCAAAGGCTTCGGCTACGACCCCTTATTCTTTTCCGACGATTTACGCAAATCGTTCGGCGAGGCGACTGAAACCGAGAAAAATTCCGTATCCCACCGCTTCCGCGCATTGCAGGATTTAAGGAGCAAATTGTGAAAACGGTAACGGTAGTTTCCGACAGCCACGGCAACCGCTCGGCGCTGGATAAACTGAATACGGTTTTTGCGGAGAGCGATTATATAATTCATTTAGGCGATACCTCTTCGGACGGTTCGTATATAAAAAAGCAGTTTCCCGAAAAGACTTATCTTTTAAACGGCAACTGCGATTTGACAAAGCTCGGCGAAAAAGAGCTGACGCTCGAAATCGAGAACGTGAAAATCTTTGCATGCCACGGAGATATGTACGGAGTTAAAAGCGGTTACGACCGACTTGCATACAAAGCCGAAGAAGCCGGTTGTTCCATAGCGCTGTTCGGGCACACCCACCGTGCAACCGAATACGAAGCGGGAAACGTAACGCTCTTTAACCCGGGAACGCTTTCCAGATATTCGCGCAACACCTACCTCTATCTCGTGATAAACGGGAACAAGGCGATTGGTAAAATAGTCGAGCTTACTTAACGAAAAACAAGGACTTTAAATATGAAATTCAAGCATACCTTCCACGTATTCGTGGATAACTTTTCAATAATTTACAAACACCTTTTATTCGGGCTTATCGTCACCGCTATCGGGGTAGGTCTGGGTTGCGCGGTTGTAATACCTATGTTAAACGATATTACGCACACAGCACAATATACTGCCTTCAGTGACGCAATACAGACACTGTGGACTAATATAAGCAACTTAAGAACAGAAGAATTGCAGGAGAATTTATCCGCATTCCGAACCGCAATGAAGGAATTCCTTTCTATGCTGGGCGAGGATAAAGTCGGACTGTTCGCGCTGTGCGGAACGCTGCTCGCCGTAGTTCTCCTCGTTTACCGCTTCCTTATGGGGCTGGGCAACTACACGACGGGCGCGCTTATCAACGACAAAATGACTTTGCAGGCAAACTCTTCGTTCATAGGAACGATGATAAAAAGCCTCGGCAAAGCCAGCCTTTACAACGTGATTTACGTTCCCGTGTCCTTCCTTTACGACGGACTGACTATGGTATTTATCTGGGCGCTGTTCTTTAAGTGGCTGAGCTTTCTGCCCATACTTGTAAAGATTTTCCTGTTTGCGACGCTGCTTATTGCGCTGGTTGCGGTAAAGATGACTTTCACGGCAAACTGGCTGCCTTCGCTTATTCACGGCAGACAGAACAACCGCAAAGCAATCATAAACAATTTTACAATTGCAGGCAAAGGATATGCGAGCGTATTCTCCAACTTCCTCGTAATAATCCTGCTTATCCTCGCGGTGAACGTTGCCGCGGTTGCGTTCACGTTCGGCGCGGCGTTGCTACTCACAATTCCCGCAAGCTACGTTATGCTTATTTCGTTTGAATTCGTTAACTATTACGACGCAAACAGCTTGAAATATTTCATAGGCGGCGGTTCGGTCGTCGGTCCCAAAAAGGAAACTCCGCCCACAGTAGAAGAATTTTTTAAGGGTGAAGAGTAATAAATTGTTAAAATATTTACATTTTCTGTCAAATTTTTTCATTGTCCCCCTTTACAAGGGGGGAATTTTTTTATATAATATATTAGACGGAAAGTCGTAAATGCAAATATATATATTCAGTTACGGTTAATTTAAGGAGGGGTTTTATGGATTACAAACAGGCTTACCTGAGCTGGCTGACCGACGAGAGGTTGAACGAAGAAGCCAAAAAAGAGCTTATGGCGATTAAGGGCAATGAAGAAGAAGTTGAATACAGCTTCGGCGCGGAACTCGAATTCGGTACTGCGGGTATGCGCGGAGTTATAGGTTACGGCACAAATAAGATGAACGTTTACACCGTTTCCCGCGCGACTCAGGGCTTAAGCGAATTTATAAAGAGCCTTGGCGACGACGCTATGGAAAAGGGCGTTGTTATATCCTACGATACCCGTCTTAAGAGCGAAGAATTCGCTCACGCCGCGGCGGAAGTGCTTGCCGCTAACAACATCAAGGCGTACGTGTTCGACGACGTTCACCCCGTTCCCATGCTTTCGTTTGCGGTGCGCGCGCTCGGCACTACCGCGGGCATTATGATAACCGCTTCGCACAATCCCAAGCAGTACAACGGCTATAAGGTTTACGGCGCGGACGGCGCACAGATGAGCCCCGAGGACACTAAAATCGTAGTTGACAGTATAAACAAAATCACGGACTACCTCGGCGTGGCAAAACCCTCCGCGGACGAAAAGAAAACCTACATAAAGAGCGTTCCCTCCAAGGTTGACAAAAAATATTATAAAGAGCTTAAAAAGCTCACCCTTTCCAAAAAGGCGGTTAAAGCCTGCGGCAAGGATTTGAAACTCGTCTATACTCCCGTTCACGGTTCGGGATATATCCCCGTAACAACGATACTGAAAAAGATAGGCATCAACGCAACCGTCGTTGAAGAACAGGTTAAGAAGGACACCGACTTCTCCACCGTTGCAGTGCCCAACCCCGAATTCAAAGAAACGCTTTCCATGGGCATAGCGCTTGCGCAGAAAATCGGCGCGACCGTTGTGTTCGGCACCGACCCCGACAGCGACCGCCTCGGCGTTGCTGTTAAGAACGACGAAGGAGAGTTCGAAGCGCTTTCGGGCAATCAGGTGGGTATACTCCTCCTCGACTACATTTTAACGCGACTCAAAGAGGACGACGCGCTTCCTGAAAACGCGGCAGTCGTTAAATCCTTCGTTACCACGGGTATGGCAAAGGCGATTTGCGCAAACTTCGGCGTTGAACTCTTCGAAGTGCCCGTCGGCTTCAAGTTCATAGGCGAAAAGATAAAGCTTTGGGAAAGAGACCACTCCCACACCTACGTGTTCGGCTTCGAAGAGAGCTGCGGCTATCTGCGCGGCACGCATGCACGCGATAAGGACGCCGTCGTAGCTTCTATGCTGTGCGCGGAAATGGTTTGCTACTACACCTATAAGGGCACTACCGTTTTCGACAGACTGAACGAAATCTACAAGACCTACGGCTACGTTCTCGACTGCAATATCTCTATTCAGTATAAGGGACTGAACGCTATGAAGGAAATGAACGGCGTTGTCAATGCGCTTAAGGTTGACCCCGTTAAGCAGTTCGGCATTTACGAGGTTGCTTCCTTCCGCGATTATTCGTCGGATACGAAAATCGATATGACTACGGGCGAAAAGAGCGCTATCGGCTCACCCAAGACCAACTGCGTATACTACGAACTTAAAAACGGAAGCTTCGTATGCGTAAGACCCAGCGGCACCGAACCCAAGCTTAAGATTTACTACTCCGTAAAGGCGAACAACAAGGCTGACGCGGAAGCGGCGCTTGAAAAGCTTAAAGCGGCGGTACAGGAGCTTCTGGACGGCTTGAACGGCTGATTAAATCGAATACTAAAACGGCGGAAGCGTTGAAACGCTTCCGCCGTTATTAATTATTATATGTATCTAAGCCCAGGGCGTACCCGTTGCAGTACGGTGTTCTGCAAACCACTGTGTATCTTTAAGCTTGGTTGCATTGTTTGAACACCACAGCTTTAAACGCTTTGCCGCGTCCGTTTCCGTCTTATCGTAATAGAACACGATATTGCCGTTCATAGAGCCGAACTTGCTGTTTTTATAATCTTCGCAAATCGACGTGCAGTAAACGTTTTCCGTATGCTTGCTTATCCTGTTCACAAAGTCCTGCGTGGGGAATGTGTTGTCGTTATTGGTCGTATATTCCGTCGCGCCCGCGCAGCAGCACACCGCTACGTTCTTGGGCTTTATCACGTTTAAAAGCTTATCAGTGGACGAGGTTTTACTGCCGTGGTGCGCGCCCTTGAAAAGCTCCACCTCCGGCAGATTGTTGTTGTCCACAAGATAACTTTCGCCGTCCCCCTCCAAATCGCCCGTGAACAGATAGTTGCTCACGTTACCGTTTTCGGCTGTGTGGGTGAGCAAAACGCATACCGAATAGTCGTTTTCGTCATCGGTTTTGTGTTCGTAATAGTAATTGTAAAGAATATTAAGCGTGAGCGAGCCGTCCTGCGCAACCGACAAATCGTATTGCCTTTTTGCTCCGTCCGCGTTATTCCAGCACTGCAAAGCGTTGTACGCAACCGCGCCTTTGCTTTCCGCATAGCTCACGGCGGAAACGTAGGAATTGTAAATTGCTTTATCCGAATTGTGCCTTGCGAACTGAATTATCGTGCCGATATCATATGTATACAAAATACCGTTCTTTTTATTTTCACTGCCCGTACCCACGAAACCTGCGATATGGTCCTGATGCGCGTGCGTTGCGATAACGTATTCGAGCTTGTTGTCCGTGCAGTACTGGTCTACGTATTCCTTAATTGCCGCAGCACTGTTTTTGCGCGAGCCCGCGTCGATAAGCACTTCGGTATCGCCGCACTTAATTAAAGTACAGTCGCCCGCGTACTTGTTGCCGAGTTCTAAAAAGTGAATTGAAAACTCGCCGTTTACAATTCCTGCCTTATCGCCTGCGGGCACTTCCGCGGAAACTCTTGCCGCAGTGCCTTCGGGGTCGTCGTCCGTGCTGTCGTTGTAAAGCATTTCAACGTAGGAAAGATAAGCGTCCTCTAATTTTTTAAACCAGTTGGGTTTTAATAAGTAAACGATAATTGCAACCGCTATTATAACCACGACTATGATTGTCAGCGCAATTACTACTTTGGGGTGTTTTGTTGCAAAGTTTGCGGCTTTTTTAGCCGTCTTTTTATTGCTCTTACGATTAGCCATTGCTTAACTCCGTCAGTTTATAAATTGTTGAGCTGTTCCATTATCTTGCGGCGCATTTCTATGAACGTGTTCAGCTTCTCGCGCTCCGCGTCCACAAGCTTTTTGGGCGCTTTTGCGATAAATCCGCTGTTGTTGAGTTTGCCGTCCGCGCGCTTAATCTCGCCCATAATTCTGTCGAGTTCGTTATTCAGCCTCTCGCGCTCTTTGTCCGCGTCCACGAGCTCGCCCATAGGGATATACAGCGTGCCGATTGAAAGGACTTTGGCAACGAGCTTTTCGCCCGCCTCTTCCTGACTTGCAACCAGTTTAATTGCCGAAGCGCCGCCCAGCTTCATAATATTTTCGCTGTTGGCGGAAATAAGACGCTTGCTGTCGCTTTCTATAAACACGTTGACCTTTTTGGAAGGCGCACAGCCCGTTTCCACCTTTGCTTCCCTTATCGCCTTGATGATATCCATAACGCCTTCGAAAGCCGCCGCTTCCTTTTTGTAGGCGAGCTTGGAATTGTATCTGGGGAAGGGCGCAACCATAATCGAGCCCTTTGTGCCGGGCAGATTTCTGTAAATTTCGTCCGTTATGAAAGGCACGAACGGATGCAGAAGCTTCAGCGCATTTTCGAGTACGAAATACAGAACCGAAACCGCCGCGTCCTTTTTAGCTTCGTCGTCCGACCACAGCGCGGGCTTTATCAGCTCTATATACCAGTCGCAGAAGTCCGACCACATAAAGTCGTAAAGTATCTGGCAGGCGATGCCGAGCTCGCACTCGCTCAGCTTAAGCGTAACGTCG
>CAZACR010000054.1:0-8560 GCA_964483715.1 uncultured Clostridia bacterium
CGTAACTCTGCCCAAGCTCGGAATAGAGTGCAGATTTTTCGACCCCGACGACAGCGAAGAAAATATCGAAAAGCTTATTGATAACAAGACCAAACTGATATTCACCGAAACGATAGCAAACCCCGCTATCGTGGTGCTGGATATAGAAAAAATTTCGCGCATTGCAAAAAAGTACGGCATAGTGCACGCGGTTGACAACACCCTCGCCACCCCCATACTTTGCAGGCCCAAAGAGTACGGCGCAAACGTGATTGTTCACTCGTCCTCCAAATATCTGGACGGGCACGCGGCGGCGCTCGGCGGAGTTATCGTAGACGCGGGCAACTTCGATTTCAAGGGCAACGCGCGCTACACTTCCTTTAACGAAGCAGACGAAAGCTATCACGGCTTAGTATACGCCGACCTGCCCGCAGCGCCTTTTGCAACCAAGTGCCGCGCGCAGATGATCAGGGATATGGGCGCGATTATGTCGCCGCAGAACGCGTTTATTTCCTATCTCGGAAGCGATACGCTGGCTCTTCGAATGGAAAGACATTCCCTCAATGCCGCACGCGTTGCGCAGTTCTTGCAGTCGCACCCCAAAATCGAGAGCGTAAAACACCCCTCGCTTCAGAGCGATAAATACCACGGCTTAGCTGAAAAGTATCTGCCGAACGGTCAGGGCGGAATGATGAGCTTTTGCATAAAGGGCACTTCCGCGGACTGCGCTAAGTTTATGGAAAGCTTACAGCTTATCACGCAGGAAACGCATGTCGCCGACGTGAGAAGCTGCGTGCTTCATCCCGCTTCCACCACCCACCGCCAGCTTTCTAGCGAAGATTTGAAAAAGGCGGGCGTACCCGCTAATCTCGTGCGGCTTTCCGTCGGTATCGAGAACGCGGAAGATATTATCGCCGATTTGCAGCAGGCACTGGAAAAAATATAATATGCCTATAGTTATTGATAAAGATATACCAGCCTATAAAATACTTACCGACGAGCGAATATTCGTTATGGACAGCGGCAGGGCGTTCACGCAGGACATACGTCCTATCGAAATTGCCATACTCAACCTTATGCCGACCAAGGAAACGACGGAAACGCAGTTTATGCGGCTGCTTTCAAACTCGCCTTTGCAGGTAAACATAACGCTAATCCGCACTTCTTCATACACTCCCACCCACACGGGCGCGGAGCATTTAGAGCGCTTTTACAAAAACTTTGAAGATGTTAAAGGCAAACGTTTCGACGGTATGATAATAACGGGTGCGCCCGTGGAAAACCTCGAGTTCGAGGACGTTGCGTACTGGGAAGAGATGAAAGAAATTTTCGACTGGACAAGCACGAACGTTACTTCCACTCTATTCATCTGCTGGGGAGCGCTTGCGGCGCTTAACTATTTCTACGGCGTTAAAAAGTATCCGCTAAAAGAAAAATGCTTCGGCGTATTCGCCCACAAAAAGATAGCGTACGATACGCCCGACCCGCTTATGCGCGGCATTTCCGACGAATTCCATATGCCGCAGTCACGGCACAGCGTGGTTTACACCAAAGACATAAAAAAGATTAAAAGTTTACAACTTTTGGCGCAGTCAGCAAAAGCGGGTGCGGGAATTATCAAAAGTGTTGACGGCAAGCGCGTTTTCGTCACGGGTCATATGGAATACGACAGGGAAGTGCTGAAAAACGAGTACGAGCGCGACAAAGCCAAAGGGCTGGATATCAAGCCGCCAGTAAACTATTTTGCGGATAAAAACAAGACGCAAATAAAGATGAACTGGGCTTCCACCGCAAATCTGTTTTACATAAACTGGCTTAACTATTACGTTTACCAGGTTACTCCTTACAAGCTTTAAAAATAAGAAAAGCGCCGGAGCGGATATCCGCCCGGGCGCTTATTTTTATATTTTCATTTTTTACTTATGAAGTCCGTTATTTTGAAAGTCATTGTTACTTGCTCTACTTCGCTGCCCCTTTCGACCGTAAACGTAACCGTATCGTTCGGCTGAACCGCAATCAGCGCGTCCGTAAAGTTGTGCAAACGGTCGATACGCATATTCTCGACTTCCGCGTTGTTTCTCGTAACGGTAACGTTTTTAATAACGTCGCCGCCCTTAATTCCTGCCCAGTAAGCCGAGGTAAACAAATTAACTTTCGTAACCGTTACCACTTCCTTTAATTCGGCTAAGCCTTCCGCGTTCAAACCCGTAGTGTAACTGTCCGTAACCTTGCATTCGAAGCCGTGTGAAACGAGTTCCAGACCGCTTTTTCCGTCCGCATCGGCTATGAGTCTTTCAACAACGCGCCTACAGGTTGACGCAGGTAAAGCATAACACATATTGTCTATCTCTTCCGACACGGTTTTTGCATTGACTATGCCTACAAGCTCGCCGTATTTATTGAACAGTCCGCCGCCCGAATTGCCGCCGTTAATCGCCGCGTCCGTCCTGAGTACGCGGTATGTGTAATCTTCGCTATTACTCTTCGTGCCCATATCCACGGTAACTTCCTCGCTGTCCTTGGATATATAGCCTACGGAAGAGGAAAGTTTATTGCCGTTAGCATTGCCCACGGCGTACACCGCTTCGCCTATATAGCACTCCTCGCCGCCGCACCACTGCGCCACGACCGCCTGACTGCGCTTAACCAAGTCGTTGCCGCTTACCTTTAAAACTGCTATATCGTAGCTCTTGCTCGCGCCGACAATCTCCGCTTCGATTGAGCTGTTATTTTCGAATTCCGAGCCATACAGCCACAACTGCACTCGCTTCGCAAAACAGTTTTCTTTATTTATATACTCGCCTTTATTCTCTCTATCGTCCGCAGAGTACACGACGTGACAGTTAGTTACCACCGTCATATCGCCGCTTTGCCTGTCAACGTCTATAATCACGCCCGAACCGAAATACTGCGCTTCGGTGGAAACGTAACGCGAACCGCCGAACCCCATAACGAGTTTGTACTCGTCAAAAGTCGTGACAATGGAAACGCCCGACATAAGCGAACGGTTTATCGAGTATTTCAACGACGTAGCTTCCTGAACGTCTTCGCCCGAAAAACTTAAGTATTCCTTTAAAAACTGCTCGTAGGTCAAGTCGGGATTGTTCGTCTGAGTCTTGGTTTCCTGCCAGATATCGTAAATAGTTAAATCCTTGCCGTTGATACCGTCGCGTCCGTTCGTTCCGCGGCAACCGCCGAGCGCGGGCACGATTGCGAGCGAAACCGTCAATGCTACGGCAACCGCCGCCTTTTTTATAATATGCTTTTTCATTTCTACCTATTTATATTATAGTTGCACGCCGTTCTTGACAAGAAGTTCGCGTGCGGTGTCAACGCTGTCAACTCCGGTCGCATTTTTAACGGGCGCAAATTCCTTTTCCCTTTCCACCTCGTACGCAAGACAACTGCCCATAAGCTTTACCAAATCGACCGCGAGAAGTTCGAACTTGTAAGCATTCGGCTGTTCGGGCTGAACAAGCTTGCCGTTTGCGATATAGTTCACTTTTTTCCTCGCAATATGATAAGGGAGTTTATCGCCGCACACTTCGTCGAGCTTTTTCACCGAGAACAGGTAGTTCAAAATCACTCCCGCTCTGAACGTAAGCTGTCCGTCCGCATCGCGTTTAAACTGCAATTCTTCAGGCATGTCGATATATTCGATAACTGCGGGTTGACCGTCCTCTTTGCAAAGTACGCCCACTTTTTCTTCGGGATAAGCCTTGTTTACCACCTTACCCGAACAGTTTACGCCGAAAGCAAGCGTCGCACCGACGAATACGGGGTCGCAGATTTTTTGCAAAACGTTATCCACGCCGTAAACATTAAGCCATTCTATGCCTTCCGATTTTAAAAGCTTGCCCCAGCCGCTTTTAAGAAGCGAGGAATACCAGCCGCCGTTGCCGTTGGGCACGAGCGCAGGCAAGTGCTTTTCGCTTAGCAGAACCTTTCCGTCAAACGAACACGCAGGGGTCATCTCCTGTATAAAGAAATGAATTCTTTCCTTTTCATAACCGAAATAATTTTTTTCCGCAAAGAAATCGCGCGTTTGCCTGTCGTTGATTGTGCTCGTCATAACGAAAAGATGGAAGTTAAATCCCGCTTTTGCGGCAACCTGCTTGATATTTTCCATCTGGCAGGCGAAAATGGAAAGTTCGCGCGTGACGCCCATATTGAACATACCCTTGGGCGCGGAAGAACCGAGGCGCGAACCCTGTCCCCCTGCGAGCAACACTGCGGCGACCTTACCGCTTTTTATCGCCTGCAACCCTGCTTTTTCATATTCCGCTTTATTACTTTCGATACTGCTTATACTGAGCGTGTCGGCAGGAGTGAGCACGCCTATCCGCTTTTCTTCTTCCTCTTTTATGCTGTCGAGAACGGAAAAATCCGTCTTTGCTATTTCCGAAAGGAGAACTTTTTGCTCTTCTATAGTCAGTTCTCCGTAATATTCGAGTAAATGCTCCTGATTGAGCGGTTTCAACATTGCAAGCGTTGAATTGTAATCCATATTAAATTATCCCTTATCCTTACCGCACACAAAATAAGTGCGTATCCGTAATATTTTTTGACGAAATTATTATATATTATAATCGTGAATATGTCAAACCCATTTTCCCGGGTGAAAACCGTGTTAAGAAACTGTAAAAAACGTGTGCGGTGCAAGGCATTTTCACAACCGCTATTGACTTTTTAAAGCTACTATATTATAATTATTTTGTATAGATAATAAGGGGAAAATTATATGTATTGCTATGAATGCGGAGAAAAGCTTGCTCTGGTTCTGCATAATCAGGAAGGGCTTGTTCCGTTTTGCAAGAAATGCAACGAATACCGCTATCCGCAGTTTGCAACGGCGGTAACGATTGTTGCAACCAACAGGGAAAAGGATAAAATTCTGCTTGCCAAGCACAAGGGCGAGGAAGATTTCATTCTGTTTGCAGGCTACGTCAAAAAGGGCGAAACCGCAGAAAAGACGGTAACCAGGGAATTCAAAGAGGAAACCAAGCTGAACGTTGTTAAGTTCAAGTACACATCCTCCCGTTACCGCGCGGATAAAAACCTGCTTCTTCTGAACTTTTTGGTTATTGCCGAAAACGGCGAACCCGTCCTCGATAAAAACGAGCTGGACGAAGTGAAATGGTTCACGATAGAAGAAGCATTGGAAAACGTGCGTAAGGATTCGGACGCGGAAGCATTCTTAAAGAGCACGGTTGCCGAACTTAAAAAAGCTTAAAACGCGTTTTAAACTTACGCAGTTTTTATAAATTAAAACAGGAGAAAATATTATGAATTTACTTATTGGCATGGGCGGCATAATCGCTATCGTGGTTGTCGCCGTAGTGTTACTGCTCTTAGTCATTCTGGTGTGCTGGGGCATAGGCGCGAGGAACGGTTTTGTCAGAATGAGAAACGCCAACGAAGAGGCGTTTGCGACTATCGACGTTTATCTTAAAAAGAGATACGACCTTATCCCCAACCTCGTCGAAACGGTCAAAGGCTATGCAAAGCACGAGAGCGAAACTCTGCAGAACGTAATCTCGGCGCGCAACAACGCCGTAAACGCAAGCACGACTGCGGAAAAAATCGAAGCGGACGCTAAATTGAACAACGCGATACGCTCTTTCAATATGGTTGCGGAGCGTTACCCCGACTTAAAGGCTAACGCGAACTTCCTCGATTTGTCAAACCAGCTTAAAACTATCGAAAGCCAGCTTGCCGAGCAGAGAAGATATTACAACGCGTTGGTTAAAAAGTTCAACACGCAGAAGGATATTTTCCCCAAGTCAATTATTGCTGGTATGATGCACCTTGAAAAAGCGCCTTACTTCCAGCTTGAAAGCGCGGAAGAAAGACAGAACGTTAAAGTTCAGTTCTAAATAAAAAACACGGGCGGCAGTAAAAATTCAAGCCGCCCTTTGCTTATATGAGAGAAAAAATGAAGAAAATCAAAAAATTACCTTTAATGCTTGCGGCAGGAGTGCTGATTGCACTTACCGCGCTTATATTCGCGCTTACGGGTAAAACCTCCGCCCCCACCGTTGCTCACGCATACGATACGCGCTTTGCCTTTACTTCGTACAGCGTAACTTACGATTTGCGCAGCGACAGAACTATGGACGTGCAGCTCGATTTGGAAGCCAAATACCTGGGATATTCCAGCAGAGGATTTATCTACGATATCCCCGTCAACGCAGGCGACAGAGTGCGCAACCTTAAAGCGTACAGTCTGGATACGGGATTTGCGACGAGCGTCGAATACTCTATCGAAAACGAAGACAGCGACTTTATCAGCGTTTATATGGACGACGACCGCATTAAATACGGAGAAACTCATTCCTACCGCATAACGTACGAATACGCTATAACAAAACCGGTCAGCAAAAACAATATATATCTGAACGCTATAGGTTTCGGTTCGGAAGCGACCATTGCAAACGTGAGCGTTGTGGTAAACCTCCCCGACGGATGGACGGACACGCACTGCTATGTGGGCAGACGCGGCACGACGGAAGAATTTGTCGATTATACCGTGAACGGCAACTCCGTTGCTCTCGGTTTAGACGGTCTTGACCGCTACAACGGAATAACGTTCGACTTCGAGTTTGCAGACGGAGTACTTTCCACCAAACCCGATATGACGCCTTACTGGATAATAATAGGCGCTTGCGCGGTATTCGCGGTGCTGTTCGCGGTTAAACTGCTGTGCTTCAACAAGAACAATTTAACCCCTATCCCCTGCTTCTCCGTGCCTGCAAATCCTCCCGAAGGCATAAAGGGCGCTAAAAGCGTTGCTTTCGACGACCCCACGCTGGAAATGGACCCCCTTATTATGGGTAAGCTTATCGACAACAAGGTCGATAACAGCGATATAACCTCACTCATATATTACTGGGCCAGCAAAGGCTATATCAAGATAAATATGCAAAACGAGAAAGACGTTGTGCTTATAAGAATTTACAATGCTTTGCCCGAAAATTCGCCCAACTATCAGAAAACAATGTATTCCAGCCTGTTTAAAAGCGGTGAAGTAGTACATATAAACAGCCTTACGAACACGTTCTACTCCACCGTGGAAAGGGTGACGAAAGAGGTAAATTCCGAAAACGGAAAGCTCTACGAAGGCAAGAGCATGGCGTTTGCCATATTGTTTGCGCTTATCGGGGCGGCGGCGATGTGCGTTACGCCTATAGCTATGGCGCTGCTTGGTATTAACCGTGATTTGCTATTGATTGCACCGTTCTTTATGATTGTACCCGTGTTCATAATATTTGCGCTTACGCAGACGGTAAAATACAGAACGTTGAAATTCAAGAAATCCAAGCTTATATTGCTTTACGGTGCTGTAGGACTGCTCGCACTGGTATTCTGTGCGCTATATCTGGTGTTAGTGCCCTCTTACGTTATTGAGTTACTGCCGAAGTTCATATTGGCTGCCGTAGGCTTTGCTATCGTAATGCTCTCCGTTTCGCTAATAAGCCGTGCGGACGATTACACGGAAAAACTTAACAGAATAGTAGGTTTTAAGGAATTTATTGAAACGGTTGAAAAAGATAAGCTGGAGGAAATGCTGGAAAGCAACCCCGAATTCTACTACAACGTTTTGCCTTACGCGATTGTACTCGGCGTTTCCGATAAATGGGCGGATAAGTTCGAAGGACTTACGGTAAAACCTCCCCAATGGTCTACGGGAAGTATGTCGGACACAATTTTCAACATTATGATATTCAATTCGGTTATGCGGAACGTGAATATAAATATGACGAAAACGTTCCTCTCCCGCCCTTCTTCGGGCAGTTCGAGCGGTTTCCGCGGAGGCGGCGGTCACGGCGGCTTCGGCGGCTTCAGCGGAGGCGGTCACGGCGGCGGTGGCTTCCGCGGCAGATAAAATGCAAGCAAATTGAAAAGGCGCAACCGATTAACGGTTGCGCCTTTTGATTTTATCTGAACTTATTCCTCTCCCCTTACGAGCACCTTAATCTTGGTTGATACTCCTTCCATAAGCTTTAATTCAACGTCGTAGTCGCCGACCATTTTAAGTCCGGAAGCAAGCACTATCTTCTTTTTATCTACGTCGTAGCCTGCATTTTTCATACTCTGAGTGATATCCGCGGCGGTAACCGAGCCGAAAACCTTGCCTTCTTTGCCGACCTTTATATTGACCGTGAAAGGTTTGTCTTTGATTTCCGCGGCGAGGGCTTTCATTGCCTTTATCTCTTCCTGTTTATGGTAAGCGGCGGAAGCCTTCTTCTGGTTGAGTTCGTTTATCTTAGTGGGCGTAGCCGCCTCCGCAAGCCCTTTCTTAATAAGGAAATTGCGCGCATAACCTTCGTTAACGTCTATAAGCTCGTCCTTCTTACCCTGTCCTTTTACGTCCTGCAATAATATAACCTTCATTTGCGACCTCCTTTGCGCCGATATTTGTTTCTTGATTATTTTACCATTTTTACAGTCCTTTTGTCAATAGCCGCCGTATAATTTGCGCTGTACGGCACAAAATAAAATCGGAGGTATTCTTAATGGAAAATATCAATTTCGGTATTGCTTGCGACGTTTCCAACTGCAAGTATAACCACAACGGCTG
>CAZACR010000055.1:0-8386 GCA_964483715.1 uncultured Clostridia bacterium
CTTATCAATTCGATAATAAAAATCGTTTCCTTCTATTCAATTTTTAAACTACGTTTACCGAACTTCGGTTCGGTGCTCATTTGCGAGAGCTTTTCTATTCTAACATAGCAGAATAAATAATGTCAAGCAAAATTCAAAACTTTTTTAAAGAATTTTTTCTTTATTTTATAGTCTTGCTTTTGCTTACCCCGTTTTAGGGACAAGCTCTTTTGCAACAGCTTACATAGAATATCACACGACAAAATATTTTGTCAAGCGATTTTCTCAAATAATTTATTGCTGTTTAGCTTAACTTTTATACTCTCTATTAAGGATTTAAGCAATCCTTGCCGCCTTGCGACAGCTTTGTTATCATATCAACTCTTACAAATTATGTCAATATTATTTCATAATTTTGCCAAATAACTTCTGAAACGAAAAATACTGTAACTTTTTGTGATTTTTTCACATTGCCTCATATGCGCACATATCCCTATGCGCGCGTGCGCGCGTATATATTTATTGTGAAACAAACAGTTCAATAATCCTTAACGCCTACCAAATAGTCAATAGACACTTCGAAAAATGCGGCAAGTGAAATAAGACTACTCATAGTCGGTTCACGCAAACCGTTTTCCCAAAGACTGATTACACCTTTGCTAACCCCTATGCTTTTAGCAAGCTCCACCTGCCCCACTTTTCTATCCTGCCTAAGTTCTTTTAACCGTTCACAAAATACATTGTTCATAGTATTTTAATTTTCTCACTTTCGTAAGAAAATATTCTTGACTTCTTACAAATGTAAGAATTATAATCAATACAACAGGAGGATTTAACAAATGAAGAAAAAACTATTAGCTTTTTTACTTTCCGTTTGTACGGCGGTCGGTTGCACCTTCGGACTTTCCGCTTGCAGCCAGACAAACGGTAATCAACCGAAATGGGGAAACGAATATTCCTATGCGACGGCGTACGCTCAGGCGCAGGAGCTCGGCTATGCGGGTACGCTTGAAGAATTTATCGATATGATTTCGGGCAAAGACGGAGCCGACGGAATTGACGGCAACGACGGTTTAACCCCGTTCATAGGTGAAAACGGCAACTGGTTTATAGGCGAAACCGATACGGGAGTTAAAGCTTCGGGCACAAACGGTACGGACGGTGCCGACGGCAAGGACGGAGCCGACGGCAAAGACGGTGTTGACGGGTCAAACGGAAAAGACGGCATTGACGGTAAAGATGGCACGGACGGTATCAGCATTAAAGACGCATTCATAGACCATGACGGACATTTAATAATTGTTTTTACGAACGACGAATCAATCGATTGCGGAGAAGTGCGCGATGTACACGTCCACGATTACGGCGAATGGTTAACGATAAACGAAGCAAGCTGTAAAAATATAGGTTTTAAAATAAGAGCTTGTAAAATATGCCAAGTCGTAGAAACCAAAATTATCCCTAAAACCGATGAACACGTTTGGAGCAATTGGAAAGCGGACGAAGAAAGCGACAACCATACCCGTGAATGTTCTGTATGCCAGAATATCGAGAGTGCTCCGCACAAAGGCAACGAAGAAGATGTATGCACAGATTGCGGAAAATTTATGGAAAAAGAAGTAACGTTTATTCTCCCAGTTCAAGGCGGGATAATTAACGAATTTGGTTTTGGTAAAGACGTTTCACTTGGTCATTGGCGCTTCCACACAGGTATAGACATAGCTGCGGACGAAGGCACGTTAGTGATTGCAGCTATAGCTGGTACGATTGAGGACATAAAATATAATGATATTCTTGACGGAGGAAGCATAACAATCGTGCACGCAAGCGGAGTTAAAACAATATATCAACTTATCGACGTGAATACAAATCTAAAAGTCGGCGATAAAGTGAGGCAAGGCGAAGCTATCGGCGCAATTTCCGACAATCAAGGTAAGGAATATAAATTAGATTATCATTTACATTTTGAAATATATACTAACGGCGAAGCCGTAGACCCCGAATTGTATTTAGATTACACAAACGAATAACCAAAAAATGCGGCGGGCGCAAAATTGCGCCCGCCGCTATCAGTATTAAAACGCTTGTAACTTAAATTGAAGCGTGATATAATTTAGCTATGTTTAAGACTTTAAGGATAATTTGTTGTGTAATCTGCGCGCTGATACTCGCCGCAACCGTATTCATATTCGTTTATTTAGGAATGATCTGGGGCTTTGTAAGTCTTGCCGCCGCCGCAATATTTTTCGGGTTAATGCTTTTCTTTAAGGGAAAGCAGGAGCAGGAAGAACGCAAACAAAACCCACCCTCCCCTCAAGGCGACTTTATCACGGGCAAAGTTCCCCAAGATAACGACAGGGACAAATCATGACAAACTTATTCGAATACAATACTACAACGGCGGAATCAAAATACGCAAAATTTATTATACGCAGAACCTCGAACGAAACGACGGCAAAGCAAAACGAGCAAACCGAACGGCTTGTTCAAGCAGAGAAATACGCGCAGTCACCGCTTTGGCTATCGCTGGTAATGTATTTGACTTTTGCATTCGCCATAATAGTTGCGGGGTCGTTTTTAAACGCTTTGCTGGAAGTCGGCTTTGAAACGGCACTGCACAATTCGAGAATACTTTTGCCGATTGCGGGCGTGTGCCTCGTAATCGCCGCAGCCATTTTCATATTCAAGAAAATACGCCTTAATAAAACGGTTTCAAGCCCCGCTTTTCATAACATTACCGAAAGCTACGAAAAAATCAACGCAAGATGTTATGAAGAACTGTCAGTTCCCGAGACCGCAGACGAAATTAACGTGTTCATGAACGTTTTTAAGACGACCAAATCGGGAAAGCAAAAGAACGCCGCCGTTGCGAATTATATGGCTTTCGATTTTAAAGTTTTTGCGGAAAATAATTGTCTTTGCTTTGCCGACGTAGAATGTGTAGTCGCAGTACCTCTGTCGCAAATAAACGGCATATACGCAATAAACAAGCGTGCTTCGTTTATTAACTGGACTAAACAAGAAAAAACAAACTCTCCGAAATATAAGCCTTATAAAATAAGACAGAACAATATGTACTATATAGTTAAGCCCTACTACTCTTTGCGGTTTACCAGTTCGGGCGAGGAATACGAAATAATTATCCCGCCTTACGAACTCGAAACAATTAAGAAATACGTGAACGCACCAGTAATTTAAAAATATGCGCCGGGAGGTATACAAACCTCCCGGCGTATTCGCTATAAATAATTGTTGACAAATGCCGAAAACTGTTACACAATAAAAACACCGAGGCACATAGAATATGACGCAAAACGACAGGGAACAACTTAATAATTTAATCCTTGCCGTTGCGAACGGACATTCGGAATGTCTTGACGGTATCTTTTTTATCGCCGCCAGGAGAATGAACGCCGCCGCGCTTGCCGTCGTGGGAGAGAAAGCCGCGGCTGAGGATATAGTTTCGGAAAGCTTTATAAAGATTGTCCGCTTTGCGAAACGTTACCGACGGCAGGACGAGCCTATGGCTTGGATTCTCCGCATAGTGCGCAATACCGCTCTGGACTATCTGAGAAAGCGCAGACGGCGCGCGGAGATAAGCAGCGAATGTCTGTTCGATTTGTGCGACCCCGACTCCTCTCCCGAAAAGATTGTCGCCGCGGTTACGCTGGAGCAAGCGATAGCAAAACTCGCCCCCGACGAGCGCAGGGCAATTTATATGCGCTATTACCTCGATATGACGGTGAGAGAAACTGCAGAGGCAATGCGCCTTACCCGTTCGTCCGCCGAAAGGCTGATACAGCGTGCGGAAACAAATTTGAAAAATTTATTAAACAGCGAAATAAACGACGGCTGAGCGTCGTTATATATGTGAAGAGATGAAGAAAGACAATCATTTGGAAAGCGTGTTTGACGAATACTTCGAGAACAGTAAAGCTCCCGACGAAAGCGTTTTAACCGCCGCTAAAAACTCAATAAAAAAACCCAGAACGCAAAGCCGCGTCTGGAAGCGCATACTCGCCACGGCGGCATGCGCCGCTTTGGCGTTGGCTTCGATCGTCGGAATGGTGTACCTCCCCTCTACGGTAAACGGTATAATTGCCGGAATCGGAAACAGCAACAATACTGCGAACACGCAAATCGAGTACTACGGCACGGAAGGGCTTGAAGAAGTGTATGTCGACGTTTACGCCGACGACGCTCCGTCGGGACTGGGTTTTGTAAAAAAGCTTGACTATGCAAAGAATTATTCCGTTAATTCTGTTGACGGATATTGCTCGGACGGCGACCTAGCATACGTAAAAACAAAGTTTACCGCAGTCGTAAACGGCAGCCGTCACGATACGGTTATCTACACCGAATACACTCAGAAGTACTCCGTGTGCGAGTTATTCGAAGAGTACTACGGCGGCGAAACGTCTTATTATGACGGATACCGTTACCTCTACTTTGACACCGAGGATAACGGCGAACCCGTAAAGAAGCTTACTTTTGAGCGCGGCGGCGTCAAGTACTACGTTGAGGTTACAAGCTCCGACGCAAATGCATACCGCACGTGGCTCGATTTGATAATAAAATAAAATTTTGAATTTATGCGGGACAAACGTACTTTTGCCGTCGTTATATAGGTGTAGAAACCCAAAGGAGGGAAAAATTTCATGAAAAAGAAAATTTTAGCGGTTGCGGCGGCGTGCGTTTCGGTTGCGTGCTTAACTTTTACCGCATGCAGCGCCGCCAACAAAAGCGGAAGTTCATTCAGACCGAGCTTCGACGCAGTGAGCAATGACGGAAACTACCAGTACGGTTCGGTTATCGAATATCCGTTTACAGACGTTTCGGATAATTCCGCATCTTACTTCTCTCTCGACAGAAACACAGCGTGCTATTCATATGTAAGAAATCAAATAAATTACAATATGAAAGTGTACTCCGACTCCGTGCGCGTAGAGGAACTAATAAACTACTTCGACTACTCCTATCCTGCTGCTACGGACGAGGCAGTGTCGCTTTCCGCATACCTTTCCCCCTGTCCTTGGAACGGAGAAAACAAACTGCTCACTTTGGGCGTTAAAACTCAGGAATACGACCTCGGCGAAGTAAACGGCAACTACGTATTTTTAATAGACGTTTCGGGTTCGATGTCGGGCGACGAAAGAATAGGACTCGCCAAGTACGGATTTAACACGCTTTTAAACAGCCTCGGAGAGGGCGACGTCGTTTCCATCGTCAAATACGCAAACGGTATGGGCGTGGTTGCGGACGGTATAGAATGTACCGAAGGCAACAAGGACGAACTCAGAAGTAAGATAAATTCGCTTAAGACCAACGGAGCAACCAACGGCGCGGGCGGACTGGAGCTCGCATATCAGACCGCGCAGAAGCACTTTATTACGGGCGGCAACAACCGCGTTATAATAATCTCCGACGGCGACTTCAACGTGGGTAAAAGCAGCACCGACCAAATGAAGGAATTCATTCAGGATAAGGCGGCGGGCGGCACGTACCTTTCCGTTATCGGCGTGGGTATGGGCAACACGCGCGACGATATGCTGGAAACGCTGGCAACCTGCGGCAACGGCAACTACGCCTATCTGGACAACAAGACGGAAGCCGACAAAGTATTCCTGCACGATTTAAACGGCACTCTCAAAACGGTTGCAAAAGATGCGAAAGCGGGCGTAACTTTTTCCGACAGCGTAGTTAAATACAGACTTGTGGGATACGATACCAAGCATCTCACCGAGGACGAATTCAACGACAGCAGAACGAACGCGGGCGAGCTCGGCAGCGGACTGTGCTCCACCGCCGTTTACGAAATAACTTTAAAGGAAGGTGCGTCGGGCGCCATCGCAACCGCGGAAGTCAAATACAAGGACGTGCGCGGAGACCAGAAGGACGCGAGCGTCAGCACGGTAATATCCACGGATACCGAGGGAAGCCGTGACGCGGATTTCGCGGCGTGCGTTGCAGAGTTCGGGCTTGTTTTGAGAAAATCGGAATATAAAGCGCAGGCTTCGCTGAGCGCGGTTTACGAAAGACTTGAACAGCTTACGGAATATATAAGCTCCGACCCCTACAAAGCCGAGTTCGTAACTCTTGTGGAAAAAGCGATGAGAAGCGAAAAGTATAATTAAAAATACGCCGCACGGCTATTGCCGTGCGGCGGTTCATTTTTTTATAATATTCTCTGTGCCTGAATATAGTAACTCCAACGGGTTGCCGAGATTTGTTCTATCTTTGCGTAGTCGGAAGCGGTGTGCAAAATGTAGTTGTCGCCGAGATACAGCGCAACGTGCCCCACACGCTCGATACCAGTGTTGTTCTTGCGCGAAGCGTTTGTGAAGAACAGTAAATCGCCACGCTTGATGTCGCTCTTCTTAACCGTAGTACCCTGATAAATCTGAGTGCGCGTATTCACCTGCAAGTTCACGTCCGCACCCGTTTTAAATATGTACTGCATAAGCGACGAGCAATCGAACGCGGAAGTTGAAAAACCGCTCAGCTTCTTGCCCGAACCGTCGTGGTAACGCGTCGCGCCGTAAACGTACTTGACGCCGAGATATTTACACCCTTCTTCTATTACCCGTTCTATCGCCGCATTTGTACTCTTGTCCATCTGTACAACCGAGCAATATTTCGAGCTTATATACGAAACGCCGCTTTTATAAGCCGTCTTATACCAACCGTTTTCTACTCCCGAAAGCGCATACAGCGTGTTCTTTTCCGCAGCGCCGAGCGATTTATACTCCGCGCCGGCACCGGCACGCAGGTTGACCCCGTCCGCCGTAGGCATTATGAACTGCGCCCGTTCGACCTTGGGCTCGGGCGGAACTGCGATTACGGGCTTTTCTTCCCCTTCCTCGGGCACGACCTGTTCTTCGATTCCAGTGTTCTCTCCCTTTCCGTATTCATTATAATCTTCACGCGCGCACGCGGGCAGAACGAGCGAAAGACTAATCGCCGCGACCATTGCCGAAGCGCAAAGTATTCTGTTTTTGCTTTTCATCTGAAACTCTCCTTATCCGTAAATAATTATACAATAAGTGAGAGTACAGCGCAATGCAAAGATTTTTCCACCCCTGCCAAAAAATTACGCCGCGCGGCTATCAAAGTCGCGCGGCGCACTAATTTCGTCAGATATTGAATTTTACTCCACGCCTTCGTTGAGCTTTTCGAGGAGCTTGTCCAAATCGTTGCCGTGAACAAAGACGGCTTCCTCAATCGTCTCACCGTGAGCCATAGCGCAACCTATGCAGTGCATGCCTACAGCCTGTAAAATTTCACCGCTGTTAGGGTTAATTTTAAGGCAATCCGCAATCAACGTATCCTTGGTTATCTTAGCCATAAATATCTCTCCTGTAATAAATTATGTGTAAATTATATTGAATTTATTCCGCAGTTTCGCCGTTAAGTATCGCAAGCAAACGGTTGGGTTTATCCTCGTCCTCTTTGTCGAGAACGGTAATTTTCAGTTCGTTTATTCTTCTGAACTCCGTATTCGTTATTACAATCTGCAAATTCTCATAAGTCAGCTCGTCGCCCGTGGTAGGCACTTTGCCGAGCATATCGATAACCCAGCCGCCGACGGTCGAACTTTCCGTATCTATTCCGTCCAGATCGAAATAATCGCACAAATCGTTTACCGAGGTACTGCCGAGCACCTTGTAAGCGTTTTCGCCAAGCTCGGTAATATCGGAAAGCACGTCGTCGTGCTCGTCCCAGATTTCGCCGACAAGCTCTTCGAGAATATCTTCCATCGTGATTATACCGAGAGTATCGCCGAACTCGCCCGAAACGACAGCCATATGCGTTTTGTTCTTCTGCATAAGCTTTAAAACTTCGCTTACCTTTGTCGTCGCAACCACGAACACTACGGGTTTTACAACGCCAACCAGCGAAAAGCCCTTTTCGCCGCGCTGTTTTATAAAGTCTTTTTCGTGCAGAATACCGACTATATTGTCTATCGAACCTTCGTAAACGGGCAAACGCGAATAGCGCGTGTCCATAAATATCTTATCGACTTCGTCGAGCGGCGCTTTGCTGTCAATCGCAATGACGTCAACGCGGGGCACTAAAATTTCCTTAGCTTCCAGGTCGTTGAACTCGATTGCACTGCGGATAAGGTCGCTTTCCTGAGCGTTTATGCCGCCCTCCTGCTCCGCTTCCTCGACCATAATTTTGAGTTCGTCGTCGGTTATCGCGTTATCTTCCTTGTGCTTGAAGAGTTTTAAAAGCAACTTTTTCCACAGTCCGAAAAGGAAGGTGAACGGAATAAGTATCCACGCGAACACGTTAATCAGCGGCGCGGAAAACCTTGCAAAGCCTTCGGGGAATTCTTTAGCAAGCGTCTTGGGCGTTATCTCGCCGAAAATCAATACGACAACGGTTAAAATAACGGTTGAAAGCG
>CAZACR010000056.1:0-8279 GCA_964483715.1 uncultured Clostridia bacterium
TCCAAAACAAAGCCGTTCTTTTCCAGAACGCGGCAACTGCCTATATTTTCCGCGAACGGCTCTGCGTAAATGCGGACGATATCCGTGTTCTCGAAAACGTGTTTACAGATAAGCCTTACTGCCTCCGTCATTATGCCTTTACCCCAAAATGCTTCACCGATATAATAGCCCAGTTCTGCCGTTCTGAAATGTATATTTCCCTGCCTGAAAACGCCTATACTGCCGATGACTTCGTCATTATAAACTATTGCAAAGCAAAATTGAGCGTTTTTATCGGCATTAAGGCATACATTTATATAAAACAGTGCGTCATTCTCGGTATACGGAAAGGGCAAGCCGTCCCGTAGATTATCTAAAACTTTTTTATTGTTTAACGCCGCAGAAAGAGCTGCGGCGTCGCTCTCTTTCCACTCCCTTATTGTAACCATAATTATTTCCTTAGCTTTGCTAAAATTTTTTCCAAAGCGTATTTACCGTGCTCGTAAGTTAAACCGCCCTGGAAATACGCAACGTACGGCGGTTTTACCGGTCCGTCAGCCGAAAGTTCAATTGAAGCACCCGAAACAAAAGTGCCTGCCGCCATTATTATCTTATCGTCATAACCGGGCATATCCCACGGCTCGCACGTAACGTAACCGTCCACGGGGGATGCGTACTGAACTTCCCTTATAAAATTAACCATAGCTTCGACATCGTCGAATTGTATGCAACGCGTTATATCGTAAGGAATTTTATCGATAGACGGATAATTCGTATAACCCAGTTCCGTCATTGCCTGACCTATCAAAAGCGAACATTTAATAGCCTGCAACACCGTGTGCGGCGCCATAAACAGCCCCTGATAGAAATATTGATAACCGTACGCGTACGAACCGACTTCCAGACCGATAGACGGCGCTGTAAATCTTCGTCCGATAGCTTCAATATAATGCTTTTTACCTACGATATAACCGCCCGTCGGTGCAAGACCTCCGCCAGCGTTTTTAATAAGCGAACCTACGGTTATATCAGCTCCTACTTCGCTCGGCTCGGTTCTTTCCACAAATTCGCCGTAGCAGTTGTCTACAAAAATGCAACCGATAAAGCCTAAACTGCGGACGTATTCACAAGCGCTCATAATCTGTTCGCAGGAAAGTGCGTCGCGCAGCTCGTATCCGCGTGAACGCTGGATATAAACCATAGAAACCTTGTCGTTTAATTTCGCCTTAATACCGTCAAAATCGAAATTTCCGTCTTTTAACAGCTCGCAAAAAGCAAAATTAACACCTAAATCCTTTAAAGAACCTATATTTTCGCCCAAAAATACGGGGCGGATTGTATCGTAAGGCATACCGCTGATACAAAGAACGGTTTCACCGCGCTTCAAAAGTCCGAACAACGCAACGGAAAGCGTGTGCGTACCCGATAGCAAATGCGGCGAGACAATACCATCTTCAGCCTTAAAAACATCGGCATATAATTTACCGAGAGTATCACGCCCCTCGTCGCCGTAACCGTAACCCGTGGTTCCATTAAAATGTCTTATAGCAATGTTATTTTTACTGAAAGCTTGCAAAACCTTCGACTGGTTGTAATAAGCGATATCTTCCGCATAAGCAAACTTAACTTTTAATTTTTCTTCACACTCTTTTATAAACTGACGATTATCCATATCAAAACTCTCCGTCCAACATTTTCAGAACGTTTCTCGCCTTTGCCTGATCGGGTTTTAACCAAACGATATTTTTTAATTTTTTAAAGAAAGTGTATTGTCTTTTGGCATAATGACGGGTGTTTTTCTTGATTATGTCACGCATAGTACTGTTATTAGCCCCACTTTTTAGCCCTTCAACAACTTCTTTATAGCCGATTGCCTGCATACTCTGGCAATTTTCGTCTATCCCTTTAGCCAGCAAAGCTTTTACTTCTTCTACCAATCCCGCATTAAACATCATATCCACGCGGCAATCAATGCGCTTGTACAGTTCTTCGCGCGGATAATCTATAGCAACTGCAAGATATTCATAACGCGGTTTTAATTCGTCCTGCTGTTCGCTCTTTTTCTTTCCGCTCGTTTCATATATCTCCAACGCGCGGATTACCCTCTTTGTATCGTTAGGGTGCAGTTTTTCGGCAGATTCGGGGTCAACTTCTTCCAAAAGCGAATGCAAATACTCTTTTCCCCTCTCTTGCAAGACCGCCTCGTACTTTGCGCGTATTGCCGCATTGGCTTTTACGTTTCCATAACCTAATTTATATAATATGGAATTGATATAAAACCCGGTGCCGCCGCAAACAACGGGCGTTTTATTCTGCGTAAGCAAACCGTCTATTATAGGAATTGCCCTCATCTCAAAGTCCGAAACCGAAAAGTTTTCCTTTGCGCCGACTATATCAATCATATGATGATGTACGCCCAGCATTTCGGGAACTGTCGGCTTGGCGGTTCCTATGTTTAAGCCTTGATAGACAAGCTGGGAATCTGCGGAAATAACTTCGGAATTCAGTGCTTTAGCGCAGTCAACGGCAAGAGAGCTCTTCCCCGTTGCGGTCGCACCGCAAATTACAAGAACCTTGCCCACCTTAAACCTTCCTCTTGAACATCTTTTCCAATTCATTCCTGGTGAGTTTAACGCATACGGGTCTGCCGTGAGGGCATTTCAAACCCATATTGCCGTTCAACATAGAAAAAAGTTTTCTTCTTTCGTCGTCGGTTAAGATATCTCCGCCTTTTATCGCGTGTTTACAAGCGGTTTGCGCAATTTTATCCTTCAATAAATCTTCAAGCCCTATCGACTTCATTTCGCCGATATTAGCAAGAAATTCGTCAAAGAAATTTTTAAGGTTTAAATCAGGCAAATCTGCAGGTATTGCATTTACCCTGTACGACATAGGTCCGAACGGCTCTACGCTGAACCCCATACGCCAGATTGTATCCATATTCTTCTCTATAAATTCGTATTCTTCCGCATTAACGCTGAATAAATACGGCACAAGCATACCCTGTTTGTCAAGCTTTCTGTTCCTTAACTTTTCGCGCAATGAATCGTAAATAAGCCGTTCGTGCGCGGCGTGCTGGTCGATTATATAAACCTCGTTCTGTATTTCATATAATAAATACGTATCGAATAGCGTTCCGCGGTACTTGCACGAACTGTAAGCGATTTCTTCCTGTTCGGCTTTGAGCCTTTCCGCCATTTCTTCCACTTTAGCTTTAAAAAGAAAGTCGTTGTTGCCGTTACAAAGCGTCATCGATTTATTTTTGTCGTAATCTTTTGAGCTATTGTAATATTTATGGAGAGGCAAATCCGTTTCGGGATTGATTTGCTTAGGCTCTTCGTGATTTTCGTATACGGAAAAATCCGACGCCGCCCCTGTCGATTTGTTTGCGGGTTTTTTGATATACTTTTCTATCCCGGCCACGTCGCTGAAATCTTTGTCTTTTATCGGTTCGGCTATATTGTATTCCGCGGAATAAACGCGGTTAGCGTTAGTTTTATCGCCAGCAGTCGATTTAATTTCAGGCACTACGGTGCTGTCGACGACAAACTCCGCGGCTTTCGCCGTACCGTCGAGTATGGACGAAATAATTTTGTAAACTGTACCGTAAATCAAAGCGTTGTCTACAAACCTGACGTCCGCCTTACTCGGGTGAACATTCACGTCAACGATATCGTCGGGCATTTCGATAAACAAAGCATAAAACGGATACTGCCTTTTCATAGCATACGGCGCATACGCGTTCGTAATCGCGCTTGCAATTATGGGATTAACAACGTATCTGCCGTTTAAAAACAGGCTTTGATAGGTTTTATTCGGCTTGAAAAAGTTCTGATTGCCTATAAAACCGCTTATATGCAGGTCGTTTCTTGTTACGTTGATTTTAAAGCAGTTGGGCAGAATGCTCGCACCGTAAACTTGCGCTATCGCCTCCTCCAAACCGCCGCCGTAAGACTGCAAAGTCAGCTTGCCGTCAATATAATATTTGAAAGAAATCGCGGGATTTCCTAAAATATACCGCGTTATAAAATTCGTTATATCGCCCTCTTCCTTCTTATCCGAGCGCATAAATTTGTAGCGGACAGGGGTATTGAAGAAGATATTTCTGACGGTGATTTCCGTGCCTTTGGGAGCAACAGCGGGCTGAACTTTACCTATAAATTCCCCGTCACATTCCACTTTATTCGCATCTTTTCCCTCAACCGCACTTACAAGCTCGACTTGTGCAATCGACGCAATCGTGGCAAGCGCCTCGCCGCGGAATCCGAGAGTGTGTATATGGTCTATATCTTCAAGATTTGCTATCTTACTCGTTGCATGTGCGAAAAACGCCGCGCGCATATCGTCCTGCTCTATACCGCAGCCGTTATCGACGACCTTTATAAGCTCTTTGCCGCCTCGCTCGATATGTATTTCGATTTCGGTAGAGCCTGCGTCGATACTGTTTTCAACCAATTCCTTAACGACAGAGTACGGTCTGTCGATGACCTCACCCGCAGCAATTCGATTGCAAATTTCATCGGATAAAAAGTTAATTTTTCCCATTTCACTTTACCTTCTCTTTCAAATCGCTAAGCACCATAAACGCCTGCATTGGCGACAGATTATTCAGATCAAGCTCCTTTAAAATCTTTTCGATTTCACTGTCCTGCCTGTTGCTTTCGTTCTCTTCTTCGTCAAAAGCAGCGCTTAAAGTAAGGTCGCCGTTCTCCACCGACTTTAAAATGACTTTTGCACGGTCTGTCACAACAGCGGGAACTCCTGCCAACGCCGCAACCTCTATACCGAAACTTCTGTTAGCGCCGCCACGCATTATTTTTCTTAAAAATACGACGCTTCCGTCAAATTCTTTTACTGCAATCTTATAATTTTTAACGCCGCCGAGCAAATTTTCAAGCGCCAGAAGCTCGTGATAATGGGTTGCAAAGAGCGTTTTTGCCCCTATTTTATTCGTAATATGCTCGATAACCGCCCAGGCAATACTCAGTCCGTCGTACGTGCTCGTACCCCTGCCGACCTCGTCGAGAATGAGTAAACTCGAACGCGTTGCGTTTTGTAAAATTGAAGCAACCTCTATCATTTCCACCATAAACGTAGACTGGTCGAATATAAGGTTATCACTTGCACCTACGCGTGTAAAAACTCTGTCGATAAGCGGTATCTGAGCGGATTTTGCAGGGACAAAGCATCCCAGATGCGCCATTATCGCAATTATTGCATTCTGCCGCATATAGGTACTTTTACCAGCCATATTAGGACCTGTGATTATCATAGTCCTGTTATCGCCGACGTCCAAAAGCGTGTCGTTTGCGACGAATTTTTCTTTCGAAATGACCTCTACGACGGGGTGTCTGCCGTCTTTGATTATCATCGGTTTATCGCTTTCGACAATTTGAGGACGTACGTAATTATTATTTTTCGAAATTTCCGCAAACGCAGTCAATACGTCGAGGCGGGCAACGCTTTCGGAAATAGCTTTAAGCTTGGATATTTGCGATAAAAGCTTTTCTTTCAACTCGTTATACAGCGCTTCTTCGAGTTTTGCCGCCAAATCGTTGCTTGAAAGAATTTTTTCTTCTAATTCCTTCAATTCGTCGGTGGAATATCTCTCTGCGTTTGCAAGCGTTTGACGTCTGTGGTAGCTTGTAGGAACTTTGTCCTTAAACGATTTTGAAACTTCGATATAATACCCGAATACCCTGTTGTAGCGGATTTTAAGCGTACGGATACCCGTAGCGTCCCGTTCCCTGCATTCAAGCTCGCTTAATACGCTTGCCGCCGAATCCCTGATTTGCCTGTATTCGTCAAGCTGTTTATTATACCCCGCCTTTATGTATCCGCCGTCTTTAAGCGTTGCGGGCGTTTCTTCGCTTTCGATTGCCGCATTTATCAGATTTGCGGTATCCGACATATCGTGCAAGCCGGCTATAATATCAAGTATCGCTTTCGAATTAAATCCGCTTAATCTGAACGTAAGATTGGGAATTACCAGTAACGATTGGGCTAATGCAAGACAATCTTTCGGTAAAATTACATTGTTTGAAATTTTCCCAGAAAGCCTTTCTATATCTTTTATTTGCCTTAAATAGTCGCATACGCTGACCCTGATAACCGTTGCGTTATACAACTCCTCCACGCCGTCAAGCCGATAGTTTATATCGTTGATACGACCAAGCGGTGAAAGAACGAGATTGTTTAAAAGTCTCGCACCCATAACCGTGCAGGTCTTATCCAAAAGCCATAAAAGAGAGCCGTACCTCTTTCCCTCACCGAGACTTTTTACAATTTCAAGGTTTCTTATCGCGACCGTGTCGAGCTGCATTCTGTTCGATTCCGACACGTATTTTACATTTTCAATATTGGCGAGAGCGTGTTTCTGCGTCTCCTTCAAATATTCCAAAAGACCACCGATTGCGCAGATTGCGTACTTTTTATCGGCAACCGAGTACGCAGAAAGAGATTTAGCTTTTAGTTGGGCAAGCAAATTCCTCTCCGCTGAAGAGTAATTGAAAGTCCACGCTAAATACGATGAAAATTTGGGCAAAACGCCCCTTGCGACCTCGGGATAATCTTTGCTTTCAAAAAGCATTTCGTCGTTACAGATAATTTCACTTACGGAAAGCTTAATCATCTGCGTAAGCGCTTTTTTAACTGCGGAATTTCCGCTTATCTGCATTACACTCAACTCACCCGTTGTAATGTCAGCCCAGGCAAGTCCTACGTTTTCACCGTCCTTATAAGCAGAACAGATATAGTTATTCGATTTCTCGTCCAGACTCTCGGCGTCGGTAGTTGTTCCGGGAGTAACCACTCTGATTACATCCCTTTCGACAATTCCTTTTGCGGTAGCCGGGTCTTGAAGCTGTTCACAGATAGCCACCTTTTCGCCCATTGAAATCAGCTTCGCAATATACGCGTCGGCTGCGTGATAAGGAATACCGCACATAGGAGCACGTTCAGCAAGACCGCAGTCACGACCTGTTAAAGTAAGCCCCAACAGCTCGGACGCGTGTTTGGCGTCCTCGAAAAACATTTCGTAAAAATCTCCCAGCCTGTAAAATACAATGCAATCTTTGTATTTTTCTTTGACGGAAAGATAATGGCTCATCATTGGTGAAAGTCCCATAATTTTTTCCTCTATACCAAATCGCCGAACAGCGAAACGCCGTTAGCTTCCTTAACTTTTAAGTTCACAAATTGCCCTATAACGTCGCTTGCGCTTTCGAAATATCCCATTCTGCCGTGCTCGGTACGCCCGAGATAAAGTTTTTTCTTATCGTCGAAGCCTTCGCACAGAATTTCCACCGTCTCCCCCACGTTTTTCGCCGAATGCGCACGCGTTTGCGCGTTTACAAGCTCGATAAGCTGCATAATTCTGCGTTTTGAAACCTCTTCGGGAATCTGGTTGGGCATAACCGCCGCTTTCGTACCCTCTCTTTTGGAATAAACAAAAGTGAACGCCGAAGCGAAATTCACCTCTCTGACAAGCTTTAGCGTGTCCTCGAAGTCCTTATCCGTTTCTCCGGGAAAGCCAACTATTATATCGGTGGTTATCGCACAGTCGGGCACGTATTTTTTTAATATTTCCACTTTTTTCAGATAGTCCGCGGAAGTGTATTTTCTGTTCATCACGCGCAGCACTTCGTCCGAACCGCTCTGTACGGGCAAATGCAGACAATGACAAATTTTTTCGTTATCCGCTATCACTTTGGCAAGCTCTTCGGAAAAATCTTTGGGGTGGCTGGTCATAAATCTCAGTCTGAACTTTCCGTCCAAACAAGCAATTTTTTCAAGCAGCCCGGGGAAATTCATACCGTCTGAAGGGCTTTTGTAAGAGTTTACGTTTTGCCCTAAGAGAGTAATTTCCTTATATCCGCTATCTATTAAGCCTTTTACCTCGTCTAAAACGTTTTGCGAATTCCTGCTCCGCTCTCTGCCGCGAACGTACGGAACGATACAATACGAGCAGAAATTATTGCAACCGTATGTAATGTTTACCCAGGCGTTAGGATAGCTCGTCCTGAGCGTGCTTTCGCCCTCGATAACAGTTCCGTCGCACTCTTCTATCGCGATCAGCGTTTTCTTTCTCGTCTGCTTCTCGATGATGTAATCTTTCAGCTTGCTAAGATTATGCGTGCCGAAAATTATATCTACGTACGGGAATTTTTCGTGAAGATTTTCCGCCTTATTCATCTGCTGGGGCAGACAACCGCCTACGGCGATTATCAGATTACGGTTATTTGCTTTAAGTTTTTTAAGCATACCTATGTTGCCGTAAGCGTGATTTTCGGCGTTTTCTC
>CAZACR010000057.1:0-8131 GCA_964483715.1 uncultured Clostridia bacterium
GCGTTCCGTTCTTCTCCGTTTCGGGTTCGGATTTCGTTGAAATGTACGTCGGCGTAGGCGCTTCGCGTGTGCGTGACTTATTCGAATTAGCTAAACGCAATCAACCTTGTATTATATTTATAGACGAAATAGACGCAGTCGGTCGTCACCGCGGCGCAGGACTGGGCGGCGGCAACGACGAAAGAGAGCAGACGTTAAACCAGATTCTCGTTCAGATGGACGGTTTCGAGAACAACGAGGGCGTTATAGTAATGGCGGCGACAAACCGTTCGGATATCCTTGACCCCGCTCTTACCCGTCCGGGCAGATTTGACAGACAGGTATTCGTAAATCTTCCAGACGTCAAGGGCAGAGAACAGATATTAAAGGTTCACGCGCGTAATAAACCGCTTGCTCCTGACGTAAACTTAAAGAACGTAGCACGTTTGAGTGCGGGCTTCTCCGGTGCGGACCTTGCGAACCTCTTGAACGAGGCGGCAATTCTCGCGGCACGTGCGGACAAGAAATTTATAGGAAACACAGAGCTTTACGAAGCATTCGATAAAGTCGCCATGGGCCCTGCTAAGAAGAGCAAAGTCATCACCGAAGAGGATAAGAGAATTACGGCGTTCCACGAGGCAGGACACGCAATACTGGCAGGGCTCTGCAAGAACTGCGACCCCGTGCACGAAGTGACGATTATTCCCCGCGGACATGCGGGCGGCTTCACGATGATGAGACCGGAAACGGACAGAGCGTACTATACCAAAAACTATCTTCTCGACGATATTTGTATGACTTTCGGCGGACGTGTTGCGGAAGAGATAGTAATTAAAGAAATTGGCTCGGGAGCTATGGGCGATATCAAGCAGGCAACAAAGTTCGCGCGTGCTATGGTTACAGAGTTCGGTATGAGCGAAAAGCTCGGTCTTATCTGCTACAGCGACGATTCCCAGCCCGTGTTTATCGGAAAGGATATGGCAACTCAGAATCAATATTCCGAAGAAACGGCAAAAATGATAGACGAGGAAGTGCGTGCAATCGTATCGGAACAGCACGAACGTGCGAGAAAGCTTCTTACCGAAAACCGTTCGATTTTGGATAATATGGCACGTGTTTTGATAGAGCGCGAAACAATTTATACCGAAGAAGTCGAAATGCTTATGCAAGGCAAGAGCTATACCGAAGTGTTGGAGTATATCGACAAAAACGAAGAGGGAAGAACTAGCGACCGCTTCAAGAGATACGACAACGACTGATTTATGAGCGTGGCAAAATTACGTACGAGCCGTTATATTACGGCTCGTACGGATAATTAGTTTCACGGGAAACATTGGGAATTTTTACCAAAAATTCCCTTTGGAATAGCGGAGATTATATGGGAAAAATAATTTCATTTACCAACAAAAAGGGCGGCGTGGGAAAGACCACGACCGTCATCAATATGGCGGCGTACTGCGCGGACTACGGCAAACGCGTGCTTCTGATTGATTTGGACAGTCAGGGCAACGCTACAACGGGCTTGGGCTTTTCCAAAAGCGCGTTAAAGAAATCGATTTACGGCGTACTGATTGACGACGAAAAGATTTCCCAGAACATATTGCCTACGCAGATACCTATGCTCGATATACTTCCTGCAAACGTCGATTTATCGGGTGCGGAAGTCGACCTCGGTTATAAGCGTAACAGAGAGCAAATTCTTAAAAACGCTTTAAAGGAAGAGCGGGAAAATTACGATTACATATTTATCGACTGTCCGCCGTCGCTCGGGCTTTTGACCATAAACGCGTGGGTTGCTTCAGACTCCGTTATAATTCCGCTGCAGAGCGAGTATTACGCAATGGAAGGCGTAAGCCAGCTTATGAATACGATTTCGCTCGTCAAACAGCACCTCAACCCCAATCTTTTAATAGAGGGGGTTGTTATAACCATGTACGACGGCAGAGCGGTCGTATCCCGTCAGATTGCGGCGGAAATCAAGAAATTTTTCAAAAACAAACTGTACGAAATTATCATACCGCGCAACGTGCGGCTTTCCGAAGCGCCCAGCCACGGAAAACCTATTCTTTTATACGACCCGAAATGCGTAGGCGCGAGAGCGTATAAAGCATTGACCGAAGAATTCCTGTCTAAGCAGAAATAAACGGTTAATAGCAGAGTTTGCAAAACTAATGTGGAGGAAAAGCTATAATGGCTAAGAAAGAGGAGAGAGGCTTAGGCAAGTCGTTCGCCCAGCTTTTGGAAGATACGGGCGACGCGTATAACCAGGCTTACGAGAACAGAGAGATATTTACATACACCGAAGAGGAGAGAAAAAACGCGGAGGATATGCCGTTAGACAAAATCTACGCGAACCCCAACCAGCCGCGTAAAAACTTCGACGAGCAGGCGTTAAGAGAGCTCTCCGACTCAATCAAAAAGCACGGCGTAATTATGCCTATCGTGGTCAACGACGACGGCAACGGTCGGTATATGATTATCGCGGGCGAACGCCGTTTCAGAGCGACCAAGCTTGCCGGTTTAAGGGATATCCCAGTCATAATCCGCAAGTACTCGCCGCGCCAGATAAAAGAAATATCGCTTATCGAAAACTTACAGCGCGAGGACTTAAACCCCATAGAAGCGGCTTCGGCAATGAAGCAATTGATGGTGGAATACAAGCTGACGCAGGACGAACTCGCCGAGCGCATAGGCAAATCGCGCCCTGCAATCGCAAACACGTTAAGGCTTCTTTCGCTCACTCCCGAGGTTATGCAGATGGTAGCCGAGGGCAGGCTTTCCGCGGGACACGCGCGTACGCTTGTTCCGTTGGCAACCGAGGACCAGCTGTCGTTTGCGGCTGACGCTGTCAAGAGCGGTATGTCCGTGCGCGAGCTCGAAAAGAAAGTACGCGCCTACAATCTTCCCCCCGAACTGCTGGAAGAGAAGAGGAAGAAAAAGCGTGCGTTTACGTCAATCGAGCTTAAAAACCTTGTGGACAGAATGCGCTTTGCGTTCCGCACAAAGGTGGGCTTGATAGGCAACGACCAGAAGGGCAGAATTTACATAGATTATTATTCGCGCGACGACCTGGACAGAATTTCCGAGATTTTGGACATAGTAGATAAACAATAAAAAACCCCGACGGTTTGTAACCGTCGGGGTTTTATTTACAGCGGCACACCGCTTACATTAAGGATTTACCCTGAGCCGTGCCGATTATCGTTAATACTTCGATTTCTTCGCCCGTAGCCGCGTCGACGTAAACGTAGTATTCGTTGTTGCCGAGGCTGCCGAAGAATTCGTAGCAGAGAACTTCTTCACCGTCGAAGGGAATGAGAGCAAGGCGGGAAGTGCTGACTTCCATATTGCCGTTGATATTGCTCTGCGCCTGCGACTTGCTTATGCTTGCGCCGCCGATATTTCTTTCGCCGTGGTTGAGCACGTAGGAGAGCGCTTCAACGCCGGTTACTATACCGCGCTCTTCGCAAACCTTAACTTTAACGAGGTCGGGATAGAGGACAGCGCCGTTCTGAACGGGTGCAAAATTGAGGTTGCACGTCGTGCCGTTTTCGCTCGTCCAGACAGCCTTCAAACCGTCGTAGCCGATAGAGGCGAGAAAATCTTCAGCAATGGCGATACATCTGTCAACCGAGAAGTTGTTCTTGGTGCAGTCCTTGAAGCTGTCGAAGGATACGACCTTGCCGCCGAGCTTTGAGAGCTGTACCATCATTTCGCCGTCGTCGGTGTTAATCATAACGTTGTAAAGGGAAAGTGCTTCCGCAGTCGCTTCGCCGGTGCAGCGTGCGTCCGTAACGTTATAGTCCGCAAAATACTGCTTTGCAAGCTTTTCCGCGTCGGGAGCGGTAATTTCCTTCTGACCTTTCAAAGCGCGGGGATTGGACTTTTTCACGCTGTCCGCAAAAGGTCCGTCCTGAATGCCCTTGGGCACTTCAAAGGTGTTGTTCTGAATGGTAGTGAAGCCGTCGCCGATAATATTGCTTTTGCCGCGCATAGCCGCAAGTAAATCCTTGCCGTCGACGTTTGCCATCAGTTCGTTGAGTTCGGCTTTGATTTTGCCGTTGGTTTCGTACATATATTCAAGCGACTTTATCTGCGATGCGCTCAGCTCGCCGCCGTTTGCAACGGTGTAAAGCATGCTCTTTGCGCTGTCGCTCATCTTGTTGATAAAGGAAGCCATCTGTTCGGTCATTTCGATATCGAAAGGCAGTCTTTCGAGAATAGTTTCCGCAGTCTGACTTTCGATAGCGATGTCGGAAAGAACGCGTACTCTGTCCTTAGAAGAGGAGGAAGCCGTCGCTCTGGAAAGGTCAGCGTCGAGGTTGTCGAATATAGAGTTGAGTTCGTACAGCGACTGCACGTGAACGCCTGCCATATCAGCCTGCATATCGTTCATTGTGAACCAGCCGAACGTGAGAACAGTGCCCAGCGCAAGCGTTGTTACGCCAAGGGAAATGACCGCAGCAAGCCAGCCGCCAAAACCGGGTGCGTGGCGCTTATCGTTCTTTTCCGCGCGCTTCTGAGCGCGTACTTTAAGGTCGTGTTCGTGCTTCGCCTTTTTCTTAGCAAGAGTTGCTTCGCGTTTAGCCGCAGCCGCCTCGCGCTTTGCTTTTCTCTCTTCGGCAATTCTCTCGCGGCGAGCTTCGCGCGATTCGCTCTTGAGCAAATCCTTGCGCTCGCGGCGCTTTTCTTTTAATTCGGCTTTGTGAGCCTTGACAGCCGCAATGCGTTCCGCTTTCTTCTGCTTGTGCTCGAGCTTCTTTTCAAGTCTCGCCTGCTTTCTTTCCGCCTTCAACTGAGCCTTTGCAAGCTTCTTTTCTTCGTAAGCCTTCTTGCGTGCAAGTCTTTTTTCGCTCATCTTTTTAGCGGATTTTTTGCTGTGTGCCTTAACTTTTTTGTCTTTTTTAGCAGACTTTACTTTGCTTTTATTCGTCTTGTTTTCAGTCTGAGTTTTCTTTGAGTTTGTAGACTTGGAAGTACCGTTTTTCTTCTTGGTTTCCGTGTCGTTTTCCGCGGCAGGGGAGTTCTTTCTCGTCAGTTTTTCAGCTTTTTCCGCTCCGCTGGATATATTCTTTTTAGTTGCCATTTATATTTATCCTCCTATACCGCAAAGACGTGCTTACCTATAGTGGTAACCGTCTTTCTTCCGAAAATCCAGGAACTCGTTGCAACCGCGGGGTTGTAGTAGTAGATACAACCGTAAGTCGGGTCCCAACCGTTCATAGCGTCGCTCGCGGCGTTCATAGCCGTCTTGTCGGGCTCTAAGTTAATCTGTCCGTCGCTTACCGCCGTGAACGCGTGTCTCTGGTAGATAACGCCTGCGATAGTGTTGGGGAATGCGCTGGACGCAACACGGTTCAAAATAACCGCGCCGACCGCAACCTGACCCGTATAGCTTTCGCCGCGTGCTTCCGCGTAAATGCATTTTGCAAGCAAATACAAATCGGAATTGGTGTAGTTAGAGGAATAATCCTTGCCGCCGCTTAACGCCTGTGCGCTTTCGTTCATACCAAGCGCTTCGTAAGTGCTTTTGCCCGCGATGCCGTCGGCAGTCAAGCCGTTCTTGCGCTGGAACGCTTTAACCGCTTCAGCCGTCTTGGCGCCGTAAACGCCGTCGATTTCGCCTTTGTAATAACCCCATTGTTTAAGACGGCGCTGAACTTCTTTTACTTCGCCGCCCTTAGAGCCTTGCCGCAGTACCGCAACCTGAGCGCAGGGGAAGGAGGCGTCTTGCGCGCCCGCTTGCTGTGCCGTTCCGACAACGGCGCCTACCCCCGCCGCCGAGGCGAGAATTACGGCAGCTATGCCCGTAATAAGTGCTTTTTTCATTTTACCTCCTTGCTCCCGAAAAGAGAGCGTTATGTGTGTATCGTTGCAATTATTATGAATAATACCGAAAAAGTTATGCGTAAGTTTTTTTGCAAATTTGTAAGGAGGTGTTTTTGCGCAAAAAAATCCCCGCCCGAAATATTCGGGACGGGGTGGAGGGAGTAGAAATGTTTTACGCTTTGTTGAAAAACTTATTTATAATATCGTATAATACGGAGCGGTATTGCACGTCCGTCGTCGCTGCAGTGAAGCAGAGAGGGGGATAGATAACGCACCACCAGTTGTCCCCTGTGCCCGTGCCGAGCTCTACTATCAACGCGTCGTAAACGCCCGCTTCCAAAGTCAACTCGCCGTAAACGCGGGTGGGGAAATTCTCGCTGCGTATGCTCGCCTTTGCGCCGTAATCGTATCCGCGCGCTTTCAATGCGTTTTTGCAAACGGTTTCTATTTCGGGCAAAAGATTGCTCATAACTTCGATTGCGGCTTCCTTGGTTACGCATTCCGCAACGTACGGGGTGATAAAAGCCACGACTTCGTCTTTTACTTCGTATTTGACCTGCTGGTCTTCCGCGGAGTTCGAGTTGGCGCGTACGTGAATTCTCAGATAATCGTTTTCCGCTTGAGCCGTGGGTGTGGGAATGACGTTCACGCAGAAAACCGTCGCTATAACCGCAAGAATAACTAAAACCGCAATGCAAAAATTTTTCTTCATTTTAATAACTCCTTTTGCCCTGTTGACGTTGAAGTTATTAACCCGTATGAAAAAATTTATACACTAACGCGGAAAAAATTTTTGATAAAAAGCGCGGAGCGGAAAATGTCTTTCCGCTCCGCGTTATATAATTATTTTTTTGTTGTGGTTTTCTTTGTTTCCGTACCGCTTTTCTTCTTGGTTTCGGTAGTAGTTGAAGTTTTCGTTTCTTCTTCGGTTACGGTTTCCGTATGTTTAGGCGGGGTTTTTGCCTTGGAGGGGGCGGGTTTTTTAGGTGCTTCCTTGGGTTTATCCGCCGCTAAAACCTGCGCCGCCGCGCTCTCGTTATTATCGGGGTGGTAGACTTTCTGTTCGTAAATAACCTGCGTAGTTTTCAGCGTAACCAGCTCGCTCTGGTTGTGGCGGACGCTCATACCCTTTTTAATCGCCGCCTGCTCCTGGAAGTTATCCAGCGCCTGTAAAAATCTTTTCTGAACGCCCTCGTCAAGAATGTCGATGCGGTTTTTGAAAAGTGTGCGCATAAACTTGGGGATAAGAATAAGGTTCTGGCGCATTTCGAAGGTGAGACTCTGTATATAATAATTGAAACGTGCAAGCTTGCCTACGCTGTCGTCGCCGTCGGCGAAAAAGTTGTCTATATCCGCAGTGATTTTTACGCATTGGCGGATGTTTTTTCCCGAGCTTACAAAGTTGCGGATAACGGGTATAAGCAGCGACCAGCACGCGACCACGTAATAGATACTGTTAAGCTCGAATTGTGTGCCGACTACAAGCCATATGGTCACTACCGTCACGATAGCCGCCATAAGCACTCCGTAAAGAATGCGCATAACGCCGAGCAGGTATTTGGTTTCCGAGCAGTCGTGTCTGTTTATGAATAAGTAGCAATACTTTTCGGGGATGTTCTGGGGTACGGCGTAAGCGCCTACGTAAACGGTTTTGCGTTTGGGGTTGTACAGCTCCGTTCCGCCTTTGCGGATTGAAAGCTCGTGCAGCTCGTTGGTCATCTCTCTGTCGTACTCTATGTAGGAAAATGGAGTGAGGGTTATCTGTGTTTCGAACAGCTGTTTCAATCTTATCGCCCGCTCTTTAAGGTCGGAAAGAATGTTAGAAAGGAATTCGTTTAACACGTTCAGTCCGAGAGAAATGAAGGAGCTGGTGATTTTTATTGCATTGGACGTGCTGGGGATGAAAATCATTATAAGCGGAATAAAGTTAAGTAAATATAAGAATATTTTTACCGCTTTAAGCTGATTAAATATTTTGTTGGAAGCGACGTAGGTGCGAACGTTCTGTTCGTAATATTCCCTTGTCTGTACTTCGTTTTTCATGAATTTTTCTTCCCTCGGCTTATGTTTGCTTAGGCTATTTTAGCATACCGCGGCGGCAATTGTCAATCGCAACCGTTTGGTAATTTTTCGTTTCAGATAAGTACCGCACATATTAATCTGACACGACATACAATATATTGTGGTTTAAGCACTTAATCTCAACTATGCGCTAAAAAATTTTATAAAAAATAAAAAATAAGTTAAAAAATCGCTTGCGTTTTAACTGTTTATTTGTTATATTATTTAAGCGTTCGGGAGCTTAGCTCAGTTGGGAGAGCAA
>CAZACR010000058.1:0-7988 GCA_964483715.1 uncultured Clostridia bacterium
CTTAAGCCCCCGTGCAGAGCGATACCGTTGCAGATAGCCGCCATTGCGTGTTCGCGTATGCCGAAGTGGATGTTGCTGCCTTCTCTGTGGTCGGGAGAGAAATATTCGCTTCCCGTAAGTTCCGTCTTGGTGGAAGGAGCAAGGTCGGCAGAACCGCTCATAATGTTGGGGGTGTTTTTAGCTATCGCGTTAAGGATTTTGCCGCCGCAGCTTCTGGTAGCTTCCGCTTTGTCAAAATTCAGACTGCTTTCAATCGTGTTGAAATCAGGCGTGCCGTTCATAAACTGCTTGTACTGAGCGGCAAGAAGGGGATATGCCTTTTCGTATTTGGCGAAAAGCTCGTTCCATTCTTCTTCGGCTTTGCACTTTTCTTCCGCAATAGCAAGGCAGTGCGCCTTAACGTCTTCGGGTGCTTCGAATGCGGGCTGGGTCCATTTAAGATTTTCCCTGAGCTTTTTAACGTTGTTTTCGCCGAGGGGTGCGCCGTGGCTTGCGGCAGAGCCGACAAGGGGGGAGCCGTAACCTATCTGCGTTTTGCAAATTATTATCGAAGGGCGGGTCAAATCGCTCTTTGCGCGTTCGATTGCCGCTTTAAGCGCATAAAGGTTGTTTGCGTTGTCAACGCGGATAACCTGCCAGCCCTGAGCCATAAATCTCGTAGCGGTATCTTCGTTAAACGTGTTTTTCATATTACCTTCAATGGTAACGTCGTTGTTGTCGTAAAGAAGTATAAGCTTGCCGAGCTTCTGCGTGCCCGCGAAGGAGCAAGCCTCGTAACCTATACCTTCTTCGAGGCATCCGTCACCCGTCAGAACGTATGTGTAATGGTCAACTACGGGGTAATCGGGTCTGTTAAACAACGCCGCAAGATGCGCTTCCGCAACCGCGAAGCCGACTGCATTGCCCACGCCCTGTCCCAAAGGACCGGTAGAAGTTTCAACACCGTCCGTCTTGCCGTATTCGGGGTGACCGGGCGTACGCGAACCGAGTTGACGGAAGTTCATAATATCTTCTTTAGTCAAATCGTAACCGAAGAGGTGCAAAAGGGAGTACAAAAGCATAGAACCGTGCCCCGCCGAAAGGACGAACCTGTCGCGGTTGTCCCATTTGGGGTTCTTGTAGCTGAACGAGAGGAAGTCTGCGAACAACTCGTAACCGATAGGCGCCGCGCCAAGGCAAATGCCGGGGTGTCCCGATTTAGCCTTTTCGATAGCTTCGGCTGAAAGTACTCTGATTGTGTCTACGCTTTTCTGCTGTACTGACATTTATATTTTTCTCCTTATTTTATCCGCCGTTTTTCCTCGTGCGGTATTAATCCCAAATAAATTTTTCAAGGCTTTTGATATTGAGGAAGGGGAACTTTCTCAACATATAATATAGCTTTTTTGCCATAATTTTATTGCCGCCCGCGGAACAACTTTCAAAGTTGATGGGCATAACGGGGTCGTGAACGCTCATACGGATAAGAGTCCAGCCGTTTCCTTCGTTCTCGTCGTAGTTAAGACGGGCACCCTCGTAGTTAACAGCCGCAAGTCTGATTTTCTTGTCTGCCGCCGCGAAATAACGTATCTCGTCGATAACTCTGTCGCCCTCGCGCTTGAAGTTGACGGATTTTTCGTTAAAACCGATTCTGACTTCGTCTTCTTCGACGGGCATTTCGAGGGAGGATATGAGGGCGGTTAATCTTGCGCCCTTTTCCGTCTGCTTAGCAAGAGTGATTAGCAGTCTGCAAATGAGGTACGCGCCGTCGTCCAGGTAGTAATTGTTTTTGAACGCCGCATGACCGCTCGTTTCCATAGCAAGCGGGCAGAACTCGCCGTTTTCTTCGCGGCGCTTAGCCTCGTCGATAACGTTCTTATAACCGCGCTTAAAGCGTACGTGTTTTCCGCCCATATTTTCTATGAATTTAGTAAGTCCGTCGCTGGTTACGCTGTCGGTAACGATAGTGCCGTGCGCGTTCTGCAAAAGGGTAGCGGCGGTAAGAGCTATAAGCCTGTTTCTGTTGATTTCCTGTCCGTTGCTGTCAACAGCGCCCGCTCTGTCAACGTCGGTATCGAAAATTACGCCGAGGTCGGCGTTGTTCTTTATAACCGCGCGGCTAAGCGATTCTATCGCGCTCTTGTCTTCGGGATTGGGTATGTGGTTGGGGAAAAGACCGTCGTGTTCTAAAAACTGACTGCCTTTCGTATCCGCGCCGAGCGGTTCGAGAACCTTTTCCGCAAAGAAGCCGCCTGCGCCGTTTCCGGCGTCCACGATAACTTTCGTTCCGCGAAGCGGTGCGGATTTGCCGCAGGAAGTGCGCACAAGCTCAACGAGGTCGTGACAGTAATCGTCCATATAAGATTTTTCTTCGTATTCGCCGACCTTATTGCTTGTAAGTTTTTCGCAGGCTTCCGCAAGCGCTATTACTTCGTCGATATCTTCGCCGTCCAGACCGCCTTCCGTAGTAAAGAATTTAAGACCGTTTCTGTCGTAAGGCAGGTGGGAAGCGGTAATCATAATCGAAGCGTCGCACTCCCAGTTGCTCTTCTTTAAAAGCATAAACATAGAAGGGGTGGAACATTCGCCGCAGTAGACAAGCGAGCAGCCGCTTTCGAGAACGGCTCTTTTGATTACGGCAAAAATTCTGTCGCAGGAAATACGGACGTCGTTGCCGACAGCGATTTTCAAATCGGTCTTGTCGTATTTAACGGACAGCCATTTCAGAAAAGCGCGAACAATATCGTTCACCGCTTCGTTGGTCAATTCCACGTCATGCGCGGAAGATTTAATCGCAATACCGCGGATATCCGTTCCGCTTTTCAAAAAAGAATAAGACTTGATTTTCATAGTGATTTCATTATACATTATTTTTCCGTTCATTTCAACTAAATAAAGCGTAATTTAATTATCTGTTTTTTTGAAAATTTTCACTTAAACACTTTATTTTTGTTTTTCGCTATGTTATAATCAATAGTGATAAGAAAATTCAGATAGTTTAGAGATAACGAAGTTATGGCGAAGGACAATTTTGTAGAGAATATTGCAGACATAAATTCAGACTTTCCTCAATGGTATACCGACGTTTGCAAAAAAACGCAGCTTGTAGATTACGGTCCCGTCAAAGGTACTATGGTAATACGCCCGTACGGTTATGCGATTTGGGAAAATATTCAGAAGGAGCTCGACGCGCGCTTTAAAGCGACCGGGCATCAGAACGCATATTTTCCTTTGTTAATTCCTATGAGTTTTATGACGAAAGAGGCGGAGCACGTAGAAGGCTTTGCGCCCGAAGTGGCGGTAGTAACCCATGCAGGCGGCGAACAGCTTGCCGAACCGTTGGTCGTTCGCCCCACGTCCGAAACGATAATAGGAAATATGTATTCCAAGTGGATACAGTCGTATAGAGATTTGCCCGTACTTATGAACCAGTGGGCAAACGTTATGCGCTGGGAAAAGACGACGCGTCCTTTCTTGCGTACTTCCGAATTTTTATGGCAGGAAGGTCATACCGCACACGCAACCGAGGAAGAAGCGGTTGAAGAAACGATGAAAATGCTCGCCGTTTATAAAGAGTTTGCGGAAAACGTGCTTGCGATACCCGTTATATGCGGCAAAAAGACGGAAAAAGAAAAATTTGCGGGCGCGGTAGCTACCTACGGTATGGAAGCGATGATGAAAGACGGCAAGAGTTTGCAGTCGGGAACTTCGCATTTCTTAGGTCAAAACTTTGCAAAAGCGTTCGATATAAAATTTTTGGATAAAGACGGCGTACAGAAAAACGTGTACACGTCAAGCTGGGGCGTCTCGACAAGGCTTATCGGCGCACTGATTATGGCGCACGGCGACGAACGCGGACTTGTGCTTCCCCCTAAGGTTGCGCCCACGCAGGTGGTAATTGTTCCGATTGCGGCAAAGAAAGGCGGCGTTTTAGAAGCTTGCGCAGAGATAAAAGCTCAGCTTGAAAAAGCAGGCGTAAGAGTGCTTTTGGACGATACTGACAACTCGCCCGGCTGGAAGTTCAACGAATGGGAAATGCGCGGTGTACCCGTAAGAATAGAGGTAGGCCCCCGTGATTTGGAAGCAGGTAAAGCTATGCTTTTCCGCCGCGATACCTGTCAAAAGTGCGAATGCGCTTTAGACGGACTAACCGAAGAAATTACAAAGCTTCTGGATACGGTGCAGGCGGATATGCTTGCTTCCGCTAAGCTGCGCAGAGACGAAAGAATAGTAAAAGTCAAAGACGTCGAAGGTATTTTAAACGGCGTTGAAGGCGGCAATTTCGTGCTTGCAGGCTGGTGCGGCTGTCGTGAATGCGAGGATAAAATCAAGGAAAAAACCGCGGCTTCTTCAAGGGTTATTGCGGAAGAATTGCAGCACGAAGTATGTGCGGTGTGCGGAAAACCCGCTAAACACACGGTTTACTTCGCAAGAGCGTATTAAAGAAAAAATCGCTCCGAGGAATAAGCGGAGCGTAAAAATAATATTTTATTAACAGGAGAGAAAATTATGAAATTCTGTGAACATTGTGGCAACGAAGTGTTGGACGATGCGGTTATCTGCCCTAAGTGCGGATGCAGTGTCAACAACGGCAATCAGAACCAGGCTCAGCCTCAGGGTCAGGTACCACCTAATATGGATTCGTATTCGGGTTTAAGTATTGCCGGATTTATTCTGTCATTCCTTGGCGGTTTGCTTGGCCTTATCCTCAGCATCGTTGCTTATAACGACGCTAAGAAAACGGGCAGCCAGAAGTCTATGACTTTAGCGAAAGCGGGTATTATTATTTCCGCAGTAATGATGGGACTTTACGTTGTACTGTATATAATCATTATTGCTGCAGGCGTTGCAGCGGCAGCGGCTGGCGGATTATCGGCTTTGGCTTTAATGTAAAGCAAATATAAAATTAAATAGGTAGCCCCGTGCGGTTCATTACCGCACGGGGCTTAAATTTTAAATTATTTGTTAACGCTTTGTTTATATGCCGCAATCGCTTTGGAAAGCTGGTCGGGGCAGGAGGTGCCGTTTCTGCAAATAACTCCTTTTAAAAGAGCTTCAACCTCGTTTATATCCTTGCCTTCCACAAGTCTGCAAACGCCTTGCAGATTGCCGTTGCAGCCGCCAGTAAATTTGACGGAGTGCATTTTGTTGTTTTCGTCAACTTCGAATTCAATTATTTTAGAACAAGTTCCGTTAGTGTAGTACTTAAACATTATTCACCTGATTTAATCGCACAGATTTTCGTATAAAACGGAGTAAACGTCGGCGGCTTTTTCTTCCCATTTTTTATAGATTTTGTTTGCCGTTTTTCTGTCGGGAACGACGAACTTCAATTCCATAAGCGGTTGAGCGGGCGCTAATATCTTAAGGAAAACGGTGTAGGTGCCGTCTTTGTTCTGGTAGTAGTCCGAACGGCATTCCTGTCTGTTGCGGTATTTGGCGCTGTTTTTCTTTACAAAGTGGGAAATTTCTTCCCTCACGCTTTTGGGAATATTTATATAGAAGTTCGCAAGCGTTTCCCTGCCGTCGGGCGTGATGGAAAACAGCTCGTCTTCGTCCTCGTTTACGGCGCAAATAAAATTATCGTCAATCAGCTTGTGAATGACGTTTACACAGTCCATATATCCCATCCATTCGTTAGAGGTAGAGCACATATCCACAATCGTCCTTTCGGACAGTGCGCTCTCCATTTTGTCGAACACGAAAAGTATGATGAGTTTGTTTGTTGAAGTTTCCGTTGATTTTATCATAACTTGCAAAAAAATCTTATTTGCGTAAAAATGCAAAATAATTATACATAATTCCGCCGTCAAAAGCAAGATATTTATGCGAAAATATTTTATTTTACAAATAATTGTGATATAATAGTTAAAAAGATTTACAAAAGGTGGCAAAAGTGGAAAGCGTTAAAAATCAGATAAACGATTTTTTGAACAAGTGCGACGAAGTCAGAAATTGCAAATTTATAATGGCGACGACGAAAATCAAGGATTTGCTGAAGTCTATCGTCAACAGTGCGGAGCTGTACGAAGTTTTTAACACCGTGGCGTCCAAATTCGATTATATCGCCGCAAAAGAGAGGTGCTTTGTTGAATCGGACGATTTTTCTTCGGGGCGCAGTCGCGTAATTTTGCCCGATACGGTAGGCGAACGTCTGGCTTTCATTTTCTGTCTTTTGGTGGAAATTGACCGCGGCGATATTCAGATAAACGCATTTCTGCAAAAGTTTTATCCCAAGGACGGCAGCTATTACGCAAGCTATCATATGTTCTGCGATGAAGTTATCGGAAGCCTCGAAAGCACGATTTGCGATATTTTTTCACAGGAATTAGCGGAGGACGATAAAATTCCTGACAGAGCAACCCGCGGCAGGATTGCCGAAAAATCCGCGGACAGTTCGCTAATCGGGGCAATCAACGCAATTGCTATGCTAATTGCAAGCGAGCTCGATTACGTTGCCGTAAGTTCGCTTTCCGAAGACGATAAAGAAGCCGCAGCTTCTATTCTCACCCAGCTTGAAGCGGCGGTTAAAGACTGCGACGAAGAGAGAATTGACGCGTTGACCTACGGTTATAACTATTTCGTAATGTACACCAAGACGGTCAGCGAAAGTTTAAATACTTTGTTCGACGCTATTGGGGAATTTGTAAGTTCATTATGAATTTGACTGAAAAGAAACTATCTTCCGAACTCATTTATGACGGAAAAATTTTAAAGTTACATCTCGACGAGGTGGCTCTTCCCGACGGAGCGCAAGCTAAGCGAGAGTATGTAAAACACAGCGGCGGAGCGGCGGTGCTTTTCATAAAAGACGGCGCGGTTGCTTTGGTTAAACAATATCGCTACGTTTACGGTAAGGAGATTTACGAAATACCCGCAGGCAAAATTGACGTCGGTGAGAAACCCGAAAATGCGGCGTTAAGGGAACTTGAAGAGGAATCAGGTTACAGGGCAAAAGACGCGCAAAGGTTACTTGAAATTTATCCGTCTCCGGGATATACCGACGAGATTATCCATATATATTTGGTAGAAAATGCCGAATACGTTGGCGAAAAACCTGACGAAGGCGAATTTTTGCAATGTGAATTCAAGCCGTTTGCCGAAGTTTTAAAGCTTATCGAAAGCGGAGATATTTGCGACGCAAAGACCGTTGCGGCGATTTATAAATACGCTGCGTTAAAAAAATAAAAATAAGGGGCTGAAAATCAGCCCCTTAAACTTTTTTGTGCTAATCAGTTACAACCGCAACCGCAGCCGCCGTTGTTTCCGCAGAGTAAATTGCTCAGCGTGCCGTTCTTCCACATACTGTAGATAAGAGCAATGAGTATGGGGGTACAGCTTCCGGCAAGAACGCCTTCAAGCCCGTTGCCGCTGCAACTTGCCGCGATAAGTAACAGAATGAGTATCCAAAGGCAGCTATTGCAGCCGCATTGTGAAAAAAGGTTCATAATTATCCTCCTGTAAATTTATCTGCAAGGCGTTATGTAAAAAGTTTTTTTGTGTCCTTGCAGGTAAGCTTCTTTAAATATGCTTTATACTAAATAATATTTATCGGCGCGAAAAAATGTTACCCGTTTATTTACTTGCCTTAAAATTTTTAAAATGGTATAATTGATTAAAATTAAGTATTATATACTTATTCAGATAACTTTCGGCGGATATCCGTATTCGGAGTCCGACCGTTTATAAGTTAAATACATATTTTTATCTACGGATATTCGTTAAACGAAATCCGATGGAGGCATTATGAAAAAAGATAAGGCTCACTTAGTAGCGTTTATCGGCGTTATGCTTGCGCTGATATTCGTGCTGTTTATGCTCGAAGGCGCACTGTCTATCGTTGCAGGGATTTCCACGTGTATACTGTCGTTGCCGGTAGCTATCGCTCTGAGCGTATACGACGACTGGAAATCGAGTTTTATAGGCGGTACATTGCTTGGCGTAAGCAGTTGCATTTTTTGTCTGATATTCGGAATGGCGGTATACGCAAACCCTTTGGTTTCCATTCT
>CAZACR010000059.1:0-7923 GCA_964483715.1 uncultured Clostridia bacterium
TTATCGCCTTGTCGTCGCCGAATTCGATAAAGCGCTCCATCTGCTTTTTGAAGCAAGCGCAGTTAGCATCTATTATCTCTTTCGTCATCATAGAGCGCATATCCGTTCTGCCCGTAGGGTCCCCGATATGCCCCGTGCCGCCTCCGATTAAAACGACGGGTTTATTGCCTGCCATCTGCAGTCTTTTCATAAGGCAGAGCGCCATAAAGTGACCTACGTGCAAGCTGTCCGCCGTGGGGTCGAAGCCTATATAAAAGCGCGCGCCGCCGTTATTTATCAGCTCGCGGATTTCCTTTTCGTCGGTAACCTGGGCAATCAGCCCTCTCTCTTTGAGTTCCTCGTAAATTTCCATAATGCACCTGAAATTCTGATATATTTATCTAAGTATACCAACATTTAAGCGCATTTGCAATTGTTTACGCTTTAATCGCTGAAAAAATCTTGCTTGTTCAGCTTCTGCCTCGCCTTTTCTATTGCGCGCTTTTCTATGCGCGAAACGTAAGAGCGGGAAATTTCCAGCCGTTTAGCCACTTCCCTCTGCGGAACGGGCACTCCGTCGTCTAAGCCGTAACGCATTGTTACTATCGTATATTCGCGGGGCGTGAGTATGCCTTTGAGAAGTTTAATGAATTTTTCTTTCTGTATGGACTTTTCCACTTTGGAAAAGACGTTCTCTTCCTTTTCCGCAAGCAAATCCATTACCGTGAGTTCGTTGCCGTCTTTATCCACGCCCACGGGGTCGAACAGATATATGGAATTTTTGTGCTTTTTACCTGCGCGAATGAGCATTAAAATTTCGTTTTCTATACAGCGTGCCGTGTACGTGGCGAGCTGCGTGCCCTTGCCGTCCTGATAGGTATTGATTGCCTTTATAAGTCCTATCGAGCCGACGGACAGCAAATCGTCCGTTTCCGCCGCTCCCGAATACTTTTTAACTATGTGCGCAACAAGGCGCATATTGTGCTTGACTAAAATATTTTTCGCTTCCTTATCGCCCGCACGGGCAAGCGCAAGATACTTTTTTTCCTCTTCCGCGGAAAGCGGTTTTGGAAACGTGCCCTTTTGCTTGACAAGTCCCGTAAAGACGAATACCTTTGTCAGAAAAAGTCCTATTACGTCTAAAAACATAAAAAACCCCCGAAAACAGATGAGTTTAATAATTTATGTTTGCGACGGGTTGTCTAATAACCGCAATATGAAAAATAAATAGAGCCGCGGGCTAATGCCCGCGGCCGTAAGTTTAAAAGTTTTATTAGGTTGCCAAGAAGCCTGCCGCACGCAGAGAAGCCAGCAATGCGTTTAACGTTGTTCCGACTTCTTCGGGCGTGGGCGTACTTTCCACGTCGGCAACCGCCGCCGCAGGAGTAATCGTGGCTTCGGGACCCGTTGCGCCAGTAGCACCCGTTGCACCTGTAGGACCCGTTGCACCTGTAGGACCAGTTGCGCCTGTAGGACCAGTTACGCCCGTGGGACCAGTTACGCCAGTAGGACCAGTTACGCCCGTGGGACCAGTTACGCCAGTTAGACCTGTTGCACCAGTAGCGCCGGCAGTACCCGTCGCACCTACAGGACCTGTTGTGCCGGTAGCACCTGTTACACCCGTAGGTCCGGTTACGCCTGTAGGACCAGTTACTCCCGTTGGACCAGTTGCGCCTGTTGCACCCGTTACCCCGGCAGGACCCGTAGGTCGTGTTACCAATGGGAAAAATTATAATAAATATTTATTTCCTTTTCGCCTACCGTTATATAATTTATCAGCTGTAAACACATTTCCCGTGACAGGCTTTCGCAATTGCAATAAGCCTTTATCCTGCGTATATATTCGTCGACGTCTTCCTCTTCTTTGTCCGCTTCCGAAAGTCTTTTTTTTATTTTTGCAATATCGTCTTCGACTGCTACCCTTTCATTCTGGTATTTTTCGCAAAGCCCTGTGCAAACGCTTTCGGGTAAGCTCCCCAAAACTTTTTCCTCGAACGCGCTACTTATCAGTTTGTCTAATTCCGCAAGTCTGATTTTATGCGCTTTAAGCTGTTTTTCATCGGAGTATCTGTTCCGCTCGCCGCTTTTTGCCCTTTCCTTTATAAAGTTTTCCCTCAGTTTTTCCTCGTTGATAACTACGCCGTTCGATAGCGATTGAATATCCCGTTTTACAATACTTTCTATATCTCGTTCGGCTATACTGTGGGACGCACAGTACTTTTTACCCAAATCTATATACGTGCGGCAATAAAAATAGGCTTGCCCGTTGCGTGTCGATTTTATTTTAAGCTTTTTTCCGCAATCAGGACATACCAGCAAGCCCGACAAAGCGTGAACCTTGTTGCTTTTATCCTTTTTGCCTCTCGATACCGATTTATTTATTGCCTGCACCTTATCCCATAATTCACGGCTTATGATAGCTTCGTGAGCGTTCTCTTTTATTATTTGTCCGCTCTCGGGAATGTTTATTATCTTGTGATTTTTGTACGAAACGCTTGTCGTTTTGTGCTGAACCGTATTGCCTATATAAGTCTGGTTAGAGAGTATCCAGGAAACCGTCTTGGCACACCAGCACGGCGAAATTTGCCTATCGGCTTTCTTTCCGTCAAGCCTTGTAAAATGTGTTGCGGGATTTTCAATACCCTCGTCCGTTAAAATTTTGGCAATCGTTCGGACTGAATTGCCCTCGACCCTGAGATTGAAAATTTGCCTTACAATTTCCGCCGCTTCTTCATCTATTAAAGCCGTGCGGTTTTCGTCTGCTCCCGCCTTATACCCGTAAGGATAAACCGAGTTTGTGTATTTGCCCGCACGTTGGTTTGCTTCTATTACCGCCCTTATCTTTTTACTCGTATTTGCGGCGTGCCATTCGTTGAACACGTTCATTATCGGCATCATATCCATAGCCGTACTGCTTCTGTCCGCCGTGTCCACATTATCGTTTATCGCTATAAACCGTATACCGTAAGCGGGGAAAATATAGTCTATGTACTGCCCCACTTGTATGTAGTTGCGCCCGAAGCGCGATAAATCTTTTACGACAATAGCATCTATCTTTCCCGTACGCGCATCCTCTAACATTTTTTTTACGGCAGGGCGGTCGAAGTTTGTTCCCGACCAGCCGTCGTCTATATACTCGTCAATAACCGTACCGCCCTGTTCCGCAACATACTTTTGCAGAATGATGCGCTGATGCTCGATAGACATAGATTCGCCAGATTTTTCGTCGTCACGGGATAAACGCATATATATGCCCGTCTTTTTAAACTGCGTCATAACAAGCCCGTTTCCCTATTCGCCCTACTAACGGCAAGTTCCGCCACTGCTTTATTTATATTTTTATCGCCCGTGAAATGCCTTGTAATAATATATTGCTTACCGTTTATATCGTATTCACTTTGCGACTCAGGGCAGGAAGCATACTGTTCAACCAACTGTTGCAACGTTTTATTCATACCGTCTATTTTATGAAATTGCAAGTTTTGCTGTGAAAATATACGTAAAAACAATAAAACCCCGTCAGTAGCTTTTGCTACTGACGGGGTTTGTTACTCCTCGTGCGCAATTAACCTTTGGTTTTCTTGCTTTCGGTTTGCTTACTGTCAGCTTTCTTACTATCAGTTTTCTTGCTGTCAGTCTTCTTGCTTTCAGCTTTCTTACTTTCAGTTTGTTTACTGTCGGTTTTCTTGCTTTCAGTCTTTTTACTTTCAGTTTGTTTACTGTCGGTTTTCTTGCTTTCAGTCTTTTTACTTTCAGTTTGTTTACTGTCGGTTTTCTTGCTTTCAGTCTTCGTACTGTCAGTCTTCTTACTTTCAGTCTTTTTACTGTCAGTCTTCGTACTGTCAGTCTTTTTGCTTTCGGTTTTCTTGCTTTCAGCTTTCTTTCCTATTATTCCTTTGTGTTTTACAAAGAAGAACGCAACTACGCCGCCGCCAATCAGAACGACTGCAACAACAACCAACGCTATCACTAAACCGGCATTTGATTTACGGGGAGATCCCGTTCCGCCCGGGGTCAGATCGTCGTCAAAAGTCGGAGTACCGCCTACAACCAACGCTTCCTCTTCGCCGATTACCGCGCCTAAGCCCGCCGAAATGTCTTTATTCGGTGTAATCTCGGACAAATCCTTCATAGCTTCACCGCCGGGAGCTGTCTTTTGCGTGGTATCTTCGTAGATATTGATTAAGGATACCGTTGTGAAAACGCCGTCGTTCTTGGCCGTTTCATACAGTTCCGTAAACTCTAATTTGACGTACTGTCCGTAAACGGGTTCATCAAAGTGAATGGCGTTCAAATCCTCGGCATTTAATAAATCTTCACGCTTTCCTGCTTCCTTCCAGTTCTTGCCGTCTTCGCTTACGTAAACGTATGCCTTCTTAGCAAAGATACTGTAAGCCGAGTCGTATTGACGCTGAGAGAATTCCAAAGCCGAAATATATCTGGGCACGTCTAACTTAATGGTTAGATACGGCGCCGGTGAATACTTAACGTTACCGTTTGCATCCCTCGTTGCCGAGCCTTTAATACTTTTTGTATAATCGGTATGCCAGTACGTTTTGGCGTTACCGTCGACAGCGTTTACGGCATAATTCGGTCTCTTTGCGTCCTGCGATTGGGTAGAGAACGCTTCAACCGACAAATAGTTTACGCTGATATAACTTCTTTCTGGGGTATTTTTATCGGCGGTAAACGTAAATACTCTTCCTTCACTCGCCGGTTTTTTGGCAGTACCCTTCAACCTGACCTCTATTGCTATATCGCCCGAACAGTCGGGAGATGCGGTCGCATAAGACACCCAACCCGTCGTCGGCTTATAGTCACCGTCTTCATTGACTTGGAGATAGCGCCATTCATAAGTACCGTCTACGCCGATTACTTTGTTTTCCCAGTCGTTTGCATATAGCGTATCGGGCATAGTGGGCTTTGCCCCCACGCTGATTTTATACGCATTATCGGGCGACGCACCTACGATATAAACGTAAATGCCGTTCTCGGACGAAATGGAAGATAATTCTTTCTCTGATAACTGATAAGCGTGGGAGTCCCCTTCGTAGAAGGTAACTTCCTTCCAAGTTTTCTTGCCGTCTATGCTATATTCCCAAGTGAACGAGCCGTCCTTATATGTATCCGACCAAACGATGCAACCTGCGTTGTCGCCGTCGAACGAGAAGTCGGCAACCGCCATATCGGAAACACCCAATATCCAGTTTACCTTTGATTTTGCGGCAGAGCTACCCTGCGTTCTTGCCTTTTCCAACGCAGCCTCTTCAACCGCTTTTATCTGCGTCGTAAATGCGGGATTTTTAAGCACGGCGTCTATATCGGCGTCCGTGATACCCGTAATCATTTTCGTTTTATCGTCCACGTCCGTGAGCAATCTGAACAAGCAGTGCATAGGAACGGGATGATTCCAAAGCGTATCGGCAATGCGCGCCGCCAAACTGCTGAAATCGGCAACCTTTTTGTTCTTGTTTGCCTTGTACGTAAAAAGAAGTCCCGACCAAGCGTCAAGGTTCTTGATTTGTACCTTTAAAGCTTTTTCATACAGCGTTTCCTGCGACTGCAAATCACCCTTATATACTTTTGCAAGCCAGCAATATTCTTCTGCTTTTACGTAATTATCGTAATCGTTTAAACACTCTTGTGCAAGGTGGAAATAGACGACGGTACCGCTCGAATTTCTTTGCCAAGTTTCGTTACCCCAGCCGAGCAAATGTCTTTCGCCCTTGGTAGCCGCCAGCCAGCCGCCGACGTCGTTATCGATTGCCCAGGAGCCGTTACCGTTTGCGTCCTGTCTGAAATACAGTATTGCCGCGTGTCCGGGTTGACCGATAACGCTTGCGGGAATACCTCTTGCGCCCCTTATGTTGCAACCGCTCTTTGAAATACCGCCGCACACGGAACCGGTTTTGAACTTATTGTTGAAGTTCATCCAAACCTTTTGAATGTTCGGTTCACCCTTTTGACTTCTCGAAATTTTAATTACGTAAGGCTCTTCACCTTCGCCTGCGGGAACGGTGTATTCGGTATCCCACATGCCGATTTTCTTGCCGGCATTGTCTTCGACTTTTACGCCGTTTATTTCAACTGTTCTACCGTCTACGGCAAACAAGTTGTTGAAATATTCAAAGTTTTCCGGGTCATAGAATACCGGATTGCCGTAGTTGGGGTCGGTATATCTTACGTAGGAGTGCGGAGTATGTAACCCTGCCGCGCTGCCGGGGGCGGCGTTGATTCGCGTCTGAACGTAGTCGTTAAGCCAGATTATCGACTCGTCGTCGATGATGTTACACATTACGTAGCGCATTTCTTCAACGCGCATACTGCCGAACATAGTCTGCGTTTCATATTTCGGCGTTGCGATAAATCTGCCAGTCTGGTACAAATATTTGTAAATTGCGTATCTTCTGAGCGGTTCGGATTGGTTTTCAACTTTTGACGGCTGCAAATACGAAGCGATAGTACCGTCGTGCGTCAGCGCAACCGAGAACATCATAGTTCTGCACAGCTCGCCGAATGTTCTGCCCGGTCTGAATTTATTCTTTAAATCAGTTTTATCATTTAAATCATTTCCATAGCTCTTATACAGCCTTGACAAAACTTTCAAGGAGTTAAAATAGTTGCCTTTAAAAGGCGTGCCGCCAATCATAAACTCTCTCAAACTGTCAAGGTCGTTTAACAGCCAGTTAAGCATTACTTTATTATCGTTGCTTTCGCCCATAAATCTCGTCAAGGCGTACTGTCCGACGCGACTTACGAATTCCCTTTGCAAAAGAAGAAGTTCGAATTTATTATCGTTCAAATTCGCATTGACGCCATAGGCTTTAATCTCTTTATCATACTCCGCGAGAGTTTTACCTGCACCGCCCTCTTCTTTGGTGGTCGTCAATTTAGCGTCCGTCCATATAACTTGGTCCGCCGCGTCAGAGACGTTTTTGTTAGCAAACAGTCTTATCCATTTTACTCCGGTTACGTCGTATGTAATATGTATGAAATCCTGATTATAGCCTACGGATTGCGCCCCCGCCGTATTCGTCGTCACAGGCGTTTTACCCTCAGGATCCGTAGTCCAGTTTTTTCCGTCTTGCGAAAAATCAACGCGAACAAGTACACCGTCCGATTTAGACGCACCGTTACAAAGTCCGACGTACGCCGAAAAATACTTATAATTGTTGCTGAATTCGCTTATGTTGAACGTTACAATAGAGTTCGCGTGAGCATAAACACCGTATTCGAAAGTGTACCACGCGCCTTCAATCTTCGCCTGCGCAGCTTTGTTGGGTATATTATCCTTTTGTGACGGCGCCATCCACAACCTGCTATTACCGAGCGAGAATGAGGCCGGATACGGCTCATGTGTTATACGCGACCTGTCGGATAAATACAACACGTCATCATCGGATAGACTCATAACGTCGTTTGACAAGTCTATCACAGCTTCGTCGTTTGATACTTCGTCGTTGAAAGCTTCGACGGTTGCAGCTTTAACGGTTGAATCTGCCGCGGCAAATACTTTAATAATACTTGCACCCATGCCGAAAACTAAAATCAAACATAACAATAAACTTGTAAAAATCACGATTGCTTGTTTTAATTTTTTCTTTACCATAAATCTCCTCACAAAAACCGACAAAGTATTAAAATTATATATTATATAATATCACAATAATTACAAAATGTAAATGATTTTTTACCATTACTTAATATTAAGCCCCGCGGCTTTTGCGCCGCGGGGCTATTATAGTTATTCCCATTTGTTACAGGTTATGTCGGACCTGTAGGACCTGTACCGCCAGTTGCACCGGTAACGCCTGTAGCGCCGGTAACGCCGGTTGCACCCGTTACTCCAGTGGGACCAGTTACGCCGGTTGCACCCGTAGGTCCGGTAACGCCCGTGGCACCGGTAGCGCCTGTTGCTCCTCTGGGACCTGTCGCACCGGTTGC
>CAZACR010000060.1:0-3869 GCA_964483715.1 uncultured Clostridia bacterium
CGCAAAGCACGATAAGCTTTTCCGTTTCGGGAAAGGCCTCTCCCGTTTCCCATTTAGAAACGGACTGACGGGATACGTCCAGTTCCTCCGCAAGCTCCTCCTGCGTGATTTTTTCACGCTTTCTCAAATACTGTAAATTTTCCGCAAACGACATAATTAAACCTCCTGAATTTGCACTCCGATTGTACGACAACCGCGAAATAAAAACAACCAACTTGCGCGTGCAAAAGCGAAAAATCCGCGCAACTTGAAGTTGCGCGGACAGAAAAATCGTAACTGATACTATATTATTTAACGCAATCCGCATACAAAGGGAACTTTTCGCAAAGAGCGGCAACTTCCGCTTTAACGTATTCGTACGCGCCCTCTTTTTCGTCGATAATTTTCGCTATAAGCTGCGCAATCTTTCTCGCCTCCGCTTCCTTCATTCCGCGGGAGGTCATTGCGGGCGTACCTATTCTTATACCGCTCGTCACGAAAGGCTTTTGCGTATCGAAAGGAATTGCGTTTTTATTGACGGTGATATGCACTTCGTCGAGCATATGCTCAAGCTCCTTGCCCGTCATACCCTTGTCCGTAAGGTTTAAAAGAATGAGGTGGTTATCCGTACCGCCCGAAACCATTGCTACGCCGAGCTTTTTAAACTCGTCCGCCATAGCCGCCGCGTTCTTAACTATCTGCTGTTGATAGGTTTTAAATTCGGGGGAAAGCGCTTCCTTGAACGCAACCGCCTTAGCAGCGATTATATGCATTAAAGGGCCGCCCTGAATGCCGGGGAACACAGCCTTGTCAATTGCCTTGCCGTACTCTTCCTTGCACATAATAACGCCGCCGCGAGGTCCGCGCAAAGTCTTGTGCGTGGTCGTGGTAACGAAGTCCGCATAAGGCACGGGCGAGGGATGAATGCCCGCCGCAACCAAGCCTGCGATGTGCGCGATATCCACCATCATCAATGCGCCGACCTTATCGCAGATTTCACGTATGCGCTTGAAATCTATAACTCTGGGGTATGCGCTCGCGCCCGAAACGATGAGCTTGGGCTTGCATTCCATAGCGATTTTTTCCATTTCGTCGTAGTCGATAACCTGTTCGCTTTCGCTTACGCCGTATGGCACGATATTGAAATATTTACCCGAAATATTGACGGGCGAGCCGTGGGAAAGATGTCCGCCGTGCGCGAGGTTCATACCCATAACCGTGTCGCCGGGCTGAAGCATAGCGAAGAAAACCGCAAGGTTTGCGCTTGCGCCCGAATGAGGCTGAACGTTGCAGTATTCGCAGCCGAACAGCTCTTTTATTCTGTCTCTCGCCAAATCTTCGGCGATATCCACAAACTGGCAACCGCCGTAATATCTGTGACCGGGATAACCTTCGGCATACTTGTTGGTGAGGTGACTGCCTGCCGCCGCCATAACCGCGGGAGATACGAAGTTTTCGCTTGCGATAAGCTCTATATTGCCCTGCTGACGCGCAAGCTCGAGTTTAAGCGCCTTAGCAACTTCGGGGTCGGTCTGCTCTATCAAAGAAATATCAATCATAATGTTCTCCAAAAAGACTTTTGCATAATTATAACATCTTTTTCTTTATTCTACAAGGATTTGAAAGAACAAAAAATGCGGAAAGCAAATTTGCTTTCCGCACTTAGTATTAAGCTTATTTATTAGGTTAAAATGAACGTTGCAAGGAACAGCGCGCCGATAACCCAGGTAGGAATGGAAATTTCCTTAACCTTGCCCGTGCAAAGCTTAACGATGATATACACGAGTATACCCATACCGATACCCTTGGAAATCGAGTAGCCGAGAACCATAATGATAAAGGTGAAGAATGCAACGATTGCTTCCGCGGGGTCGTTCCAGTCAACCTTGACAACGGACGTCATCATCAGAACGCCAACCCAGATAAGCGCGGTTGCCGTAGCTTCCGAAGGAATAAGCTGAGCGATGGGCGATAAGAACATTGCAACTATGAAGCAAAGACCCGTAACCAACGCGGTGAAGCCCGTTCTGCCGCCTGCCGCTACGCCCGAAGACGATTCAACGAACGTCGTAACGGTGGAAGTACCTGCAACTGCGCCGACGCAGGTTGCGATGGAGTCCGCAAGCATCATCTTGTTCATGTTAAGGGGAACGCCGTTTTCGTCGAGCAAATCGCCCTTAGCGCAAGCGCCGTATAAAGTGCCGATAGTATCGAACATATCGATCATGCAGAGCGAAAGCGCAGTCGTAAGAAGAAGCACGATAAGCGTACCGACGTTGTTGCCGTCCGCATTAAGATACCCGCCGAAATCGAAGCCCTTTGCAAATACCTGACCAACGCTCTGCGTGCCCCAATCGGAAAACGCCGTGAAGGGATTGGACATCGAAATGCCCTTAAACATATTCACGCAATTCTGGTCGAACGCACAGCCGATACCCATTAAGATATAATAGAGCACCGCAGTACCGAGAATGCCCCAAAGAATAGAGCCTTTAACGTTCTTTTTGCTCATAACCGCGATAGCGATTACGCCGAGAATGGTAACGAAAGGTCCGATATATCCGAAGTAGGAAGCGCCTTTTGCAAGAACGTTGAACGAAGTGAACGTTACGAGCGTGCTGCCGTCGCCGACGATAAGTCCTGCGTTCTGCATACCGATGAAGGCGATAAACAAACCGATACCTACGGGGATAGCGTGGCGTACGCCCGCGGGAATTGCTTCGAAAATCTTCTTTCTTAAACCGGTTGCGGTTAAAAGCACGAAGATAACGCCGTCAAGCAACGTAAATACCATACAGTTGGCATACGACAGTCCCGTACCGCCCAGACACAGCGTGTAGACTATAAACGCGTTCACGCCCATACCCGAAGCCTGCGCCAGCGGCATTTTCGCAAGGAACGCCATCAGAAGCGTGCCCGCAATCGCGCCAATCGCCGTCGCGATGTACATTGCGCCATAGCTTACGCCGAGAAGGGGACCGGTGCCGTAAGGGTTACCGAACATACCCGCGTTGACCATAAGTATGTAAACCATAGCCATGAACGTGGTAATACCCGCGATAACTTCTCTCTTGTAGTTGGAACCGCTCTTGGTTATACCGAAATAGTTGTCCACCGCGCCGAAGAAACCCTTCTTGGCAGGTGCAGTAGCTTGAGCAGTCGTCGCCTCGCCCGTCTGTTCGGGAGCAGGGGTTTCTTCTACGTCAGGCTGAGTTACTTTGTTCTCTTCTTCCATACTTTACCTCGCGTAAAATTTTTTATTACAGATAGAGGTTTTTATGCGTTGTGCCTACAACGCATAAAGGAGTACTCCTTTTGAAATTCGGGTTCTCCCCAAAACTGTAACCTATTTTTTATTATACGCGAATATTGTCGAAAAGCAAAGGATTTAAGCGCACTTTGTCAAAATAATTATGACAATTTTCATAAAATTATCACATAGCACGTAAAAATAGAAGCGGCGCGTTTAAATCAAACGCGCCGCTCTTCTTATGATTTTCAATTTATAATTTGGAAGCAAAAAATTCTTCCGCTTCGCTCTGCGGCATAAAGCCGACCGATTTATCCGTCATCTCGCCGCCCTTGAAAACTCCGACGAGGGGTATGCTCATAATGCCGTACTTTGCCGCGAGCTCGAAGTTGTCGTCTACGTTCACTTTTACGAAAACAGCCTTGTCTGAAAACTTTTCGCTGCATTTATCGATTACGGGCGCAAGCATTTTGCAAGGTCCGCACCAGTCGGCAAAGAAGTCGCAAACCACCGTCTTACCGCCCTTTAAAAGTTCGTTGAATTTTTCCGAATTGATTTTCTCAACCATAAAATATCCCCTTATTGCTTTTTACTTATTATCTTTCAAATAAGCTAAAATATTCTCGAATTTAACGGAGCA
>CAZACR010000060.1:3969-7405 GCA_964483715.1 uncultured Clostridia bacterium
CTTTTTACTTATTATCTTTCAAATAAGCTAAAATATTCTCGAATTTAACGGAGCAGGAATTTCCGTCCGCCATTCTCTTTATATTGCACTCGCCCGAAGCGATTTCGCTTTCGCCGATAACCGCGACGAACTTCGCGCCGCACTTGTCCGCGTATTTGAGCTGGGCTTTTACGGAACGGTTCATATGGTCGCACTCCGCGCAAAGCCCGTTTACACGCAAACCGCTTACAAGCTTAAAAGCTTCCTTTCTCGAAACGTCGTCCATACCCGCGATATATATATCAGGCACGGGAGCTTCGGGGAAAGGCACTGCGGTATTTTCCATAAGCAGAAGAAGCCTTTCAAGCCCTGCCGCAAAACCTATCGCAGGCACGTTACCGCCTCCGAGTTCGGATATAAGTCCGTCGTATCTGCCGCCTCCGCAAACAGTGCCCTGCGCACCGATAGACGTGGAAACAAACTCGAAAACGGTGCGCGAATAGTAGTCCAAACCCCTTACTATGTCGGGATTAACGGTATATTTCACGTTTAAAGCGTCCAAAAGACCTTTTACCTTTTCAAAATGCGCCTTGCAGTCGGGGCACAGATAATCCAAGATTTTGGGTGCGTTCGCCGTAATGCGCTTGCAGCCCTCTTCCTTGCAGTCAATCATACGCAAGGGGTTCTTTTCGAACCGCTCGTTGCAGGTTGCGCACATCTCAGAAAGGTGAGGACGGAAATATTCTTTAAGCGCTTTGTTGTACTCCGCGCGGCAGGTCTTACAGCCTATCGAATTGATTTCGAGGCGCACGTCCTTTATGCCAAGCTTGTCCAGAAACGACGAAGCGGCAAATATTACTTCCGCGTCGGTATCCGCCTCCGCAGAGCCGAAAACCTCTATACCGAACTGATGGAACTCGCGCAGTCTGCCCGCCTGAGGGCGTTCGTAGCGGTAGCAAGGCGCAATGTAAAACGCTTTCAAAGGCAGGGGCGAAGACGCAAGTCCGTTTTCTATAAACAGTCTTGCCGCGCCCGCAGTGCCCTCGGGCTTAAGCGTTATTGACCTTCCGCCCTTGTCCTCGAACGTGTACATTTCCTTGGTTACGACGTCCGTGGTTTCGCCTACTCCGCGCTGGAAAAGCTCCGTGTGTTCGAACACGGGAGTGCGTATTTCCTTTATATTGAATTCCCTCGCCGTCTGTCTCGCGGCGCTTTCCACGAACTGCCACTTGTAAGAATCCTGCGGCAAAACGTCTTTTGTACCTTTAGGAATATTTATCATTTTTTTGAACCTTTAATTACAGTATATATTTGCGCATATCTCTGTTCTTGATTATTTTGTCGAGATGCTCTTCCACGTACTTCGCGTTCACTTCCACGGGGATAACGGGATAGTCGTTGCCGCCAGCGTTGAAAGAGATATCTTCCAGAAGGTATTCCATAACGGTGTGCAGCCTGCGCGCGCCGATATCTTCCGACGTCGCGTTGATATCCACGGCAACCTCCGCAATGCGCTCGATAGCGTCGGGCTTGAACTGCAAATCGATATTATCCACCGCAAGCAACGCCGAGTACTGCATCGTGATTGCGTTCTGCGGCTGCGTAAGTATGTTTACGAAGTCGTTTTTCGTGAGGCTGTTGAGCTCTACCTGAATGGGGAATCTGCCCTGAAGCTCGGGAATTAAGTCCTCCACCTTGGAAACGTGGAACGCGCCCGCCGCAATGAATAGGATATAGTCGGTGCGGATAGGTCCGTACTTGGTCATAACCGTACAGCCCTCTACGATAGGCAATATGTCGCGCTGAACGCCCTCGCGGGATACGTCCGCGCCGTGATTGCCCTTGCCCGCAATCTTGTCGATTTCGTCGATAAAGATTATGCCGTCGTTTTCCGCGCGACGGATAGCCTCGGTATTGACAGCGTCGTTGTCGATAAGCTTGTCCGCCTCCTCGGCAATAAGAAGGTTTTTAGCCTCTTTAACCGAGAGCTTGCGCTTCTTTTTCTTGTCCATACCGAGCCCCGAGAAAATAGAGCCGATATCGATTGCCGCGCCCTGCCCGGGGGAGAGCTCCAGCGGCTTGGGGTTGTCGGCAACCTCGATTTCTATTACCGTATTGTCGTACTTGCCCGCATGTATGCCGTCGACTAAGTTCTGCTCGAAAACTTCCTTGGACGTTTCGCCGCGCTCTTGCTTCATATTCTCTGCAAGCACCTTGGCGATTTTGCGCTCGGCAATGGCGGTCGCCTTATAGCTGACCTCCTGAGTTTTTTCCTCTTTGACAAGGCGGATAGCGCACTCGGCAAGGTCGCGAACCATTGACTCGACGTCCCTGCCCACGTAGCCCACTTCGGTGTACTTGGTGGCTTCGACCTTTAAAAAGGGAGCTTTGACGAGCTTTGCAAGCCTTCTCGCAATTTCCGTTTTACCTACGCCCGTAGGTCCCTTCATTATAATGTTCTTGGGCGTAATCTCTTCCTGCAACTCGCGGGAAAGACAGCTTCTTCTGTAACGGTTTCTAAGTGCCACGGCAACCGCCTTTTTAGCTTCGCCCTGACCTATGATATATTTATTTAATTCGTGTACTATTTGCTTAGGCGTCAAATCCATAAATATCTCCTTCTCGCAAAATTCTCGTGCTATTCTGCGATTTTTAGATAACCTCACATTTTATGTTATCGTTAGTATAAACGCAGATTTCGCTGGCGATTTTAAGCGCCTTGGTCGCAATCTCCTCGGCGGAGTAATCGGTGTTCTGGCAAAGCGCGCGCGCCGCCGCGAGGGCGTAGTTGCCGCCGCTGCCGATAGCCGCAATGCCGTCGTCCGGCTCTATAACCTCACCCGTGCCCGAAACTATGAGTAAAGTATCCTTGTCCGCGACAATCATTAAGGCTTCGAGCTTTCTCACCGCCTTGTCACTGCGCCAAAGCTCGGCAAGCTCCACCGCCGAACGCATTAAGTTGCCCGAATATTTGTTGAGCATACCTTCGAATTTTTCACTTAAAGAGAACGCGTCCGCAACCGAGCCCGCAAAGCCCAGAACGACCTTACCGCCGAATATGCGCCTTACTTTTGTAGCGCTGCTTTTGAAAATTACGCTTTCGCCCATGGTGACCTGACCGTCGCCGGCGATAGCTGTTTTGCCGTTCCTTTTAACTCCGCAAATCGTAGTTGCGTGAAATTCCACTGACATATTTTAACCTCATATTTTAAATTGACTAAGTTACAATTTATATAAACCGCAGACACAACTGTTTAAACTTTATTGTGTCATTTTCACATTCGGTCCGCAATGTCCGCCCTGTATTTTTCTATTTCCGCAATGGCGCGTTCGGCTAAATATTTATAGCGCTCTTTCTTGTCGCGTATCGTTTTTTCGCTTGCGCGCAGGATACCGAAATTCGCGTTCATAGGCTGAAAATTATCCGTTGCCCCCGCAATATGTGCCGACAAAGCGC
>CAZACR010000061.1:0-7388 GCA_964483715.1 uncultured Clostridia bacterium
ACAAGCGCGTTGAAAAGGTAGAGGACGTCGTTAAAATCGGCGACACCGTCAAGGTTGAAATTATCAAAATCGGCGACAAGGGAATCGATTTGAAGCTTTTGGAAAAACTTAACTAACTTAAATAAATAAAACCGCCGTTTGCGAGACTTCGCAAACGGCGGTTTTTCTGTTAATTCTTTTTTGCTAAATAGCTAACAGCACCTTTAAATATGGCGTAGGCTATCGCGCGCTGGTGGCTTTCCGTGTTCAGCAGTTCGTCGTCTTTACTGTTGGATAAAAAACCGCATTCAACTATGACGGAGGGGCTGGACGTGCATTTTAACATATAGTAATCGCCTTTCAAAATTTCGTTGGGCTTTTCGCAGCTTTCCATAGCGTTCAGTTCGCTCTGTATACATAAAGCAAGCGTTTTGCCTTCAGCACTTTCACTGTTAAAGAACACCGTGCCGCCGCGCTTTGAAGGCAGAGGGCAGAAATTCTGGTGAATTGAAATAACCATATCCGCATTGCTGTCCTCGATAATCTGCTTGCGCTTTTGCATATCGCGCATCTTAAAGCCCTTTTCGGTGTTTCCGTACAACCCTGCCTCGTTGGTCCTCGTCATAACGCAGTTAAACCCCGCATTGGTAAACTGCCCCTTTAAAAACCTTGCTATAGCAAGGTTAATGTCGGCTTCGTCCGTGCCGCTTTTAATTCCCTGCACGCCGTTATCTATTCCGCCGTGCCCCGCGTCGATTACGATTGTGGGCATATTAGGGTTGATAGCGGCTGCTTTCTCGGCGGCAAAACCCGCAAATAGGCCTATGCAAACCGCGGCGACAAGCAATATGGCGGCGGCAATCAAAAAACTTTTTTTAACGAACAAGGTTTTCACGCTATATACTATTGTTTTGTTGATTTTTTTATGCCGATATGGTACAATTATATACGTATAATTATGTGTTTCGGCAGGTGTTGTTTTGTACGGATTGTTCGATAAAATGAGTGAAGAAAAAGCGAGGCAGTTAAGCCCCGTAACGCTCGCGTTCGTGGGCGACGCCGTGTACTCGCTGTACGTACGCAGCCGCGAAGTGCAATCCGTTGACAGAAAGCCTGCGGATTTGCAAAAACGCACCTGCGAAGTCGTTTCGGCAAAGGGGCAGAGCGCGCTGCTCGAAAGGGTGGAAAGTAAATTCACTCCCGAAGAAGAGGCGGTTTACCACCGCGGCAGAAACGCTAAAAAAGCAACCAAAAGCAAAAACGCGAGCGTAACGGATTACAACCGCTCTACGGGGTTCGAGGCGGTTCTGGGTTATCTCTATTTAACCGGTCAATACGAGAGAATAGCGGAAATTATCGAAGAGGAATAATAAATGAATACCGAGGGCAGAAACGCCGTTTTGGAGCTACTCAAAACGGATAAAACGATAGAAAAAATAATGCTTGAAAAGGGCGGACAAGGCACTCTTTCCCGCATTTTTGCCGAGGCAAGGGAAAAGGGCGTAAGGGTTCAGTTCGTGGATAAACGCGTGCTCGACAAGCAAAGCGTTACGGGCAAGCATCAGGGCTGTATCGCAATAACCACCGACTATAAATACAGCAATGTCGATGAAATTATTTCGGCAAAGGGCGAAAAGGGCGGATTTATAATAATCTGCGACGGTATAGAGGACGTTCACAACCTCGGCTCGGTAATCAGAGTTGCGGAATGTACGGGCGCGGACGGCGTAATAATTCCTTCCAATAAATCGGCAAGCGTAACGGAGGCGGTTATCCGCATTTCCGCAGGCGCGGCAAACCACGTAAAGGTTGCCAAAGTGCCTTCTTTAAACAAACTTATCGACGAACTCAAAAAAGAGGGCTACTGGATATACGCCTTAGAAGCGGACGGACAGAGCATTTATTCCGCAGACTTTTCGGGCAACGTAGCTTTGATTGTCGGCGGCGAGGACAGCGGAGTTAAAAAGCTCACGCGCGAAAAGTGCGATTTTGTGCTGTCGTTGCCTATGCGCGGACAGGTAAATTCACTCAACGCGTCGGTGGCGCTCGGCGTTGCGGCTTACGAGGTTCTTAAAAAACGGATATAAATATGACTTACGTTAATTTGTCGGAAGAAGAGCTGGTTTCATCTTTCCGCGGCGGAGATAAAGCGGCGGGGGAAGAACTGCTCGTCCGCTATAAAAACAAAGTGCTGTCGGTTGCGCGCAGGTTTTTTCTCGCGGGCGGCGATACGGACGATTTGGTTCAGGAAGGTATGTGCGGACTGTATTCCGCTATGACCACGTTCGAGGGCGAAACGGGTTTTGCAGCGTACGCCTATGCGTGCATCAGAAACCGCATTGTGGACGCGGTTAAAAGGGCGGAAAGTCTTAAAAACGCCGCACTGAACGGCAGTTCACCCATAACCGAAGCGGACGGTAAAACGGCTTACGTCAACCCCGAAGAAATGCTGATAGACAACGAAAACGGCGAAGAAATTTCGCAAAAGATGCAAAAGGTTCTTTCGGCTCTGGAATATAAAGTAATCAGAATGTACGTTGACGGCGCGACGATGTCGGAGATTGTTTCGTCGTTGCATTTAACTTATAAACAAGCGGATAACGCGGTTATGCGCGCCAAAAACAAACTGCGCGCATTATACGCAATAGGATAAGGAGACAAGGCAAAATGGCGTATCTTGCATTTTACCGCACTTTCCGCCCGACCACTTTCGATACCGTGGTCAGGCAGGAGCACATAGTAAAGATACTCAAAAACCAGATAGAAACGGGCAGAGTGGGTCACGCATATCTTTTTTGCGGACCGAGGGGCACGGGCAAAACGACCTTGGCGAAAATTTTTGCCAGGGCAATCAACTGTGAAAACCCCGTAAACGGTTCGCCCTGCGGACAGTGCCCGACCTGTAAAGCGCTTGCAAGCGGAGCGGCGCTCGATATATCCGAAATCGACGCGGCTTCCAACAACGGCGTTGACGAAATGCGCGATTTGCGCGAAAAGGTGCAGTATCCGCCCGTCAACGGCAGATATAAAGTGTATATCATAGACGAGGTGCATATGCTCACGCAGTCGGCGTTCAACGCGGTATTGAAAACGCTCGAAGAGCCGCCCCGTCACGCAGTGTTCATTCTCGCCACGACCGAACCGCAGAAAATTCCCGCGACAATTCTTTCGCGGTGTATGCGCTTCGATTTCAAACTCATTCCTCAAGTTGACTTGGAAGGGCTTATAAAAAGCGTTTTCGATAAAACTGGAAAAGCTTACGAGCAAGAAGCCGTTGCGGCGATAGCCCGCGCAGGCAACGGGAGCGCGCGCGACAGTTTATCGATAGCGGATATGTGCGCTTCTTACTCGCAGGGGAAACTGACATACGACGACGTGAACGCAGTGCTCGGCAAAGCCGACTTTGCGGCAATCGGCGAAATTGCCGCCGCAATAGTGAACGGCAATTCTGGCGAGGCTTTAACGGCAACCGAAAACGTGCTGTCAACCGGCAAGGGCGTGGGCGTGTTACTCAGAGATTTGCTTACCTATTTTAACAATCTTGCAATCGTTAAAACCTGCCGCGGCTCGGATAAAATTTTAAATCTTCCCGAGGACAAATATAAAACGTTGCAATCACTTGCGGCGGAAGCTAACGGTCACGCAATACTTCGCGCAACGGAAATTTTAACAAAGGCGGAAGGCGACCTGCGCTATGCGGTGGACGGCAGAATAACGCTGGAAACGGCTGTAATAAAAGCGGCAATGCCCCAGTCTGACTACGATATCGAAGCACTGCTCGGCAGAATAGAAGCTTTGGAAAAAGCCGTTAAAGAGGGCGTAAAAGTAGTAGTTAAGCAAACTGCGGAAACGGCAAAACCCGTAGTAAAGCATGAAGAAAAACCGCAGGTTAAGGCGGAGCCCGTCCCCGAAGTCAAGCCGTTAAAAGAGGAATTATCGCCCTCGCCGTTTGACGAAAAGCAGACGACAAGCGCACCCGAGGAAACAGCTCAGGGCACGTTGTTCGAACAGAGCGGCGCAAGCGGCGGCAAGGTCGGTTCGCTTTCGGAAGCGGATAAAAAGACGGTGTTCGGCAGGTTTTTAAAGCTCTTCCGCACCACCAGAAAAAACGCTGTGCTTTTCACGCTGTGTATGGACCTGGAAAGCTTTTTCGAGGGCGAAACGTTCGTAATGGTAACGGACGTGGAGGCGGTTCACAAATCGCTTAACCGCGAAGAAAGCAAAGCGTTTATTAAAGAAACGCTGCAGGAGCTCGGCGTTTTCTCGTTTGAAATCCGTTTAAAGGCGAAGGGCGAGGATAAATACGGCAAAGCCTTGGGTGAGCTCAGGGACAATTTCAAAGGTCACGACGTACAAATCAAATAAAGGCGAAAATTCGCAAAACTTATATTTCGGAGGTAAAATCAAATGGCTTACAGAGGCGGCAATAACGGCGGAATGCAGAACATGATGAAGCAGGCTCAGAAAATTCAGGAGCAGATGCAGAAAGCCGACGCGGAATTGGAGGAGATGGAAGTCCTCGGTTTTTCGGGCGGCGGCGAAGAGGGCGACGAAACGGTAGTCGTCTATATGAACGGCAAAAAAGTTATAAACGGCATAGAGTTCGGCAGTAAGATTTCCGAAATGGTAGACCTTTCGGACGAGGACGACGTTGAAATGCTTGAAGATTTGATTATGGCGGCTATCAACGACGGCTACAAAAAAGCTGACGCGGAATACGAACAGAAAATGGGTCCTCTCGGCAATATGGGCGGACTCGGCGGATTGTTGTAATGGATACGTTTATCGAGCCTATCGGAAGATTGGTAAACCAGTTTACAAAACTGCCCGGCGTCGGCAAAAAAACCGCGCTGAGATACGCTTACAGAATAATAGATATGTCCGCCGAAGACGCGCTTGCGTTTGCCGAAAGCATAACGGAATGTAAGAGGAAAGTTCGTTACTGTTCGGTTTGCGGCAACTTTTCGGAAAACGACGTTTGCGAAATCTGTAAAGTGCGCGACAAATCAATCGTTTGCGTAGTCAAAGAGCCCAAAGACGTGATTGCAATGGAAAAACTGCGTGAGTTCAAGGGCGTATACCACGTTCTTCACGGCGTAATCTCGCCCATGGACGGGATAGGTCCCAACGATATCCGCATAAAGGAACTTCTTGCACGCGTATCCGAGGGAGTAACGGAAGTGATTATCGCCACCAATCCCGACGTGGAAGGCGACGCTACGGCAATGTATATCGCCAAGCTTTTAAAACCGCTCGGCGTAAAGGTAACCCGTCTCGCCCACGGCATTCCCATAGGCGGCGAAATAGAGTATACCGACGAAGTAACGCTCTCGAGGGCTTTTTTAGAGCGTAAAGAAATATAAAAAGGAATTTGTTTGTATGAAAGTTTCTGTTTTAGGCTGCGGCAGATGGGGTTCTTTTATCGGATGGTATCAGGCAACCGTACTTAAAAATGACGTAATTCTTTACGGCGAAGAGGGCAGGGAAGCCTATGATATTTTAAAAAGAGACGGCAAAAACGAATACGTCGTTCTCGATAAAAGCATAACGCTCACTTCCGACCTCGAATACGCGCTCAAAGAAAGCGAAATTATAATAATTTCCATAAGCTCGCAGGCGCTGCGCGAATTTATGCAAAAGGTAATAAAATACCCCGTTGACAATAAAACTTTCGTGCTGTGTATGAAGGGTATAGAGGTTTCCACGGGCAAGCGCCTTTCGGAAATACTTATCGAAAGCGGCATAAATAAAGACAATATCGCCGTTTGGGTAGGTCCCGGGCACATTCAGGAATTTACGCGCGGAGTGCCCAACTGTATGATAGTTGACGCATACAACGACGATTTAAAAAAGCGCATCGCGGAAAATTTCAAGAGTAATTTAATCCGTTTTTACTACGGCAACGACGTGATAGGTACGGAAATAGGCGCGGCGGCTAAAAACGTTTTGGGCATTGCCGCAGGCGTTCTTGACGGAAGCGGCTATCAGAGTCTGAAAGGTCCTTTAATGGCGCGGGGCGCGTTCGAGGTGGGAACGCTCATTTCCGCATTGGGCGGCAAGTTCAATTCCGCATACGGCTTAGCGCATTTGGGCGACTACGAAACCACGCTGTTTTCGCCCCATTCCCACAACAGAAAATACGGCGAAATGATGGCGCAGGGTCATAAATTCGAAAAGCTTGCCGAGGGCGTTATGACGGCGAAAGCTATGAAAGAACTCGGCGATAAGTACAATATCGAACTGCCCATAACCAACGCCGTATACGAAGCTTGTTTTATATCCAATCCGTTCGAAGAGGGCGACGGTGAAAACAACTGTATGAACATAATTTTAAAACTGTTCGACAGGGAAACAAAACCCGAATTTTATAAAAAATAAACGCAAAATCGTTTGCGTTTTGCACCGTTCGGTATTAGAATTTTAAAGTATTTATTTTTATTTGTACCAGAGGTATTATTTTGATTAGAGACGATTTAAGAAACGTGGCGATAATCGCGCACGTAGACCACGGCAAGACAACGCTTGTAGACGCAATGTTAAAGCAGTCCAACACCTTCCGCGAAAATCAGGCGGTTGACGAAAGGGTTATGGACTCGGGCGATATAGAAAGAGAGAGAGGAATAACCATTCTTGCCAAAAACACATCCCTGCACTACAAAGGCGTTAAGATAAACGTTGTTGATACGCCGGGACACGCCGACTTTTCGGGCGAAGTGGAAAGAGTTATGATGATGGTCAACGGCGTTCTCGTTTTGGTTGACGCCGCGGAAGGACCTATGCCGCAGACGCGTTTCGTTATGCAAAAAGCGCTGGAAATGGGTCACAGGCTTATTATAGTTGTAAATAAAATCGACCGTCCCGACGCGCGTCTTAACGAGGTCGAGGACGAAATACTCGAGCTTTTGCTCGAACTCAACGCTTCCGACGACCAGCTTATGTCCCCCGTGGTATGGTGCTCGGGCAGAAACGGCACGGCAACGCTGAGTTTGGACGAAGAGGGCAAGGACTTAACGCCCCTTTTCGATACCATTTTATCGCACATTCAGCCTATGGAAGTGGACACCGAGGGCGCAACTCAGGTGCTTTGTTCGTCAATCGACTACAACGACTACGTAGGGCGTATAGGTATAGGCAGAATTGAACGCGGTACTTTTTCCGCGGGACAGGCAGTCGTTGTTACCAACTACAACAACCACGACTTAAAACAGCCCGGCAAAATCGCAAACCTCTATCAGATAGAGGGACTTGCGCGCGTTCCCGTAGAGAGCGCAAAAGCCGGCGATATCGTATGCTTCAGCGGCCTTGAAAAGATAAATATCGGCGATACGGTTTGTCTTCCCGCTTGCCCCGAACCTCATAAATTCGTAAAGATAACCGAACCTACGGTTGAGATGACCTTCTCTGTAAAC
>CAZACR010000062.1:0-7380 GCA_964483715.1 uncultured Clostridia bacterium
TTTATTTCCCTGTCGTTGGAAACCATAAGCGCCGCGTCGGTTATCTTTTTAGCTATCTTGGAAGGCAGAATCGTATCGCCCGCATATGCGTTCTCTATCGCGTCGATAAGCGCCGTAGAGCCGATATCTTTAAGCAGATAACCGCTTGCGCCGCTGTTTATCGCCGAAAGTATATAGTCGCTGTCGTCGAAAGTTGTAAGCACGATTATCTTCGTATCGGGAACGATTTCCTTTATCTTTTTCGTGGCGGCAACTCCGTTCATATTCGGCATGCGGATATCCATTAAAATCACGTCGGGTTTTAGCGCCTGCGCCATTTCCACCGCTTCCGCTCCGTCGCACGCGACTCCGCAAACGGTTATATTTCCGCTCGTCTCCAACACGCTTTTAATGCCTTCCGCCAATATCACCTGGTCGTCTGCAAGCATTACCTTTATCATTGATTATTCTCCTTGTCGTTCAAAAGTACGGTAACGGTAATTTCCGTACCCTCGCCCTTTTCGCTTTCTATTACCGTTCCGCCGCCGAAGCTCGCCGCCTTTTCGCGCAAGCCCCTAAGTCCGAACCCTTCCTTGAAATCGGAAGGCAGTCCCGAACCGTTATCCGAAACGGTAAGGCATACGTATTCTTCACGCACTGCAAGCTCCACGTAAAACGCATTAGCTCCGCCGTGGCGCATTCCGTTTGCGAGGCACTCCTTCAGGCTGTTGGCAATAAACCTGCGCTTGTCGTAGGGTAAAGAAACGTCTGCGATATCGTATCTTATAATTATATCCGTACCGTCCATTGTCTGGGCGATAATCTCCTCTATCTCCTCTTTGAGCGTTGCGGAAGCGTTTCTGCCGGCTAAAAGGTGAATGCTCTGCCTCATCTGCTCCAACGCGTTTTTCGCCTGTATGTTGGCGGATATGATTTTGTTTTTCGCCTCTTCGGGGTCGGTGTCGATAATGAGCTTCGCCGCCTCCGTCTGCATTATTACGGACGTCATCGAATGCCCCGCGTTGTCGTGAATGTCGCGGGCAATTCTGTTCCTCTCCTCGTAAACCGCCGTTTCGGAAAGCTGTTCGTAAGCCTCCTCCAGCATTTTTTTGCTCTCGTCCGCTTCCGCGAGCGCGGCTGTGAGTTTAATATTCGTTTGGTAGAACGTTATGAGAAAGTTGGTAACCGCAAAGTGCGCGAACAGTATCAGAATATTGAGCAATCCGTCAGAAGCTATTGAAAGTATAGCCTCATAGTCGATAACTTGTCTATGATTAATTAACCAGCCTACACAGCAGGTGATTACAAACAATACGCAGCTTGCGATAAATACCGAAAGCTTGGATTTGAAATCTTTTACGCTTAAATAAAACTGAGATAGAATAACGCAGTACAGCGCCGAAATGTAAACGCTGCTGGAAAGCACGCTGATAACTAACAGAAGCACGAAATCCGCAATGTAAATTACTATGCGCAGCTTAAACGTTTTGACGAATATCTCCGTAATAAACAGAACGTCCAGCAGAAATTCGCAAACTACTATAAGCGCAATACCCCACGCGGGCGGTGCTGGCTTTAAAAGAACGTACTGCACACAGACGACGATTTCGAGCACGATAAGCATTATAGCGATTATAATGCCCGCGATTACCGCGAAACGGGAATGCGATTTTATTCTATTAAATCCGTCCATTGACCGCTCCTTTTATCTCGTCGCCGGTTCTCGAAAGCTTGCCCTCGACGTAATAGCTGTACATTTCACCGTTACCGCCGACAATGCAATAATCGTACAGTTTAACTCCGTCCGCCGAACACGCAAAACTCAACATAGCCGCTATCTTTCCGTCCGCTTCCGTCGGCTGTACTCCGCTTTGTCCGCGGTAGTTCGCCGCAAACACGCCGTAAGGTCTGTAAACGGAATTGACGTTTAAAATTTTATCGGACAGATTTTCCGCTTCTTCGGCTGCAAACGCACAGATATGCCTTATTCTGCCGTCCTTATCTAGCAGACACAACTCCAAAACGCCGCTTTCGGAATGCGCCGCGCGCACTGCGATAAACTGTTTGAATTGCGCGGTTGTGCGCACTACGGCAAAGCTTTGACAACCGTTAAGCTTTTTAAGACATTTGCCCAGGCACACTAAATATTCGGCAATGCTTTCCCCCACTCCGCTCACTTCTATAAGTTTCTCCGCAGGTGCTTCGAGCACGCCGGCAACGCTGCCGAACGCTTTAATCAAGCCGTGCGCGACCGCGTTCACGTTTTTGCGCGGGCAGGCGTTGAACAGCAGAACCTCCATCAGCTCGTGTTCGTACAACCCGTCTTTCGTTTTTATTTTCGCGGCGAGGCGTTGTCTGTGCCCTTCGTGCATTTATCCTCCGAAAATAATTGCTTTTTTATCTTAAATTTATTTTACCACAAAAACAAAAAAGAGTATAATGTTTTTAAGATTAAACTCAAAAAAAGAGGTCGGTATGAAAAACTATTTTAACGATATCGCACAAAATATTTCACGCATAGTCGCAATCGATTCGTCGCAAGCGCCCGCAAAAGAGGGCAAGCCCTTCGGCGAGGGTGCGGCAAAGGCGCTCGATTACTTCCTTTCGCTCGCTCAAGATATGGGCTTCGAAACGTGCAATTACGACAATTACGTCGGCGAGGTGCGCTACGGCAGCGGCGAGGATTTTGCAGTTCTCGCACATCTGGACGTAGTTCCCGCAGGCAGCGGCTGGACGCACGAACCGTTCGGCGGAGAAATAGATAACGCCAACCAGAAAATCTGGGGCAGAGGCACCATGGACGACAAAGGCCCTGCAATAATAACCTTGTTTGCGCTCAAAGCGCTTAAGGACGAGGGCTTTGTTCCCAACAAGACGGTAAAGCTTATTCTGGGTTGCAACGAGGAAAGCGGCTGGGGCTGTATCGACCACTACAACAAGGTTGCGAAAATGCCCGAAACGGGAATATCGCCCGACGCGGACTTCCCCGTAATCTACGCCGAAAAAGGCATACTGCATTTAAAGCTGCGCCTGCCCGCAAGCAATAAGTTTACAGGGCTTAAAGGCGGCGACGCGGCGAATATGGTCTGCGCGTACTGCGAGGTTACCACGCCGTACGATAAAGACAAAGCGGAGGCTTTGGGGCTTGGATATAAGGACGGCAAGCTGTATTTTGTCGGCAAGAGCGCGCACGGCTCTACCCCCGAAAAGGGCGTGAACGCAATAAAGCCCGTTATGCAATATCTGGGCCTGAACGACGAGGTTAAAGCGCTTTTCGACGAGAAGTTGGGGCTTAAGCATTTGCAGGACGAAACGGGAGCTCTTACTCTCTCCCCCAACGTTATAGAGCAGACGGACGACGGAATTTATATAACTTGCGACGTGCGCTATCCCGCAACGTATAAGCGCGAACAGATAATATCTATTTTGGATAAATGCGGCTACGAATACAAAACCGAGCACGAACAAGCGCCGCTGTTCAACGACAAGAACGGCGAACTGATAAGCACGCTTTTGGGAGTATATAACGAGGTTACGGGCGCTAACGCGAAGCCCGTGGCAATAGGCGGCGGCACATATGCGCGTGCGCTTAAAAACGGCGCGGCGTTCGGACCCGAAGAGGACGGCGAAGAATGTACCATTCACCAGCCCGACGAATATATAACGTTCGGAAAGATACGCAAGTGTTTTGAAATTTACAAGCTTGCAATACAAAGACTTACGAAATAAAAAGAACTCCGCGGCTCTGCCGCGGAGTTTTCTTATTCTTCTTTCATTTCTTTAAACGGTTCGGGCGCTTTTTCCTGCTCGCCGTCAGGCAACTGCATTACAACGCTTTGGGCACTGAAACCCAGAAGCGAACGCACCGCGTTCAGCTCTCCTTCCGTCATTGCCGCTTTGTTTACGGCACAAGCCGCGTTTGTATTCACGAAGAAATACAGATAATTTTTGGTTTCCCTTCTCTTTGAAATCTGCTTATAATAAATCTTTACCGTTGCAACCTGTTCGCCGTTTAAATAGTCGTTTGCTACGACGTAGTTGCTGAAAAACTCGTACACTTCCTTTTTATCTTCGGTGCGCGCTTTCTTGACGACCTTGTTATAGCTGATTATGAATATCAGTCCGAAAGCAAACAGACATGCAACTATAATAAGGATATATATGCCGGGCTCGTACGCTTCTAAAATTATCGCGGTTATATCCCAAACCAAATAAGCGGCTATACCCACGCTACCTAAAATAAGGCTTATCAGGCTGCCGATAAACAGCTTGCCCATAAATTCTTTCTGCGCGTTTTCGTCCAGCTGCGTTTCAATTTTTATTGTTCCGTTTTCAGTTATCATTCCGACCCCGTTACATTAAATGTTTTCTTATAGCCTTAATTGCGGTATTAGCAATTAAATTACTGCCCTTGAACGTAGGGTGAACGCCGTCCTCGGAATACAGGTTGTAAGGTCTGGTTTCGCACAAGCCGTTGAACATTTCGTCGTACGCAACGAACTCGTCGCACTCTTTAACGCAAATGCGGTCGATAATCTCCAATTCCTTGTTGAACAGCGGACGCAGTCTCTTTTTATCGGGCGCGGGAAGAAGGAAGGGCTCTAAGAAGATAACCACAATCCCCGCTTCCTTTAACTGCGCGATAAGCTCGGACAAATCAAGCTCGAACTGCTTCAAGTCCAACTGCTTGCCTATCTTGAACTGGTGTATAACGTTGTTTATGCCTATCATTATAACGACTGCGTCGGGCTTCAAATCGATTACGTCGCTCTGCACGCGCGCAAGCAAATCGCACACCTCGTTGCCCGAAACGCCCTTGTTGATAAGCTCTATATCCATATCGGGATAAATAGGGCGCAGCTTGTCCGCTAAAATTTTGACGTAGCCGTTGCCAAGCGATTTTTCGTCCGACCTGTCGCGGTCGCAATCGGTTATCGAATCTCCGAAAAATACAATTTTCATATGTCTTTCCCCTACTGTTTTTTCATTTAGTAATTTTAACATATCGCTCTTTTAAAGTCAAGCGGCGTACAATTTTTTGCATTATTGCTTTTTTAATTGATATTTGTATTTTTAAGTGGTATAATGCCAAAAGAATAATAAAGCTTTTTACGGAGGTTTTCAGACGTGAAGCACACGGATATTATTGAGATTATTTCCGAACCCGAACAGTATTTCGACAAACAGGTCGTAGTTTGCGGCTGGATTAAAAGCTACCGCGACAGCAAGAATATGGCGTTTATCGCGCTTAACGACGGCACGACTTTGCCCCACTTGCAGGTGGTTATAAACAAAGCCGAAATTACGGACATCCCCGACGGCGCTACGCGCGTCGGCAGTTCGGTCAAGATTGAGGGCACGGCGGTTAAATCGTTTAACGCAAATCAGGCGATTGAAATCAACGCACAGAATATTACGCTTTTGGGCGACTGCCCCCTCGACTACCCCATTCAGAAAGCGAAAACCTCGCTCGACTTCCTTCGCACCCTGCCCCACCTGCGCGTGCGCACCAACACGTTCAACGCGATTTTCAGGGTGAGGAGCAAGCTGTCGTTTGCCGTACACCGTTTCTTCCAGGAGCGCGACTACCTCTACGTGCATACGCCCATAATCACGGGCAGCGACTGCGAGGGCGCAGGCAAGATTTTTAAGGTTACCACGATAGGCTACGACCCCAAATACAAGTCCGAAGAACAGTACAACGCAGACGACTTCTTCGGTCAGAGCGCGGGGCTCACCGTTTCGGGTCAGCTTGAGGGCGAAGTTATGGCTATGGCGTTCGGCAAGATTTACACATTCGGCCCTACCTTCCGCGCGGAAAACAGCAACACCACGCGCCACGCGGCGGAGTTCTGGCAAATCGAACCCGAAGTCGCTTTCGCGGAAATCGACGATATTATAGAAATTGCCACCGAGTTTATCAAGTATATTATTAAAGCCGTTCTCGACGAATGCCCGAACGAAATCGCATTCCTTGAAAAGTTCTACGAAAAGGGCTTGCGCGAGAAATTGCAGAAAGTCGTTGACGACGAGTTCGTGCGCGTAGAATACACCGACGCTATCGAAATTCTCAAAAAAAGCGGCAAGGAATTCGTATACCCCGTTGAATGGGGCTGCGATTTGCAGACCGAGCACGAAAGATATCTTACCGACGTGGTTTACAACAAGCCCGTGTTCGTCGTAAATTATCCCAAGGATTTGAAGTCGTTCTATATGAAGCAAAACCCCGACGGCAAGACGGTTGCCGCAACCGATTTGTTAGTGCCGGGCGTAGGCGAAATTATCGGCTGCAGCGAGCGTGAAGCGGACACCGCCAAGCTGTTGAAAGCTATCGAGGACAGAGGCATGAAGATGAGCGATTACGAAAACTACCTCGATTTGCGCAAGTACGGCACCGTTCCCCACAGCGGTTTCGGCTTGGGCTTGGAACGAATTTTAATGTACGCAACGGGTATGGGAAATATCCGCGACACGATTGTCTTCCCCCGCGCAAAAGGCGAACTGAGATAAATATTTTAAATATTAAGGCGGTGTGCGTAAATTACGCACACCGCCTTATTTTATACTAATTTACTCAGGTCTATAAGCTCGATAGCTTTATTTTCTTTTTTTGCGTAGTTTATCGTGTACCACGTTCCGCCTTTTTCAACACCATTAAATACTGCTATTATTAAATTGCTTTTGTCTACCATATGACGATTGCGTTTTAGCATACATTCAGGTGTGTACTGCTCTGAAATAAGGTTTATTTCGTCCGCACGCTTTAATATACTTTCATAGCGCAATTTGTCTATGCTGTTCCAATTTAAAGTTTGATTTTGACAGGGTATAGCACACTCTAACGTTATGCGGTATTTTCTCCGCAGTTTCAAAACCGTTTCCGCAAAATCTAAATCCGCGCCGATAGCCATACCAGAAATAAAGTTTGTAATCCCGTATTCGGTAATTGCAAGCTTAATTTTTGATTTTAGCATATGCAAATAAGCATTATGTTTTCGCTTATCAATGCCGTATTTAAAAGGAAAACCTTTCGGTCGGTGTCCTGTACAACAACAAGTTTTCATATTGCTAATTATAGCATTGAATATGGTTGCACGCAACCATATTGAAAAATAAATCAGTAATAAAATTATAGTTGCCCATAACAATATAGGAAGTCAACTTATGTATAACATAAATCACGCTTTGGCTTTGAGAATTAAAGAATTGTTAGAAGAAAAGAAAATGACAAAATATAAACTTGCTATGGAAAGCGGAGTTTCTCATTCGACTTTGAAAAACATAATGCACGAAACGATTAAGGATAATTTGCTTTCAACAACTATTTTAATAGCAAACGGCTTCGGTATGACGGTCAGTAAATTTTTAGACAGTCCGCTGTTTGACGAACAAAATCTTAAT
>CAZACR010000063.1:0-7315 GCA_964483715.1 uncultured Clostridia bacterium
TAAAAAATTTAACCGTAATTTATTTTTGTAAAACGCTTGACATATAATAATTTATATATTATCATATGAATAGTAATTCATAAGTTAGGAGAATTATTATGGTGAAAGATAATGAAAAAGAAAGGTGCGAACACGAAGAGCGCGTCCGCCTTTCGATAAAAAGTATGCCTAAGGAAGAGCAGGTGGAAGAAATGGCGGCACGCTTCAAAGCGATATCAGAACCGTCGCGCCTTAAAATACTGCTTGCGTTATCCTGCGGCGAGTTGTGCGTTGAGCATTTAACCCATGCGGTAGGCGGCAACCAAAGCGCGGTATCGCACCAGCTCAAAACGCTTAAAGACAACAAAATAGTAAAGAGTAAAAGAAACGGTAAACAGGTCATCTATTCCGTTTCCGACGAACATATTTTAACAATGATAAACGTAGCAAAGGAGCATCTGAACTGCGATGAATAAGGTAATAAAAATTACGGGGCTTGACTGCGCAAACTGTGCGCGTGAGCTCGAAGAAGAGCTTGAAAAAATTGACGGAGTATCTTCCGTCCGCGTGGATTTTATGGGTATGAAGGTGTTTTTCGAAGGCGAGGAAAGCGCACTCGGAAAAGTTATAGACTGCTGTAACAACTTCGAAGAAGTAAAGGTTGTGGAAGAGGGCGAACACGTACACGAACACGACCACGAGCACGGCGAGCATTCTTGCTGTTGCGGTCACGACCATTGCGGACAAGAGCACGACCACCACGAACACGAAGCAAGCGAAGGAAAAAAGATAAAGATAGCAAACCTTTGCTGTGCCAACTGCGCAAGAGAGCTGGAAGAGATTTTAAACGGTATCGCAGGCGTGGAAGCGGTAGTCGATTTTATGAATATGACCGTAGTTTTAAAGACTGCGGACACTGCGGCTTACGACAAAGCGGTGTACGAAATTTCCCACTTCGAGGACGTGAAAATCGTTGACGGCAAACCGCCCAAAGTAAGCCTGTTTAAGGAACATTTAAAAGCGTTTATTTCCATAATAGTCGGGGCTGTATTCTTTATTCCCGCGCTTGTTTTAGATTTAATGAACCTCGGCGGCGGTTATAAAATCGCGGCTTACGTGTGCTATTCTGTTGCTTACGTTGCCGCGGGCTGGCCGGTGCTTTTAACCACCGTAAAGAACGTTGCTAAAGGCAAGATTTTCGACGAGAATTTCTTAATGACGATAGCCTCGCTCGGCGCAATCGGGCTTGGTATAGCCACGGGCGACGGCTTTATGGAAGGCGCTGCGGTAATGCTTTTATATCAGATAGGCGAACTGTTGCAGTCAATAGCGGTAGGCTCGTCACGCCGCTCGATAAGCGCGCTTATGGATTTGAAGAGCGAAACGGCAACTTTGATAAAGGACGGGCAGCAGTTAGTCGTATCTCCCGAAGATTTGAATGTCGGCGATATAATACTCGTTAAGGCTGGCGAAAAAATTCCCGTTGACGCAAAGATAGTAAAGGGCAAATCGTCGCTCGACGTAAAGTCGCTTACGGGCGAAGCCGTGCCTAAAGACGTTGCCGAAGGCGACGAAGTATTGTCGGGTTCAATAAATCTGAACGCGGTGGTGCAAGCACAGGTTGTGCGCAAATACGAGGATTCCGCAGTATCCAAAATTTTGGAACTTGTAGAAAACTCCACGGCGAAAAAAGCCAAGTCGGAAAAGTTCATAAGCAAGTTTGCAAGATACTATACCCCCGCGGTTGTAATAGTTGCAATGCTTATCGCTTCCATCGTTCCCACCGTAATATGTGCCGTTCAGGGCGCTTTCGGCTGGCCGACTTATTCGGACTGGATATATAAAGCGCTTTCGCTGCTTGTAATTTCCTGCCCCTGCGCGCTTGTAATTTCCGTGCCTTTGACATATTTCGGAGGCATAGGCAGATGCGCCAAGTTCGGCATTTTGGTCAAGGGCTCTACTAGTTTGGACGAACTCGCGAAGGCGACCGTTGCCGCGTTCGACAAGACGGGCACGCTTACCGAAGGTTGCTTCGCTGTTGTGAATTATTCGTCGGAGCAGGCGCTTAAATTAGCCGCCTGCGCTGAAAAATATTCTTCCCATCCCATAGCCGCGGCGTTCGGTCAAACGCAAACCGAATACACGGCGGAAAATGCGGAAGAGATAGCCGGCCGTGGTATCAAGTGCATTGTGAACGGTAAAGTGCTGTTGTGCGGAAACGCGGAAATGCTTAAAGAAAACGGAGTGGCTTTCAACTCTTTGGACAGCGCTTCCACGGTAGTTTACGTAGCGTTAAACGGCGAATATGTAGGGGTTATCGAGATTGACGACAAAATAAAGCCCGACGCAAAGCAGGCGATAGCGGAGCTGAAAAAGCAGGGCATAACGCATACGGTTATGTTAACCGGCGACAGCGTAAGGCGCGCGGAAGGCGTTGCCGCACAGGTTGGCGTGGACGAATGTAAAGCGTCTTTGCTGCCTGACGAAAAGCTTAAAGAAGCTACTGCTTTAAAGGATAAAGGCGGACTTGTTTACGTCGGCGACGGCATAAACGACGCGCCCGTCATGACGGTTGCAAACTGCGCCGTATCAATGGGTAAGGTCGGCAGCGACGCCGCGATTGAAGCGAGCGATTTGGTGCTTGTATCCGACAGCCTTTCCAACCTGCCCAAAGCGAAGAAAATATCAAAGGGAACGCGCAGAATAGTTTTCCAGAATATTATAGGCTCGCTGATAGTCAAGTTCGCAATAATGGCACTCGATATAGCAATCGTCGGCTTCCCTATGATAGTTGCGATTTTTGCGGACGTCGGCGTTATGCTGCTTGCCGTACTCAACGCACTCAGGACAAAACTTATCAAATAATTAAAGGATACGATTATGAAAAAATACGTTTTGGCGATAGACCAGGGAACGACGAGTTCGCGCGCGATACTGTTCGACAGCTTCGGCAAAATCGTTGCGAAAGCCCAGCAGGAATTCAAGCAGATTTATCCGCAGTCGGGCTGGGTTGAACACGACCCGCTCGATATTATCGGCACGGTGATGTCCGTCATTGCGGAAGCGGTTGCACGCGCGGGAATAACGTATTCGCAGATAGACAGCGTGGGCATAACCAACCAAAGAGAAACCACGCTCGTATGGGACAGGGCGACGGGCGTGCCCGTCTGCAACGCTATTGTATGGCAGTGCCGCAGAACGGCGGCGGAGTGCGAAAAACTCAAAAGCCAGGGCTTTGCGGAGCGCATTTACAACAAGACGGGATTAGTGCCCGACGCGTACTTTTCCGCTACGAAAATCAAATGGATATTAGACAACGTGGAAGGCGCGAGAGAGCGCGCGGAGCGCGGCGAACTCTGCTTCGGTACAGTGGATACTTTTCTTATGTGGAAGCTTTCGGGCGGAAGCATTTTCGCCACCGACTACACCAACGCGGCGCGCACTATGCTGTTCAATATCCACACCTTGCAATGGGACGACGAACTGCTCCGTCTTTTCGATATCCCGCGCAGTATGCTGCCGCAAGTCAGGTCCAGCGGCTGTCATTTCGGCAAAACGGATAAGTCGGTTATAGGCGTTGAATTGCCTATATGCAGCGTCGTAGGCGACCAGCAAGCCGCGCTGTTCGGGCAGTTGTGTTTAAATGCGGGCGACGTCAAATGCACATACGGCACGGGCTGCTTTCTGCTTATGAACACGAAAGAAAAGGCGGTGAAGAGCGCCAACGGACTTGTCACGACGCTCGGCGCAGGTTTGGGCGATAAACCCGACTACGTTCTGGAAGGCTCGGTGTTTATAGGCGGCGCTGTAGTTCAGTGGCTGCGCGACGGAATGCGATTGATAAATTCTTCGGAACAGAGCGAAGAGCTCGCCGTAAAAGTTCCCGACAGTAACGGCGTATACGTCGTACCCGCGTTTACGGGCTTGGGTGCGCCGTATTGGGACGCCGAAGCGAGAGGCGCAATTCTCGGCTTGACGCGCGGCGCAACGAACGAACATATCGTCCGCGCATCGCTGGAGTCGATTGCATATCAGGTCAGCGATTTGGTCAACGCTATGAAAAAGGACGCAAAGACAGAGCTTGGTCATCTTTGCGTGGACGGAGGTGCGAGCGCAAACAACTTCCTTATGCAGTTCCAGTCGAATATATTGAATATCACCGTGGAAAGACCTGCCGTCGTGGAAACGACCGCACTCGGCGCGGCTTACCTTGCAGGGCTTACTTCGGGCTTTTGGAAGGATATAGAGGCGGTGCGTGCAAACGCAAATTCGGAACGCGTTTTCAGCCCGGTAATGGGTGAGGGCGAACGCATTAAACTGCTTTCGGGCTGGTCGCAAGCCGTAAAGAGAGTGCGTAACTGAAAGATATGATAAAAGACCGTCTTAAAGGCGGTCTTTAATTTTACACCAGCTATTGCAATTTGCGTTAAACTGTGGTAAAGTAATTAAGGTAAAAATTTCCTTGTCGGAATTTTTTGCCGATACAAAAGAGGAGGCATTTATTATGCAGTTAACTTACGGTGTTAAAGACCGACCCAAAGCGGGGAAGCTCATTATGTTTTCCCTGCAACAGTTGTTGGCGATTCTGGCGGCTACGATAGCCGTGCCTATTATTGTCGGCAACGGAATGTCCACTTCGGCGGCGTTGTTCGGCGCAGGCGTCGGCACAATCGTGTATCTGCTTTTCACTAAGTTCAAAAGCCCCGTGTTCCTTGGCAGTTCGTTTGCGTTCCTGGGCTCTATGGCGACTGCGTTTGCAGGTGCAACGACTATGGCTCTGGGTTATCTCGGACTTATTATCGGCGCACTGTTTGCTGGACTTGTTTACGTTATAATCGCATTGGTCGTAAAATACGCGGGCGTTAAATGGATAGATAAAATTATGCCTGCGGTAGTAATAGGCCCTACCGTAGCGATTATCGGACTTTCTCTGGCAGGAAACGCGGTAGGCGATCTGACGAGCGGAAGCGTTACCCAAACGGTTAAGGAATTCGCTATTAAAATGGTAGACGGAGTACCTACCATAGAAGAGATCACCGTTAACCAAATGATGTGCTCGCCGTATATCGCGCTTCTGTGCGGTCTCGTTACGCTGGGCGTTACGATTGCTTGTTCAGTTTACGGCAAAAAGTTCCTTAAAATGATACCCTTCGTAATGGGCATACTCGCAGGTTACGTCGTTGCCGCAATATTCACGGCTTTCAGCTACATAGAGGGAGCGGAATGTTTAAGGGTTATCGATTTCAGTCTGTTCGCAAATATGAAGTGGTATCCCGACTTTGCGTTCGTATCCGCTATCGGCGATATGGGCGATACGAGTAAAATAGGACCTTATATAGGAACGATTGCGGTTGCGTATATCCCCGTTGCGTTCGTCGTGTTTGCGGAACACATTGCAGACCACAAAAATATTTCCTCGATAATAGAAACGGATTTATTGAAAGAGCCCGGACTTCACCGCACGCTTCTCGGCGACGGCGTCGGCTCTATCGTCGGTGCTGTTTTCGGCGGTTGCCCCAATACAACGTACGGCGAATCGGTCGGCTGCGTTGCAATTTCGGGTAACGCATCGGTTATCACGATTTTCGTTACGGCTTTAATGGCAATACTTTGCGCGTTTATAGCACCGCTTGTTACTTTCCTTTCGTCCATTCCCAAATGCGTTATGGGAGGCGTGTGCATAGCTCTTTACGGTTTCATAGCGGTATCCGGTCTTAAAATGATACAAAAAGTTGACCTCGGAGATAACAGAAATCTGTTCGTCGTTTCGGTTGTACTTATTGCAGGCGTCGGCGGAATGGTGCTCACTTTCGGCGAAGTTACCGTTACGTCGGTTGCGTGCTCGCTCATTCTCGGCATACTTACAAACCTTCTCGTAAACATCCGCGGCAAGAAAAATAAAACAGAGCAAACGGAAGAAGCTATTTTGACCGAAGAGAAGGCAGAAGAGAAGACGGAGGAGGAATAATATATGGAAAACTATAAAAACGTATATGTTTTCGACCACCCTTTAATCAAGCACAAAATTTCTATTCTGCGCGATAAGAATACGGGAATGAAGGAGTTCCGCGAGCTGGTCGAAGAAATCACGACCATTATGACTTACGAAAGTATGCGCGACGTAGAGCTTACGCCCGTTGAAGTGGAAACTCCGCTCGAAAAAACAACTCAGTACAAAGTGCCCGAAGAAAGCGTGGCTATCGTTCCTATTCTGCGCGCGGGCCTGGGTATGGTAAACGGAGTGCACAAAGTATTCCCGACGGCAAGAGTCGGGCATATAGGTATGTACCGCAACGAGGAAACGTTAGAACCGCAGGAGTATTACTGCAAGCTTCCCGAGGGTATTGAAGATAAAACTGTATTTTTGGTTGACCCTATGCTTGCGACGGGCGGTTCTGCCTGCGACGCTCTCGCGGCGCTCAAAAAACGCGGTTGTAAAAAGATTAAGTTTATGGCGATAATCGCAGCTCCGGTCGGCGTTAAAAAGGTGGCGGAAACCCATCCCGACGTTCCCGTGTATATTTCTACGCTCGACAGACAGCTCAACGAGGACGGATATATTCTCCCCGGATTGGGCGACGCGGGCGACAGATTGTTCGGAACAAAATAATCTTGAGTTTATTCGTATATAATAGGTTATAATAAATATAGAGATATTTTTTTCGGAGGATTTGTAAATGAGATTAGGAAATCCCTCTTTAAGAAGCTGGGCAAAGAAATCTTCGTCGGGCGCAATGGGGGTGGAAACTAAAGCCGCAACGTACGGCGGAATATATCTGAAAGCCGCATTATACGCCATAATCACTATCGTCGCGGCAGTTGCGACTGAGGTGGGAGTGCTGGCTGCGGTAGGCGCAGGCAACTACGAAGCTTTGGTTTATATAGGGATAGCAGTAGCGGCAAGCGCTTTGCCCTTGCTTATAATTGCTTTGGTGATTGCGTTCGTGCCGTCTACGGTAAAGGTGCTCGGTATAATCTACGCCGCCGTTCAGGGCGCTTTGCTGGGGCTTTTTGCAACGCTTATCGATATTTTTTACCCCGGTATAGCGTTTGCGGCGTTCCTTGCAACGGCTGTGGTTTTCCTTGTTTCACTTCTCGTAAACAAGCTTTTCAGCGTAAGAATAAGCAGAAGCTTCGTCCGCGGACTTATGGTTGCGTTCTTCAGCCTGCTTTTAATCGAGCTTGTTATGGGGTTGCTTTCCCTGTTAGGCGTGTTTAATGCTGCCGCATATTTCTGGGTACAGTTTATCGTCTGCGCTCTCAGTATTGTCTGGGCGACGATAATGCTGTTCTGGGATTTACAGACTATCGATATGATGGTGCAGACGGGTGCGGA
>CAZACR010000064.1:0-7311 GCA_964483715.1 uncultured Clostridia bacterium
ACGAAGTATATTTAGGCGGATTTGCGGCAGGTTTTTTATTAAATACCCAAACTGTGGAAATTATCGGAGTATGCGACGTTTTAAGTGAAAACGGCTTAGTATGTCCCGCAAGAGAAAGCGGGTTGAAAACAGGCGATATTATAAATAAAGTTAACGACATTGAAGTAACCTCCGCAGAAGAACTCAATAAACTGCTGAACGAAGATTTTACTAACTATAATTTATCAGTTTTACACGAAGGCGAACAGCGTATGGTAAACATTACGCCCGTCAAGGATAAAACTTCCGGTAAGAAACGCTTCGGATTACTGGTAAAAGACAGTTTAAACGGCATAGGTACTGTAACATATATAGATAAAACCAATAATAAGTTTGCTGCGCTCGGACATCCCGTAACGGATAATTCGGGTAATCTGATTAAAATAAACGGAGGTAGCGTATACGGTTGCCTTATTTACGACGTAAAAAAAGGATTGCGCGGTAACCCCGGTGAACTTAAAGGCGTATTCGAGAACAATAATATGATAGGCAACGTGCAGCTAAACTGTGCCTGCGGCATTTACGGTGACATTTCAAGTGAATTAGACACGTCAAAGCTGGTTAAAATCCAAAAAGGAAGCATAGAAGACGCGACAATAGGTAAAGCTAAGATTTATACTTCATTAAGTGATAAAACCGTCGGAGAGTATGAAATAAGCATAGTAAAAGTTGACGCTTCGAATAAAGACAACAGAAATTTCGTAATAAAAATCGATGATAAGGATTTAATAAACAAAACAGGCGGCATAGTGCAGGGTATGAGCGGAAGCCCGATAGTACAAAACGGCAAGCTAATAGGAGCGGTAACCCATGTATTCGTAAACGACCCGACGCGTGGTTACGGAATATCAATTGAAAATATGGCAAGTTCATATTAGAAAAGTAATCCTCATATAATTGTATATGGGGATTTTAAATTTTTATAAATGTAAGTGCGATAAACGGTATCTGATTGTATGCCTGGTCACGTTATTTTTAGCTATTATATGTGGCATAGTACTACATATTTGTGGCGGAATAGGTGCGTTTACATATAATTTTGCCGATACTTATGTGTTTTACATTGTAAACTTTAAAAACGTAAGATTATTTTTTTCTCATCTTGTAGTAGATTTATTCTATTTTTATGTTTTCTTTCTGATAGGATATTTCACAAAATTAAAATATCTGACCTGCCCTATATTGTTTTTAAAATGCCTCTTTGCGGTTATGTACGCAATGATTCTTTTTACGTGCTTTTCTATTGAAGGCATTATTGTTGCGCTAATAATATTTTTACCGAGTTTTTTAATTTCGTCTGTTTTATGCGTAATAATTTGCGATTGCTGTAAATGCTTAAAGAAAAGCATAGTGTTCTATTTTGCGGCAATCCTGGCTTTAATAAGTACGTTGATTATGCTGTTGCTTGTAAATATATTGTTCAGAGTACTGATAGTTATAGTATAAAAATCAGAATGCGTAACAGAATAATAGTATGAAAAAAATTACTTCTGCTATTATTGCAATCAGTTTATTATCCTCGTCGCTGCCCGTTTTTACGGGTTCGGTCTGTGCTTCGGCTGACGAAGGTTCTTTAACTAACGGGTGTAAAAGCGCTTATCTGTGCGATTTTTACTCCGGCGAATGTGTTTACAAAGAAAACGAAACTCAGCGTATGCCGATAGCCAGCGTATGCAAAGTTATGACCTTGACGCTTTGTCTTGAAGCAGTCGAAAGCGGTAAAATCAGTCTTGACGACAGTATTACCGTAAGCGAGCGTTCTGCAAGTATGGGAGGTTCGCAGGTATTTTTGCAAAGCGGACTTTCTTATCCTTTGACCGAGCTAATTAAAAGTATCGTCGTATGTTCGGCTAACGATAGCTGTGTAGCCGTTTCCGAAACTATTTGCGGAAGCGAAGAAAGCTTTGTTGCACAAATGAATAAGCGCGCGACAGAATTGGGTTGTACGGACACGTTATTCGCAAACTGTACGGGGCTCCCCAAGGAAACTCAGTATTCTTGCGCAAAAGACGTTGCAATTATGTTCTCCAATCTGATTAAGCACGAAGAATATTTTAATTACAGCAAAATTTGGCTTGAAGATTTTAATCATCCAGACGACAGAAAGACAACCATAACAAACACGAACAAACTTATCAGAAAATATTCGGCTTGTGACGGCGGTAAAACGGGTTTCACTAACGAAGCAGGCTTCTGTCTTGCAGCAACGGCGACAAAGGACAACGCCCGTTTGGTTTCCGTAGTTCTCGGTGCGGATACAAGCGATAACCGCTTTGATTCAACTATTCAGCTTTTCAACTACGGATTTGCAAATTATAAAAATAAAATCGTGCTCGACTGTAATATTAATCTCAATGATAAAGTGTGCGTCGAGTGCGGTAAAAAGGATAGCATTGCGGTCAAGCCCGAGCGTTCCAGCTTTGTGTTTACGCGCAACGACGTAACTCCTGAAATTACGCGTAACGTTATCTTTGACGAAGTAAAAGCGCCTGTTGCAAAAGGCGAATGCGTCGGTCGCATCGAAGTTTATAAAGACGGTATAATTTACGATACTGTAAAACTGGTTGCTGCGGAAGAAGTTCTTAAAGCCGATTTCGGCGATAATTTAAGAAAAGTTGCAAAAGATTGGGCAATCTAACCCTTAAAAAATAATCAATTCATTATAAATGAATTGGAAAATATAATTTCATTTGACTATTTTCAAGACCTTTGGTAAAATGTATTTGATAAATTTACCAGAGGTCTTTTATGTATCGCGACACATTGAAAATTAACGGAAAAGGTCATTTGGAGATAGGCGGATGCGACGCGTGCGAGCTTGCCAAAAGCTTCGGCACGCCGCTTTACGTTTTCGACGAACAGTATATCCGCAATATGATGCGCGTTTACAAGCGTACTATTGAACAAAAATACGACGGGAACGGTATGGTTTTATATGCTTCCAAGGCTTTTTCGTGCAAGGCAATTTATACTATTGCCAAGCAGGAAGGCATTGGTTGCGACGTAGTTTCCGGCGGAGAACTTTTTACCGCGCGACAAGTGAATTTCCCTGCGAAAAACATATATTTTCACGGAAATAATAAGACGTTTACTGAACTCACGGAAGCTGTGGAAGCAGGCGTCGGCGGTATCGTTATCGATTCATACCAAGAGGCGGAGCTTCTCAACGACATAGCAAAAGCGCACGGAGTTAAACAAAAAGTTTTAATCAGAATAAATCCCGGTGTCGAGGCGCATACTCACGCGTTTGTACAAACGGCAAGAACGGATTCCAAATTCGGTTTTTCCGTTTCCGACGGTGCGGCGCTCAAAATTACCGAAAGTGTTTTAAAGTACCCTGCTCTCGAATTGCAGGGTTTCCATTGCCATATCGGTTCACAGATATTCGAAAAGCAGTCGTTCGTACTTGCGGCTGACAAGGTAATGGATTTTATAAACGACGTTAAAAAGCTTACGGGATTTGCGGCAGAAGTTTTAAATATCGGAGGGGGATTCGGCATTCACTATACCGACGAAGACCCTGTGCTTGCCGATAAAGATTACGAAGGCTATTTAACCGCTTTGATTGACGCAATAAAAAGCAAAGCGTCGGAACACAATCTTAAATTGCCGTATTTGTTATTAGAACCGGGAAGGTCCATTGTCGGAGAAGCCGGCGTAACGCTTTACACCGTAGGAGCAATTAAAGATATACCAGGTATTAAGAAGTACGTTGCAATCGACGGAGGTATGTTCGAAAATCCGAGATATGCGCTGTATCAATCCAAATATACGGTTGTTAAGGCTTCCGATATGAATGCGGAATGCACGCAAAAGGTCAGTATTGCGGGCAAATGCTGCGAAAGCGGTGATTTGATTGCCGTTGATATAAACCTTCCCGAAGTGCAAAGCGGCGACATTTTAGCCGTTCTCTCGACCGGAGCGTATAATTATTCTATGGCAAGCAATTATAACAGGAACTTTATACCTCAGGCGATACTGGTTAGTGGCGGTAAAGCCGATACGATTATCAAAAAGCAAACGTACGAAGATTTGATAAGAAACGACGTGGTTCCCGACAGGTTGGGCTGATGACTTACGGTATAGATATTCTCGCAAGGCTGATTGCCTTAATCTGCGTTTTTTCTCCGCATGAATTCGCCCACGCGTTTATCGCTTATAAAAACGGCGACCCGACGGCTAAAATTCGCGGAAGAATGACGTTAAATCCGCTTAAACACCTTGATCCTGTCGGATACGTTCTGTGTGCGGCGGCTGGCTTCGGATGGGCAAAGCCCGTGCCGATTGATCCGTACAATTTCAGAAATTATAAACGCGGAATGTTCACTACGGCAATTGCGGGAGTAGTAGTTAACTATATCGTAGCATTCTTTGCGCATTTGATTTTCGTGCTTATACTGCGTTTGTTAGCTCCTGTAGCGGCGGCGTCAACGATTGTTTATTATTTATATTTCTTTTTAGAAACAACGTTTTTTATGATTTTCGCTTACAGTTTGTATTCCGTAGTGTTTAATCTTTTGCCGTTGTTTCCTCTTGACGGTTTCCGCGTAGTGGAGGCGCTGACAAGGCAAATTAACCCCGTTCAGCGTTTCTTGAGAAATTACGGTCAGGTAATTTTGATAATTTTGGTTTTCGAAAGTTTTGTTTGTAATATTGTGGCCCGGTTTCTGCCGATAGCCCAATATTTCAGCGTTTTATATTATGTATCTTGGTTTGCACAAAACATAATCGGTTTTCCGATTAAAGCCGCATGGGATTGGATTTTAGCATTATGATTGACGAAAAGTATTCCGATTTTGAATCCGTGGTTGACTACAACACCGTTCTGGACGATTTTGAAGGTCCGCTCGATTTGTTGCTGCACCTGATAAATATAAATAAGATAAATATCGAAGATATTTTCGTTTCCAAAGTAACGGAGCAATTCCTCGATTATATCGAATATATGAAGACGCAGCCGAGCAGGGACGTAGACAAAGAAAGCGAATACCTTGCTATGGCGGCACAGATTATATACATAAAGTCAAAAGCGATAGTGCCCGTCGTTGAAGTAAACGGCGAAGAAATGGGCGGTGCTGACGAGGAACAGCAAGCGCTTATAGAACAGCTTAAACAGCGTGAGTTCGAACTTATTAAAGAGCGAACTCCCAAACTTAAAACACTTGAAACGATAGGTTATTATTATAAAGAACCCGACGCGGCAATCAGCAAACCGAAAATCGTTTACAAAGACTTTAATCTCGACGCGCTTTTGCAGGCTTTTGCGAATATGCTGCTTCGCAACGAGAGCCTACAGCGCGAAAAGGAAAATATAAAGGAGATACCCAAAGACGAATACACGGTGCAGGACAGGGTAAGTCATATCAAAACCCGTTTGGCGGAAAAAAGTGAATTCGACTTTGAAGAGCTTTTTACGCGGTTTTCCCGCAACGAGGTAATAACGACGTTTCAGGCTCTTTTGGAAATGCTGAAATTCCAATATATATTAGTCGAGCAAACCGACGCGTTCGGAAACATAAAAATTAAAAGTAATCCCGATGCGGATTTAAAGGATATTACAAATGAACAATTTGACGAATATAATTGAAGGAATAGTTTTTGCTTCGGGTGACGCCGTACCTGTAAAGTACATAATCGAAAAATTGGGGTGTACACTCAAAGAAGTAAATGCGTGTATAGATAAGCTCAAACAAAAGTACGACGACGAGTGCGGAATACAGCTTCTTACGTTCAACGGTAAGCTGCAGTTTGCTTCCAATCCTAAATACAGAGAGCAAATTTCAAGCGTATTGACTCCTATAAAAGAAAAAGAGTTTACCAAAACTATTCTGGAATGTGCGGCGCTCATTGCGTATAAACAACCCGTAACTAAGGGTGAACTCGAAGATATAAGGCAGGTCAATTGCGATTATGCAGTGCATACTCTTTTGGAACTGAACATGATAGAGCCCTGCGGAAGAAAGGACGCCGTAGGCAAACCTATTCTATATTGTACGACCGACGAATTCCTGAAGAGATTCAGACTCAATTCAATAGACGATTTGCCCGATTATGACGACCTTATGTCGCAGATTGCAGAGCTTAACGATACGATTCTGAAAGAAGAAGAGGGCGGAAATTATCTTTATAAGAAAGACGAATATACCGAAGAAGAAAGCGGAGACGGGTCATCTGACGGTAATGCAGAATCGACAGATAAGCAGGAAGCTCAGAAGGAAGAAAAGCCCGAAACGGTTTCTAAGGACGGTTACGCTTTGCCTGACTTCTTAAACGGTGAAGACGACTTAATTGAAATTAAATAATAATTATAATAAATTTGCCCGACGAGCTTGCTCGTCGGGCTTTTTCTTCACATTAATTAAAGTATAAAAACAAAGTAAATACAGATAATACTAACGTGAGTGATGCATTGGTTTATCTTTCTGCTATAGGCTTTTTTATATCTGTTTTTCCCATTCACGTTTTCAATTATGTTTATGTTTCAACCGGGCAATCGTATGCTTCGGTAAATATAAGCCTTTTCAGATTAATACCGATATTCAATATAAATACGGTAAAAAACAGCATAACGAAAATGCGCGTAAACGGTAGTGAAAAGAAGGTAGACACAAGTTTTATAAATAAAAACGCATTGAAAATTTTTAATAATCTTTGCATTACGAAAATAGTACAGCTTTCCGATTTCGGGCTGATGAGTGAAAAAAATATTTATATTGCATTCGTCCAGAACTGTTTAACGCAAGCCGTTTACGCGTTCGTAAGATTAAACGGCGGTAAAGTTAAACTGAGAAATTACACGCTGTTGAACTACGAACACGAAAATATTACCTATTATTTAAAATTGGTCGGCGTAATAAATATTATCACTGTCGGCAAAATATTTACAATACTTTTATGGGAGAAATTAAATGAACTCAAAACTCAAAAAAAATCAAAAAGACAGCCAGTTTGAAAAGCCCGCATTGCCTATTGAAAAAATTGCAGACGCAAACACGGTAGTCGGCGAATCTATTATCACCACCAGCGGTGCTCAGATTATACCTCTTTCTTCTGTTACAATAGTCAATCTCGGCGGTGGCGGCGAGTACGGGGATATGAAGACTTACCGTGCATCCGAAGGCTTTAAGCTTGCGGGCGGTAACGGTACTGTTGTAACCGTTAAACCCAAAGGTTTTTTGGTAGACGACGGAACAGGGTGCAAACTTATGAAAATGGAAGACGGCACGCTTGATTTGCTTATAGAAAAAACGGGAGAGCTTGTTAAAAAGATTT
>CAZACR010000065.1:0-7240 GCA_964483715.1 uncultured Clostridia bacterium
TTACCGACAGTTGCGTTTTGAGTTTTCTCGATTTATACAAAAAAGTGCAACGCAATGCTCCCGGCATTTATCCCCCGAACACCGAGGAACAAAAAATACTGGGTAAACGATTAGCCGAAATAGCCGGAGAAAACGGCATTACTATCCGTAGTTGCTGCGAGGGAACTCATCTTGCCGAATACGGAATTGACGTAAGCGGCTGTCAGACGAAAGAAGTTATCGAACGCGCAATCGGAGAAAAGTTATATATTCACGAAAGAAAAAGTCAGCGCGGCGTTTGCAACTGTTTACTCGGCAAAGACATAGGCGCATACGATACTTGCGGTCATCTGTGTAAATACTGTTACGCAAATATGGATAAAGAGCTCGTTTTAAAGAATATGCGCATGCATAATCCGAATTCGCCGTTCCTAATTGGCAATAATCAGAACGGAGATAAAATAACCGAAGCAAAACAAGAAAGTTTTATTAAAAAGCAAACAAGTTTATTTTAGATGAAGACAATAGACAGATTGATTGAAATATTGAGTGGCGAACGGGGCGAACCTGTTCCTGTTCTGACTGAAGAAAACAAGCACCGCTATTTCCGTGCGCTCGTGAACGTGCGTATGCCGAAAGCGGCAAGTAAAGAGTTTTTGCGCGTTCAGGACGAATATTTGCAGGAGCAATTACGGCTTAAAAGTATAACAGATATTGCCGACATTTTGCCCGTTACCCCCGATATATACCTTTGGCAAGGCGATATTACAACGCTGAAATGCGACGGAATTGTGAACGCCGCAAACTCACAAATGCTCGGTTGCTTTTGCCCCAATCACGGCTGTATAGATAACGCAATTCATACTTTTGCGGGCGTCCAGCTCAGGCAGGAGTGCGCGGAAATTATGAAAGCGCAAGGCTATGAAGAACCGACGGGACAGGCGAAGATTACAAAAGCTTATAATCTGCCCTGCAAATACGTTTTGCACACCGTCGGACCTATAGTGTACGGCGAATTAACAGAAAAGCACGAAAAACAGCTTGCCGACTGCTATCGTTCGTGCCTCACACTCGCCGACAAAAACGGACTGCAAAGCACAGCGTTCTGCTGTATCTCTACGGGCGAATTCCATTTCCCGAACGAGCGCGCCGCCGAAATAGCTATTCAGACGGTTACGCAATACAAACGGCAAACGGGCAGTGCAATCAAAGTAATTTTCAACGTGTTTAAGGATTACGATTATGAAATCTATGCAGAATTACTCGGAGCAAATAAATAAGTTAAAGTCGGCGCTTGAAAATGCGGACGCCGTTTTAATAGGCGCGGGCGCGGGGCTTTCCACGTCGGCGGGCTATACCTATTCGGGCAAGCGGTTTCACGAAAACTTTCACGATTTCGAGGCAAAGTACAATTTTCACGATATGTACTCCGGCGGTTTCTATCCCTATCGCACACCCGAAGAATTCTGGGCGTTCTGGTCGAGAAACATTATGATTAACCGCTATACTCACCCCCCTAAACCCGTTTATAACGAGCTTTACGAGCTTGTAAAGAATAAAGACTACTTCGTTATAACGACTAACGTTGACCATTGTTTTCAAAAAGCCGGCTTCGATAAAACGCGGCTTTTCTACACGCAGGGCGATTACGGGCTTTTTCAGTGTTCCGCGCCTTGCCATAATAAAACTTACGACAACGAACTGCTTATCCGCCGTATGGTTGCCGGGCAAAAGGATATGAGAATTCCCACGGAGCTAATCCCACACTGCCCCGTGTGCGGCAAGCCTATGACGACAAACCTGCGTTGCGACGATACATTCGTGCAAGACAGCGGTTGGTATGCGGCTTGCGAACGGTATGAGTTATTCGTACAAAACCACAAAAACAGCCGTATTCTGTATTTAGAACTCGGCGTCGGAGGGAACACTCCAGTAATAATCAAATATCCGTTCTGGCGGTTTACCGGTCAAAACCCGAAAGCTACCTACGCTTGCATAAACCTGGGCGAAGCAATATGCCCGCCGCAAATAGAAAAGCAGTCTGTCTGCATCGATAAAGATATTGGAGAGGTTATAAAAGCGTTGAAATAGCAAACAAAAAAAGGAGCGTGAAGCTCCTTTTTTTACTTTTTTTCTTTTCTGCGTTTGTCGTTTATAATCTGAAGGGCGGCTTCGTCTATAACGGAAATGCCCTCTTCCTTTGCAATTTCCACCATCTGCGTCAAGGCGGCTTTTAGGAATATGCGCGGGATTTTAGTCAGCTTTGCGCACGCTTCGTTTGTGAAAGTTACGTTCGGGTCGATACGCTTTGCGGCATACATAACCGAATTGACGTCCCCTTCTTTCGCCTGAATTTTTTCGGGAAAAGGTTTTTTGAACGGCGAGCACCAGAAATTCGTGCTGTCGCGGTAGCCGTAGTCCACGGGCACGCGCGGAAAGCCCTTTGCCGTAACGCCGTTGATTATTGCATTATACTGTTTTTCCTTCATTAAAATTTTATCTATTTTCAAAATGAAGTGCGCGCCGAACTTGCTGGTTATTCCGTTGAAATTTCTGTAAGGCGGTTCGTAGCCTTCGAGACAACCCGCTTTATCGAGGTAAGCGTCCTCCAAACTGTCGTCCCAGGTACATTCGAAAACCTGAAAAGCCTGAGTTAAAATCTTGGGCCTGTTTACGCCGATTGCGCTGTCCTCCAAACCGAAAATGCAGTTCTTCATTTTTTCTTCCGTCGTATCGCCGGGGAAGCCGAGGCGCACCGCTTCCTTGAAAAACTTTTTATCGTCCGTAATAAAATTGAGCGAACAGTGCTTATTACGCAAAATATTCTGCGCCGTGTTGGAAGAATTGCGGCACTCCAGAATCATTGCGTAGTAGTCCTTGCCCGCAATATAGTACGGAAAGCACAGCGAATATGCGCCGAGGTTTGTCATTCCGTTCTCGGAAACCGTTCCGACAAGTATGGTCGGCATAGGAAAAAACGCCGAAGTCTGATAAAAATTGTCTACAATTCTCAAATCCTTGAAAGAGCCCATTTTAAATCCCCCGATTGTTTTATTTTATATATTATACCACCTCGCGGAAAAATGTCAACGGCGGTTTTTCTGTGAAAAAATTTATTATTTTACCGTAAAAGACAATTTACGCGTTAAGCCGTATTATATAATGCGGTTATGCGCATAAGGATAAATTTAAAAGGCGTGTTGTTATACGCCGCATACGCGTTGGCGCTAGTTTGCCTGACGAGTGCGTTGGAGGGCGTGCCGTTCTCTCTCGGGCTGTGCTTCGGAATGCTCATTTGCGGCGCTAACGTTATCGCAACGCCCGTGTTATTCGTCCTCTCTTCAGTTATAACCCTCGACTGGCTGACGATAGCGCTTAGCGCGTTCGAAGCGCTTTTTCTGACCGCCGTTACGCTTATCTACCGACGGACGGGCAGAAAGATAAAATTCGAGGCGGCGGCGTATATCGTAATTGCGCTCGCGCCGTTCGTAGCGTTCTCGCACTGGAACGGCATAACCTCCCTTTACTTCACCCAAAACGAATACATAATCAAAGCTGTTGCGGCAATCGCGGTTATGCTTTTCACGTTCTTCGCGTGCCGAGCTGTTTACGCGCTTATGTACCGCCTCTACCGGTGCAAGCTGCGAACGGACGAACTGCTTTGCTTAAGCGTGGTTTTCGTGGTGTGCGGAGTGGGCGCATACAACATCGCCGGGCTGGAAATTTATCTTTGCCTCGGCGCGGGATTGACGGCTTTCGCGGTGCGGCTTACGCGCAACCCTACGGCAGTAATCGTCGGCTGTCTTCTGGGCGTTCCATGCTCGATTGCGGCAATGAATTTAAACTACGTTACGGCTTTTGTAGTGCTTTCCGTCACTTCGTTAATGTTTATCAATGCCGGCAGGCTAGCTCCGTGCGCAGTCAGTTTTATCCTTTCCGCCGCGTATATGTATTATGCGGGAATGCTGACACAGAGCATTGGAACGGGCATAGTGCGGGGTCTACTGCTTTTTTGCTGCTGTATGGCGGCATTAGTGCCTACGGACAAAAAGCTGGAACAAATACGTGATTTGCTGGAAGTTAAAAAGGTGCTGCCCCGTACGCAGGAGGAACGATTCACCGAATACGTAGCGGACAGGCTTTTCAGAACGAGCGAGGTTTTCCGCGAGATAGAATGTGCCTTCACCGCGCTGGACGATACTGTAGACACCGTTGCGCTCAAACAGAGGATATTCAACGAGACAAAGCGCAGAATGTGCGAAAACTGCGACAAGAAACTTTCCTGCGCGCATACTAAGGTATACCGCGGTTACGCTATGCTGATTGACGCGGGCTGCGCCAAAGGCAAGGTAAGCCTTGTGGATTTGCCCGCCGAGGTCACGACAAACTGCAACGACGTGACAAAGCTTATTGATACGCTGAACAGACAGCTTTACGAATACCGCAAGATGACTATGGAAGCCGAAAACGCACACAGCGGAAGAAAGCTTTTGGCAGGTCAGGCGCGCGGCGTTGCCGAGGTGCTTAAGGCGCGTGCGGTGGAATTGAACAAGGGCAGAGAAGACTGCTCTTTGCTTGAAAAAGAGGTAATGAATAAACTCGCTTCAAACGGCATATCCTGCCCCGAAATACGAATTTTAGGCGGAAGCAACCGCGAAGTAAACGTGACGGTTGTAGGAAAAACGCGCGTCGCGTGGGTTAAAGAATGTATAGAAAAAACAATCGGCACAAAGCTGATTCTGAAAGATAAAATAGCATACGACGCACAGAAGTGTGCATACATATTCGTACAGCCGCCGAAGTACGACGCGGCGTTCGGCGTGGCGTATGCCGTTAAGGACGGAGAACGGCTTTCGGGCGATACACACTCGGTAATCAAGATAAACGAGCAATCCTTTTTAATGGTGCTGTCCGACGGAATGGGCAGCGGCGAATATGCGCAGAAAGTTTCCTCCACCGCTATCTCTTTAATAGAAGCGTTTTACCGCGCGGAAATGCCTGCCGAAATAGTTTTGGATACGATAAACAAACTGCTGTGTTTTAACCGCGACGAGCGCTTTACCTGCATAGACGTTGCCGCTATCGATTTAAATACGCTTACCGCCTCTTTTATAAAGATAGGGTCGCCCGCAGGCTTGATTGTGCGCAAGGGCGAAATAAAGGTGCTGGAATGCCACTCCCTGCCGCTCGGGATACTGGATAATCTCCACCCCGCGACCTGTCTGGAAAATCTGAAATGCGACGATATAGTGGTGTTTATGAGCGACGGAATAACTTCCGCGTTTTCCACTCCTCAGGAACTGTACGAATATCTGCAAACGCTTAAGCCGCTCAATCCCCAGTCGCTTGCCGACAAAATCTTAGCGGAAAGCAAGTCGCGCGTCAACGGAACGCCAGACGATATGACGGTTCTTTGCGTGCGGATTTTCAAACGGCAAACCGATTAACCCCATAATATGTGCCGTTTAACGCAAAAAAGCGCCCGACTGCGTTGCAGTCGGGCTTATTTTTATTATTATCTGTTGCTTGCCTTAATTTCGTTTTTGAATTCCGCCATAGCGTTGCGGGGAGGCATAGCTTCTAAGCGGAAGCGCCAGTTGTCGCTTGGTACGGAAGGTACGTTCATACGCGCATCGTTATCCAGAATAAGTATATCCTGCACGGGGATTACCGCCAGATACGAATTTGTGTGCAAAGTGCACAGGCAAAGCGCTTTCGCCGCGTCCTTTCTGTCTACGAGCGGATAGTAAATACCCTGCTCTTTGAGAACAACTCGCATTTGCTTTTTGAAGTCCTTGAACTGTTCGTCGGTCATTTTCAATAAAAAGCCGTACGCGGTGTCGTTATCGTGCGTGCCGGAATAGCTTACGGAATTTTCCGTAATATTTGCAGGCAGATAGGGGTTGCTCTCCTCACCGTCGAACGCGAACATCAAAACGTTCATACCGGGGAAACCCGTCTGTCTGCGCAGAAGCATTACGCCGTCGTCCATGACGCCCAAATCTTCCGCAATGATATCTATTTTGCCTAAACGCTTTCTTATTTCACTGAAAAGCTCGCGGCCGGGGCAGTCCACCCACTCGCCGTCCACTGCGTTGTACGCGTTTGCGTCAATAGAATAAAATCTGTCAAGTCCGCGGAAGTGGTCGATACGGATTACGTCGTACATCTCCTTAGCCCTTGCTATGCGGTTTATCCACCAATCGAAGTTCTCCGCGCGCATTGCGTCCCAGTTGTACAGCGGATTGCCCCAGAGCTGACCCGACTTAGAGAAATAATCGGGGGGAACGCCCGCCACTTTAACGGGTCTCAAATCCTCGTCCAGCTCGAACAGTTCGGGGCGCGCCCAGATATCCGAGGAGTCGTATGCAACGTAGAGCGGAATATCGCCTATAATTTTAATTCCGTTTTCGTTTGCATACGTTTTAAGCGCCTTCCACTGCTTTTTAAACATAAACTGCAAGAACATCCAGAAGCAGTATTCCGAACGGTATACCGCGTTCCTGAACTCGTACATTGCAAGATTTTCTTTGTATTTATAGGAATCGGGGAAGTGGTTGAACGTTACGCCGTAACGCGATTTCAAGGACATAAACAGCGCGTAATCTTCGAACTCGCCGCTTTCGATAAAGGATACAAATTCCGCGTCGCGGATATTGAAACGGGCATATGCGCGCCTTAACAGTGCGTAGCGCTTTTCGTACAGCTCGCCGTAGTTGATATTTCCTGCGGGCATTTTCGCGCTCTCCAGCTCCTCCTTATCGAGCAGTCCCTCGCTTTTCAAACCGACGATATCTATAAAGTACGGATTGCCCGAAGTACAGCAAACCGACTGGTAGGGCGAATCGCCGAACCCCGTCTGCTGCAAGGGCAAAATCTGCCAGTATTTAACGCCGCTCTTTTTTAAGACGTCTACAAACTCGTACGCCTCTTTGCCGAGCGAACCTATGCCGTACTCGTTGGGAAGCGAAGATATATGGCACAGTACTCCCGCGCCCCTTTCCTTTTCTGAACTCGTCATAAAATCAATCCGTTAAAAGTTTTTTTATTCTTGCCACGGCTTCCTCGGTCACTTCCCTGCTTCCGAAAGCGGTAAGACGGAAGAAACCTTCGCCGTTCTTTCCGAACCCTGCGCCTGGCGTTCCCACCACCTGCGCATTATTTAAGAGGTAATCGAAAAACTCCCAACTACCCATACCCAAAGGGCATTTAAGCCAGATATAGGGGGAATTCTTTCCGCCCGTATACCAGATGCCCAGCT
>CAZACR010000066.1:0-7180 GCA_964483715.1 uncultured Clostridia bacterium
ACTGCGGTATCTGCGGCGAACACGGCGGCGACCCTTCGTCCATAGAGTTCTGCCATAAGATCGGTTTGGATTACGTTTCCTGCTCGCCTTACCGCGTGCCCATCGCACGCCTTGCAGCAGCGCAGGCTAACATTTCCAATCCCAGAAAGTAAGATAAAATATGAATATTGCCCGAGGTTTCGCCTCGGGCAATAATTTTAAAAGGATATGTTATGAAAGAAGAGTTATCCCGACTGAAAAAAGGGAACGAGAAGTACATAAATTGCAAAACTGGTTCGGGCGACGTTTCGCCTGAAATCCGCTTAGCCGCAAGCAGGGACGGACAGAAGCCTTACGCCGTTATCGTTAGTTGTTCGGATTCGAGGGTAATTCCGGAATACATTTTCTCCGCAGGTATAGGCGAGCTGTTCGTCGTGCGCGTTGCAGGCAACGTCATAGACAATCACGCGCTGGGCAGTATAGAGTACGCGGTGGAGCACCTCGGCTGTAAGCTCGTGGTCGTGCTCGGTCATACGCTGTGCGGCGCGGTCGGCGCGGCGGTAAAGACAAACAGCGGCTTCGTCAGCTTTATTACCGAAGAAATCAGAAAAGCTATCGGGGAAGAGCTGGACGCGGTTAAAGCAAGTGTTTTGAATATTAAGCAAAGCGTTACTAAAATACAGAAATTATTGCCCACGACGGAAGAGCTGGAAATTGTCGGCGCGCTTTACCGCACGGACAGCGGAGTAGTGGAGTTCGATATATAAATGTAATATAAAAAAGCCTCTTTCGGTTTACCGCTATTTTTATCAATTATTTTTAAATTATAGTTGCCGTACGGGTTTTAAAGTGATATGATAATAATGAACGAAAAAATCAGAAAATGAAAAATTCGTTCAAGGGAGCAAAATGAAGAAAATCAAAAAACCGATACTCGCGGTTATAGCGCTTTTAATGGCGTTTTCCGTATCATTTGGCGCGACGGCTTGCACCCCCGAAGGCACCCCTAGCAGCGACACCCCCGGAACGGGCGACCAGCCCATAGTTATTCCCGAGCCCGAACCCGAGCCCGAACCCGAACCCGAGCCTGAGCCCGAACCCGAGCCTGAGCCCGAACCCGAACCCGAGCCCGAACCCGAGCCCGAACCTGAGCCCGAACCCGACCCTCCCGCAGTAGAAGGCTCGGTGCAAATCACCGAGGGGCTCGGCGATTTAGAGGCGGCTTATGTCAAATGGACAGCGCTGAACGGCGCAAGTTGGTATAACGTCTATTACAAGGCGGAAAGCGGCGACTGGACTAAGCTCGACGCACCTTTCGTAAGACAATACAAAACCTATTTCCGCGCAGACGCGGTGGGCTTGAAGGCGGGAAAATACTCGCTCAAAGTCGTTCCCCGCGACGCCTCGGGCAACGAGCTGGAAGATAAGTCGGCGATTAAAAACGTCGTGGTTGCGGCGCACGAGAGAGTGGGCTACGCTTTCATCGGCACGGACGGGAGCCGCGTAATGCCCGGCGCCTACAACGAAGACGGCACCTTAAAAGAGGGCACGCACGTACTGTACGTAACAAATGAAAACAAGGACAGCATAACCTTTGATATCGTAGCAAAAGAAGACGGCAGAACGCAGACTTGCGTCGGTATACAGCAAATTTTCGAATACTACAGAAAGGGATACGATAAATCCCCCCTCTGCATGAGGTTTATAGGCAACGTTAACACCCCTTCTAAAACCGAAAACGGCGAAGGCGATTTGGTTATAGGTAACGGAGCGGACAAAGCCAAGGGCGGAAGTTTTACTCTTGAAGGCGTCGGCGACGACGCAACGATTAACGGCTTCGGCTTCAGTATTAAACGCTCGTCTATGGTTGAAGTGCGCAACCTCGGCTTTATGAACTGTTCAAGTAAAGAAGGTGACAACGTTTCAATTGCACACGATAACGACCATATCTGGGTGCATAATTGCGATATGTTCTACGGAGCCCCGGGCAAAGACGCCGATCAGGTAAAGGGCGACGGCGCACTTGACACCAAATACTCGTCCTATATAACCCACTCGTACAACCACTTCTGGGACAACGGCAAATGCAACCTGCAAGGTATGAAAGATCCGATTGAGAAGGAAGCGCGTATCACCTATCATCACAACTGGTACGACCACTCCGACTCCCGCCATCCCCGCATAAGAATGGGAACCGTGCATATCTTCAACAACTATTTCGACGGCAACTCGGAATACGGAGTGGGCGCGACTATGGGGGCGAGCGCGTTCGTCGAAAACAACTACTTCCGTTCGACCGCGCGCACCTATCCTATGCTTATGGCGGGACAGTGCTCCGACCTATTAACCAACCCCAAGAAGGGAACTTTCTCGGGTGAGGACGGCGGTTTTATTAAGGCGTACGGCAACAAATTCGACGGCTCGAAGTTTATTATGGTAACTCAGAACGACACGACCGACAAGTCGGGAATCGACTGCTACCTCGCCTCGTCGAGGGACGAAAAAGTGCCCGCCGAATACACCACAAAAAAAGGCGGCAACACTTACAACAACTTCGACACTGCGGAGGATATGTACGAATACTCCATCGACACACCCGACGAAGCAAGGGAAAAGGTTATGAAGTTTGCCGGCAGGATCGGCGGCGGCGACTTTAAATACACCTTTAACGAAGAAGTCGAGGACGGAAATAAAAACATAATTCCCGAGCTCAAACAGATGCTCACCGACTATACCACCGAATTAATTAAAATAGGCAAAGAAGATTAAAAAAAGGCGGTGCGAATTTCGCACCGCCTTTTTTAATAATCTTTTCTGCCAATCAATATATCAATATCTTCGTTAAAAAAGTTTGCAAGTTTAATTAAATTTTCAAGCGTAATTTCCCGTTGACACGAAAGATAGCGCGAAAGAGTAGGTTGAGGAATATCAACTTTTCTTGAAAGCTCGCTTATTGTCATTTTTCCCATCAATTCTTTTAAATTCTGCGCAAACACTTCCATATAATTATTCATATACTTATTTTATACCAAATGGAATAATTTACTTGACAACTTACCAATCGGTATGATAACATTAGCATATATACCAAACGGTATAAACAAAAGAGGAGTTTTTATGAATAACCAGGAGAATAACAATCAAGACTACGACTATCAGCAAACGCCAAGGCAGCACAACGGTGGGCAGCAACCTTACGGAAATCAGCCGCCTTACGGACAACAACCCAATGGGTACCAACAAGGATATGGAAATCAACAGCCTTACGGTCAGCAACCTTACGGAAATCAGCCTCCATATGGACAACCACCGTATGGGCAGCCGCCTTACGGTTATCAGGCGCAGCCTCAACCTTATTATCCGACGGCTATGCCGGCAACTTCGGAAGAAAAAGAGGCAACATTTAAGTCGGCAAGCACAATATTTATGCTTATTTTGTGCATTGTTTACACGATTAATCTTTTTACGGGGTTGATAGGCAAAATCATGTCGCTGGATATTGGCGGACTGTTGCTTTATATACTTGATATTCTTATTGTTATCGGTATATGGATAACTTTTGCAAATGCTAAGAGAAAGAAACAGTCATCAAAGGGTATATCACTTATAAGAGTACCGTACGTAATTCAGTTTGTTTTTTCGGTATTCGGCTTTATATTCAACCTTGTTTTATGGATATTGACGTTTAACGTTTTAAGTTTAATTTTCGGCATTATAACGTTTATATTCCAGTGTATTTGCTTTTCTTCAGTAAACAAAACTTTATTAATTGCGCGTGATATCAATCAAAACAAATCCGTAAGGGGCAGAAAAGCAGGCTCTTTTGCGGCAATTATGATGATCATTTATGCGGTGCTTAACCTTATAAATGAAATTATCGGCATGGTAGTTCTTGCTGCAATCAGAGCGGCGCTCGAGCAGTTAGGGTTGCCTGATGTTATACTCAACTTGCTGGGTGCAGGTGGCGTAATGGCTATCGTAGTAATGGTTGTTGCGTTTATTGCAAGTATCAGTGGAGCTATCGTAATGCTTCAATACGGTAAACGAATTAAGCAGATAAACGGTTGATTTTAAATAATTGATAAACTTACTAAGGTGTATAAAGTGCGACAAAAAGCAAAAATACTATTATTTATAATCACTTCTGTTTTTACAATTTTTATGATTACAGGGTGCTCAAATTTAAGTTTATATAATAAAGTTGCGGGAGCTACGTATATTTGCACGAGTTACGAAATAGAATGCAAGTCTACCGAAGTTTCGTCGAAAGATAAATACGATGCTGAATATGATGCGGAGTTGTTCATAGGCAAATCAATGATCTTTAATAGCGATGGTTCTGTTGATGGAGACTTTTTCGTCGTTTATTTAATTCCCGAAGGTATTAAGTGGCATGTATTATATTCTAATAGAGTTGAGGTTTACGGTAACTGCCATTTTGATTTTTGTGGTGACGGCTTGTCGTATACGTTTCCATATAATGAAAATATAAATATGATTTGGTATTTTGAAAAGACAAATAGTCAGTAAGTTATAACATCATTTTTTATTTTAAAATAAGTTTATAAAATAGCGCCGCGGCAATTTTGCCGCGGCGCTATTTCCCTATTATATATTATTCTTTATTATCCGCAATTACCTTTTCCGCCAAGGCTGCGGGGAGTTCCTCGTAGCGCAGGAATTCGGTGGAGAATTTGCCTCTGCCGCGCGTTAAGCCGCGCAGGTCGGTGGAGTAAGCCGAAATTTCCGCAAGCGGCGTTTCCGCGATAACCGTGGTGTAGTCGCCGTCGGTCGTGCTTTCCACAATTCTGCCGCGGCGTTTGGATAAGTCGCCCATAACCGCGCCCAGATACTCGTTGGGTACGGCTGTCTTGACCTTTACGATAGGCTCTAACAATACGGGGTTAGCGTTTTTAATGCCCTCGCGGAAGGCGAGCGCAGCCGCAGCCTTAAACGCCATTTCGGAAGAGTCTACGTCGTGATAGCTTCCGTCGTACAGCACCGCTTTAACGCCCGTAACGGGGTAGCCCGCAAGCACGCCGCGTCCCAGACATTCCCTCAGTCCTTTTTCAACCGCGGGTATGTACTGTTTGGGAACTGCTCCGCCCACGACCTCGTCGCCGAACGCAAAATCTCCGTCAAAGGGTTCGAAGCGCACTTTGCAGTGTCCGTACTGACCGTGACCGCCCGATTGCTTCTTGTGCTTGCCCTCTGCGGTCGCAACCTTTTTAATCGTCTCGCGGTATGGTATTCTGGGCTTGGAAAGCACAGTGTTAATGCCGTAGCGGCTTTTAAGCTTTGCGGCAATCAGCTCGATATGCGTTTCGCCCTGACCGCTTATTATTGTTTCGCCCGTTTCGGTATCCTTTGTTAAGGCGAAAGTGTAATCTTCTTCGCGCATCTTGTTCAGCCCCGAGAAAATCTTTTCCTCGTCGCCCTTGACCGCCGCGCTTATCGCCATCGAGAGGGAGGGCTTGGGGAAGCGGACGGGGTCGAACGCAATTTTCGTGCCGAGCGCGCACAGCGTATGGTTGGTGTCCGTGCCGTCAAGCTTGTTCACAGCGCCCACGTCGCCTGCGGTCAGTTCGCTTACAAGCTCCGTCTTTTTGCCGCACAGCGTGAATATCTGTCCTATGCGCTCTTCCTTGCCCGTCGCGGAATTGTACACGACGTCGCCAGACTTTAACTTGCCTCTGTATACCTTAATATAATTAAGCTTGCCCGTGTAGCTGTCGTAAACCGTTTTGAAAACCCTTGCGGCTAATTTGCCGTTCTCGTTACATTCGATATTGACTATTTCGTCTGCGGCGAGGTCGGTCGCAAGCGTGTTGATACGCTCTATTGCGTTGGGCATATAGGTTACGATTTCGTCCAGAAGATTGATAACGCCTCTGTTGTTAAGCGCGCTGCCTGCCATTACGGGAATGACGTTGCCGGTCGCAATGCCCATACGCACGCCGTGAATTGTTTCCGCCTTGGAAAGCTTGCCGTCCTCGAAGTATTTGTCAAGCAGTGCGTCGTCGTTCTCCGCGGCGGTTTCCATAAGCGAATACTGCATTTCGGTCATCTGCTCCGCAAGCGAAGCGGGCACGGGTATTTCCTTGGGACCGCTCGTGGAAAATTCGTAAGCCTTTTCCTGAATGGAGTTTATATAGCCCGTCATTTTTCCGTTTTCCATTATAGGAATCTGAATGGGAGCGAGCTTGCCCGCGTACTTTTCCTTGAGCGCGGCGATAGTGGCGGTGTAGTCCGCGTTGGCTTTATCCATACCGTTGATAAAGATAATCAGCGGTTTGCCTAAGCGCAAGCAGTAGTCTACAACGCTCTCCGCGCCGATAGGCAGAACGCCGTTCGCGCCTATTACGAGCACCGCGCCGCTGCAGGCGGCAAGCCCTTCGTGACGCTCGCCCTCGAAGTCGTAAAACCCGGGCAGGTCGAAAATGTTCAGCTTTTTGCCCTTCCATTCGAGATGCGCAACCGAGAGGTAGACGGAGAGTTTCTTGCTCTTTTCCGCTTCGTCGAAGTCCATAACGGTAGTGCCGCCCTCGACCGTGCCCATTCTGTCGATAACGCCGCCGTTGAACAGCATAGCCTCGCACAGAGTTGTTTTGCCTTCGCCGCTGTGTCCTATGACGGCTACGTTCTTAATGTCTTTTGCCGTAATTCCCATATTAAATTTTCCCCTTATCAAACGGTCTTTACCGCCGTTTTCCCTTACATTATATTATATATTACGTTCCGTTTCAACCCCTAAACCGAAATTAGCCATTTTTAACGCTATTCAGGTTTTGTAAGCTAAAAATAACAAAAATGTGACATAATCACAAAATTTGCCGTTAAAAATTTACAAAAAGCCTGTTATATAACATTTTGAAAAATATATAAGAAAATATTATACATAATTTTCGTGATAATTTCGGTGCGCAGAATAAGGTGGAAAAGGGGTTAAAAATGCGGCAAAACGTCAATATCTTGTGGTACAAGCCCTTGCCGACCACAACGGCGGAGAGCTAAATCCGAAAAAGTGCCGAAAATGAGGCTTTTCGGGGCAAAATCGGGCAAAAACGCGTGTTTTTCGGCTAAAAAATGCTTTCAAACAGTTGACAACGGGCGGGCTGAAATTATATAATAGTCAAGCGCGTTAAAAAAAGTGCGTATTGGGATGAAGCGTAAAGTTACTTAAAACCCTTGCTTTCAAGCC
>CAZACR010000067.1:0-7094 GCA_964483715.1 uncultured Clostridia bacterium
TGCGATTTGGCGGCGGAAGGCAAAACCGCGGAACAAATCGAAAGCGAAGTAAACGCTATCCGTCCCAAGGTCAACACCTCGTTCGTGCCCGACGCGCTGGACTATCTGCACAAGGGCGGCAGGTGCTCGCTTGCGGCGCTTATCGGCGCGAAAGTTTTAAAACTGCACCCCATGATTGCGGAAAATGCTGAAGGTCAGCTTATCGCCAAAAAGAAGTATATGGGCGGCATAGAAAGGTGTGTTAAGAACTATATAGCCGAGCTGAGGGAGGAGTTCCCCGTTTACGATAAAACGCGCTGTTTTATCACGCACAGCACGGCGGACGCTTCGCTTGTCGAGCTTGCAAAAAAGTGCGTTGCGGAACTGTTCGAATTCGACGAGGTTATCGAAACGGTCGCAGGCAGTATAGTAACAAGTCATTGCGGCAGAAACACTTTGGGCGTTCTGTTTATTCACGAATAAGATTAGTTTTTTCGCTTGACAAGCGGAAAACATAACAATATAATATAGCTACAATTTAAAGTTATTCTTTGGGGCGGAGTGTAATTCTCCACCGGTGGTCAAAGTCCACGAAGAGCGCGGTTAAGCGTTCCCGATCGGGTGAAATTCCCGAACCGACGGTATAGTCCGGATGATAAAAGAATGTTAAAGCCGATTTATTTCGCTTTTTTGCGCTCCGAAAATTTTCGGAGCGCTTATTTTTCGGAGAATAACTTAAAACCAAACAATTTAAGGAGTTCTTATTATGTCAAAGACAAAACGCAAGTATTTCAGCTCTACGCGAATTGCGGTAATCGCAATGTTTTCCACGCTGGCAGGCGTGCTGTATATTTTCGGCTTCCCCATAGCGGCGGCGTTTCCCTCGTGGCTGGAGCTTAATTTTTCGGATATCCCCGCGCTTATCGGCACGTTTGCGCTCGACCCGCTTTCGGGCGCGATAATCGTATTCGTAAAAATACTTATCAAACTCGTAATTAAAGGCACGTCAACGGTTTTCGTAGGCGAGCTTGCGGACCTTTTAATCGGCGTTGCGTTCGTCGTTCCCGCAGGGTTGATTTACAGTAAAAAGCGCACTTTCAAAGGTGCGCTCGCGGCAATGAGCGTGGGCACGGTTTGCTCTACAGCAATGAGTATTCTGGCAAACTGGATAGTTTTAGTGCCCTTTTACAGACAACTGTTTTTCCACGGAAGCTGGGCGCCGCTTGTAGGCACTATGCAGCTGCTGTTCGGCGAGGGGTGCACGGAAAGCACTTTCTATACTTTCTATCTGTGGTGCTCCGTGTTGCCGTTCAATCTGATGCGCTGTATAATCGCGGTTGCGGTCACTCTGCCCGTGTATAAGCACGTTTCGCGCATAATCAACAAGCTGAACGCCCGTCTTACTCCCAAAAAGCAGGAGAATGAAGAAGGGGACGAAGAGCTTGCCGCCCGCAATAAAAAGCAAACGATAATAACCATAACTGTAGTTGCGGTTATTCTTGCATTACTTATTACGGGCGTGCTTTTAAGATATTTTTTGACGAAATAAACTTTTCATAATCAATTGCAATAAACGCCGTATGGGTGTATAATGTACCCGTATGGCAATTTTTTTATCGGGTAGCGAAGAGGCTACCATAGCGTATGCAAAACAATACGCCGCAACTTTGAAAAGCGGCGACGTCGTAATTTTGGAAGGCGAAATGGGCGCGGGCAAAACAGTGTTCGCAAAGGGCGTCGCCCTGGGTTTAGGCATTAAAGAGGAGATATTAAGCCCCACATATGCCTATATGAACGACTATTCGGGCAAGCTTTACCATTACGACTGCTACCGACTTAAAAACGGCGCGCAGGCAACGGAGCTGGGATTGACCGACTATTTCGAAGGCGACGGAATATGCCTTATCGAATGGGCTCAGAACATAAAAGACGTTCTGCCTAAAAACTGCAAAAAGGTTACGATAAAGCGCATTACTTCCGCCAACAGGGAGATTATAAGTGAGTAATTTTCTTGCCGTTGACACCTCTTCGAGCTACCTTACGGTGGTTGCGCAAAAGGGCGAAAAGATAGAAAAGAGCTTTATTGAAAACTGTGCGCTCAATCATTCCGTCGTGCTTATGGACGAGATAGAGCGCATTCTTTCGCGTGCTCAGCTTTCGCCTGAGGAGTGCGACTTTTTCGCGGCGGTAACGGGTCCCGGTTCGTTTACGGGTATAAGGATAGGTATATCCTGTATTAAGGGTTTTGCGACGGCTCTGAATAAGCGCGCGGCGGGCGTAACCTCGTTCGAAATGCTCTCATATAATGTAAACAGCACTTGCGATTATCTGGTTGCGATAGACGCGGCGCACGGCAATTTCTATGTGTGCGGCTATAAGCCTTCGGGCGTGTGCGATATCTCTCCGCGCTTTCTTAAAAAGGAAGAAGTCGAGGCGTTCAAGCGCCCCGTATACGGCTTCGAGCATTTGGAATTAGAAAACTATACCCGTTTAAACGTTGAAGACTGTCTGCTTCCCGCGGTTAAATTTTTCTGCGAAGAGCGGGGCAGGAACGGCGAAATGGACGCTCTGTACGTTAAGAAATCTCAGGCTGAGGAGGAGCGGGCGGCGCGGCTTGCTTTAAAGCAATGAACATACGTAACTGGAAGTTTGAAGATATTCTCGCTGTGTCCCGACTGGAAGAGGAAAGCTTCGGGGGAGAGGCGTGGAGTTATGCGACTTTGGTTTCCGCTTTTGAAAGCTCCACAAGTTTCGGGCTGGTTGCCGAAGAGGACGGCGAGATTGTAGGCTACGGCTGTATTACCTGCGCGGCGGATACCTCCGATTTAGAGAACGTAGTAGTGGTTGAAGAATACAGGCGAAGCGGTATAGGCAAGGCGATTGTTGAAGGCTTGCTTGCCGAGGCGCAGGCGCGCAGTGCGGAAAAGACTTTTCTGGAAGTGCGCGTTTCAAACGTAGCGGCAATGACTATGTATTTAAAAAGCGGTTTCGTCGGCGTGTATGCGCGGACGCGTTACTATGCGGACGGCGAGGACTGTCTTGTTATGTGTAAAACTTTTAAGGGGTAAATCTTTATTTTAATAGACGGGGCATACTGCGGCGTGACTGTGCGCGGAAATGGGAAAGAAGTGCTTCTCCTTCACGGGTACAAGTCGAGTGCGAAAAGCTTCTACTATCAGATAAACGTGCTTGCGGAAAACGGGTACAAGGCGGTTGCGCCCGACTTTCCTAATTTCGGTGCAAGCGCGCCTATAACTTACGCGTGGTCGGTTGGCGACTATGCGGAGTGGCTTAAAAAATTTATTGCCGCGGCGGGGCTGAATAAGCCGTATATCGTGGCTCATTCGTTCGGCGCGAGGGTGGCGTTCAAACTGCTTTCAGAGCACCCTGATATGGCTGAAAAACTGTTAATTACGGGCGGTGCAGGCGTTGTAAAACCCCGTTCACCCCTATATATGCGGCAGGTAAAGCGTTACAGGCGGATAAAAAAGCTGTTTCCGAGGTTCGCCGAAAAGCACTTCGGAAGCGAGGAATACCGCACGCTTTCGCCCGTTGAAAAGCAAAGTTATAAGCTGATTGTCAACGAGGATTTGACGGACTGCGCAAGGCAGCTGAAGATACCGACTTTACTTGTTTACGGTAAGAATGATACGACTACTCCGCCCGACGAAGAGGGGCGAATTATCAACGGTTGTATCGAAGGCAGCAGGCTTGTTCTTATTGACGGCGGGCATTTTTGCTTTTGCGAAAACGCGCAAAAGTTCAATTCCTTGATGCTTGATTTTTTTTGAGTATTAAAACATAAAGATAAGCGCTTTGATTATAAGCTTCGTTATGCGGTGTCAACCTTGCGTTTTTGCTAAGTCATTTACTTCATTGTAAACTCCTGTCGCAAAAGCCTCGGTTTCCTTGCCTAACTCGCTTCTAATCAAAGGACTGTAAACTAACAAGGTGTGATTATGCTATTTTTTATTTCGGTGGGAACGACAATCGAGTGCGTGCTGATAGCGCTCGCGTTTGCAAGTTTTCTTACTTTGATAAGCTTTAAGCCTATCGGTATGATGCAAGCGTGCGGTTATAAGAGCGGAAAGTTTTTCGCATGGCTCCGCCGCAAAAACAACCTCGCGCAGTCGCGGCTCAGTCTGCTAAGCTTTGCATGCCTTCTTTCCTGCGCGGTCATTTCGCTCTGCTTTTATTTCACGGGCAAGTGGTCGTCTTTGATAGGGCTTGCCGCGTACGTCGTTTTCTTTATTCTTTATTTATACTCGGACGCAAAGGTCGCGCTTAAAAGTCCCGCAACACCCACGCCGAGGTTCAAGCGCCTCGCCGTCGTTTTCTGGCTTATCTGCGCTGTGCTTGTATACGTTGCGGTCACACTTCTGAATTTTGCGGACTACGTTTGGGCGCAGCCGATTTTTACCTCGCTTAAATATTGCACGCTCGCGCTTTTCGCCGCGGCGGTGTATCCGTTGGTTTGCCTGGCAAACTGCATAACGCTCGTTTACGAAATTCCCAAAAACAAGGGCTACGTTAAAAAGGCGAAGGGAAAGCTTGCCTCGTCCGAAATCAAGGTGGTTGCACTTACCGGCAGCTACGGCAAGACGACGGTTAAAAACCTGCTTTGCGAAATGTTGCAGACAAAGCACAAGGTGCTTGCAACGCCCCGTTCTTACAACACTCCGCTCGGAATTGCAAAGACTGTGAACGGCGCAAACCTTGCCGACTACGATATTTTGATTGCGGAAATGGGCGCGAGAAACGTGGGCGATATCGCAGAGCTGTGCGACATTTGTCCGCCCGACTATTCTGCTATTACGGGCATTTGCCCTCAGCATCTGGAAAGCTTTAAAACGCTTGAAAACGTTGTCAAGGCTAAGGGCGAAATTATCTCCGCAACGGCTGAAAAATGCTATATTTCGTCGGATTGTTACAATTATTTCGCGGATAGTACGGGGGCAATCGCAAAAAGTGACTGTATTTCGGGCGTAATCGCGGACGGTACGGGCACTTCTTTTACGCTCACTTTGGGCGGCGAAGCGCGTATGGTAAAGACCAAACTTTTAGGCGCGCACTCCGCTTATAATATCGGTTTATGCGCAAGTATTGCATTCGAACTGGGGTTGAGTTTAGACGAAATTACAGACGTTATTCCTTCGCTCGGATTTGTCGAGCACAGGCTTCAGCTCATAGAAAGCAACGGCGTGAATATTCTCGACGACGGTTATAATTCCAACGTCGTAGGGGCGAAAGCGGCGCTGGAAGTACTGCGCACGCTGAGCGGTAAAAAGATTGTAGTAACCCCCGGCTTGGTGGAACTCGGCGTGCTGGAAGAGAGCGAAAACAAAGCACTGGGCGCTCAGCTTGTAGGGTTTGATAAAGTCATATTGGTCGGCGAAACGCTGGTAACCGCGGTTAAGGAAGGCTATCTTGAAAACGGCGGAGACAGCGGAAAACTGTCTCTCGTGCCTACTCTTGCCGCCGCGCAGGACGTTATAAAGGGCGTTATCGAAAAGGGTGACAGCGTGCTGTTTTTGAACGATTTGCCCGACATATATCTATAAATCTATATTTGAATTTCAATAAACACTCCCGATAAAGCGGAAATATTCCGTCAGGTGATAAAAACTTATCGGGGGTGTTTTTTATTTTGAAAAATTACGATGTCGCCGTTGTTTTTGGCGGAATTTCAAACGAGCACGAGGTGTCCGTCATAACCGGCACTATGGCTTGCAACGTTTTAAAAAAAGCGGGTAAGAGCGTTTTGCCGATTTATATAACACGTTCGGGCGAAATGGTTGCGGACGAAAAACTTGCGGATATAAGCGTTTATAAAAGCGGCGATTTCAGCCGTTACCTGCCCGTTTGCGTATGCTACGGCGGAGTGGTTTTCTTTAATAAAAAAGGTAAACCGAAAGACAAAACAAGCATTGCCTGTGCGCTCAATTGCTGTCACGGCGGCGTAGGCGAAGGCGGCGGTATATCGGGGCTGTTTGCGGTGAACGGCATACCTTTCGCTTCCGCAGGGCTGTTCGAAAGCGCGGCGTTTATGGATAAGTTCTATACAAAGCTCGTGCTGCAAAGCTTGGGCGTAAAAGTCGCAAAATACGGTTATTCGCGGGATATCAGGGGGGCAATCGAGGCTGCGGAATGGCTTGGATACCCCGTAATCGTAAAACCCGCAAAGCTCGGTTCGAGTATCGGCATAGAAAAAGCGGATAACGAGCAGCAGCTTTTAAGCGTGCTGGAAACGGCGTTCGAGCTGGACGACGGCGTGCTTATCGAGGAGTTTTTGTCGCCGCGCAGAGAGATAAACTGCGCCGCATATTATGTAGACGGTAATGTGATAACTTCGCAGTGCGAAGAGGTTTCTACGAGCGGCGATTTGCTCTCTTACGACGATAAATATTCGGGCGGCGGAACGCGCGTATTCCCTGCTAATCTGGACGGAGATACGGCGGAATTTATCCGCGGAGAAACGGCGAGAATTTACGGCGCTCTTAACTTCCGCGGAATAGTGCGCTTCGACTACATAATCCGCGGTGACGACGTTTTCGTCAGCGAAATAAACACCGTGCCCGGCTCGCTTTCGCAATACCTTTTATCGGACAGCTTCGCTTCGTTCGGCGACGTTTTGCTTTCGCTTATAGAACAGGCACAAACCGATTTTGCAAACGAGCATAAAAAGTTAAAGGTTCAGACGGGCATTCTGAATAACGTTCCCTCAAACGCTTGCAAGTTAAAGTGAAATTAGTGTAAAATATTAAAAACACTTTTCACGGAGGTAGCCGCGGTGGCGAAGATACGAATGAGCACTCCGCTCGTCGAAATGGACGGCGACGAAATGACGCGCGTTTTGTGGCGCTGGATTAAGGAAATACTGATCGAGCCGTTCGTCGATTTAAAGACGGAATATTACGATTTGGGATTGCCCGAGCGCGACGCGACCGACGACAAGGTTACGGTTGCAAGCGCGGAAGCTACCAAGCGGCTGGGCGTTGCGGTCAAGTGTGCGACGATAACACCCAATGCGCAGAGGGTTAAAGAGTACAACCTGAAGAGTATGTGGAAGAGCCCCAACGGCACTATCCGCCGCATACTCGACGGCACGGTGTTCC
>CAZACR010000068.1:0-6971 GCA_964483715.1 uncultured Clostridia bacterium
ACGTCTTTCTCGGCAATAATTTCAAGAATTGCCGCTTGTCTTGAGTTTCTATGCATCATTTACCCCATACATTTAATTTATATAATAATTTATTGAAAAAGTTCCCGTTGGGCGAAGTTATAAACTCCACGTAACGGTCCGCCTTTTTAATCGTAATGAAATCGTCTATTAAAATTTTCTCTACCGCTCTGCCGTCAACTATAAGGTTAAGTACCCCTCTGCTATTGCTTCTGTTGACTTTTACAGTCGATTTATCATTAAAAACTATCGGTCTGGAATGTAACGAATGAGCACAAATCGGCGTTATTATGAAAGCTCCTATATCAGGAGTGAGCACCGAACCGCCCGCAGCGAGCGAATATGCCGTAGAACCCGTAGGCGTGCTGACAATCAGACCGTCGGATGAGAAGTTGTCCACTGTCGAACCGTCAATTTCAGCGTGAAGATTGATTGTATTGCTGAAGCTGTCGCCCGATGTACTGCGTTGTATAACGGCGTCGTTTAACGCGTAGTAAGTTTTACCCGACGAATGAGTAATCTGCAACATACTGCGCTTTTCGGTAACGTATTTGCCGCCGATTATCATTTCAAGCGCTTCGTTCAATTGGTTTGGCTCGAATTCGGCTAAAAATCCCGTATGTCCGTAATTTATTCCGATAATTTTTACTCCGTGCACCGCACATTCGGAAGCTATGGTCAAAATTGTTCCGTCGCCGCCAAGCACAATAAGGATATCTAAACCGATTATTTTGTCAAGTGTATCCACCGTAACATATTCTATATTGTTTTTGGCAAAATTGGTAATTATTGTATCAATATACGACTTATTTACCTCAATATAGTTTAAGTTATAGTATAACCCCACTTTCATACGTAAATTATAGCACACAATATGCAAATATGCAAATATTTTATGCAAAAAATTTACAATGTTATGCGTTTAATCAACGAATTTATCGGCTTCGTACATTCGCCGTGTTTAATTAAACGAATAAGATATTCAATATTCTTGCCTTTGACAATCGGCGCGTCGGTTAAATCAACGGGCATAAGGTCGCATTGTAAGGCAAAATTATAAATTTTTTCTATAATATTCAAGTGCGCTTCGGGTTTCTTTACTATTCCGTTTTTCCCGACATTTTTGCTCTCGCATTCGAATTGAGGCTTGATTAGCGCAATTACCTCCCCGCCGTCTGTCAATACGTCTGATACTGCTTTAAGGATATATGTAAGAGAAATAAAGCTCACGTCTATAACTATTGCGTCCAACTTTTCTTTAAATAATTGCGCGTTCAGATTTCTGGCGTTGAAATTATCAATTATAACAACCGATTTGTCGCGTAGACTTTTATCTAACTGACTTTCTCCCACGTCGATACAATACACTTTTTTTGCACCGTTCTGCAACAGACAATCGGTAAATCCGCCGTTACTTGCTCCTATATCGGCAAAAATTTTTCCGTTTACATCAAAAGCAAAATCCTTTATCGCCTTACTAAGCTTATATCCGCCGTTGGATACGAAGCTTTCATTGAGTTCGATAAATTCGATATTGTCACTGTCTTTTATATCATACGACGGAGCTACGGTTTTTCCGTTTACTTTTACCGCTCCTTTTACTATTGCTTCCGCCGCTTTCGTACGCGAGCCGAATTTTTCGGTCAAAAACTTATCAATCCGCATTTTTTGCTATGTAGTCTATAATTTGCTGTTTACAAAGCCCGAAGTCGTTCATCAATTCGTCTATACTGCCGTGCGGAATAAAACTATCCGTATAACCGAACGACTTAACTGCTTTTGAGCTGTTTTGTGAATAATAGTTGCCTATAGCACTGCCGAAACCGCCTATAAGCGCGTTATCTTCCAAAGTAATTATTATATTTTGACTAAGTGTTTTAAGCATTGCGTAATCGAGCGGCTTAACAAACCTGGCGTTGATAATCGTTAAATCTATACCTTGACCAGACAGTTCTTCACTTACTTCGAACGCCAGATTTATCATTCGTTCTCCGCAGGCAAGAATTACTGCATTGCTCTTCCCGCTTTTAAGAATTTCCCATTTCCCTGCTTCAATGGGTTTGCCGTCGCCATTGTACAGCGCTTTTCCCTCTCTCGGATAACGTATTGCAAGCGGAGAATTATAAGTTGCACTCCACTCAATCATATGCTTGAATTCATTTACGTCTTTAGGCACGGCTATAGTCAGATCGGGAATAAAATTCAAGAACGACAAATCGAATACGCCCTGATGGGTTTCTCCGTCGGCACCCGATAATCCGGCACGGTCTATACATAACGTTACGGGCAGTTTCTGACTACAAATATCCAAAACGATTTCGTCGAAAGATCGCTGTAAGAACGTTGAATAAACTGCGTAATAGGGCTTTAATCCCTGCGTAGCCAACGCCGAACACAGTATTGTAGCGTGTTCTTCGCATATACCGACGTCTATCGCGCGGTCGGGGAAGGTATCGAAAAACTCGCTTAATCCCAAGCTGGGCGTCATTGCAGCAGTGACGGCTACGATTGATTTATTCTCTTTCGCAATATTACACAAGGTTTTTCCCAGAACCGCGGAATATTCGGAACTGACTTTACTTCCCGCTTTGGAAACACCGTGCGTCTGTTGGGGATGCTCCTCGCAGAATGCGTACCCTTTACCCTTTTTTGTAAGCACGTGCAAAATAACCGACTGTGTTTTCAGCTTTTGCTTAACTTCCTTAAGCTTTTCTATCATAACGCCGAGGTCGTTTCCGTCGTAAACTCCGTCATAGGAAAATCCGAACCGCTCGAAAATATTGCTGTGCTTTTCAACTTTTGCTTTATGTACGTCGTCCCGACTCAGCTTTTCAAGGTATTCGTGCATACTCCCTACCGTCGGCGATATGGACATACCGTTATCGTTAAGCAATACGAGAATATTTGTGTTAAGCGGACGGAGACTGTTGAATGCTTCGTATATAAGTCCGTTGTTGAAAGAACCGTCGCCTATTACGGCGATTACGTTAAAATCCTGCTTGCGGATATCTCTGGCCTTGGCTATACCGAGCGCCGCGGAAACGGATGTGCCCGCATGCCCCGTGTTATAGCAATCGTATTCGCTTTCTTCACGCTTAGGGAAACCTGCAACGCCGCCGCGCTTTCTCAGGGTGTTAAAGTCTTTCAATCTCCCCGACAATAATTTATGCGAATAGCACTGATGACCGACGTCGAAAACAATTTTATCGTTCGGAAAATCGAAAACGTAATGAAGAGCAACGGTGAGCTCTACCATTCCAAGGTTGGATGATAAATGTCCTCCGTTACTCATCACTGTAGATATTATTTTTTGCCGCAAATCTTCGCAAAGAATTTTAAGCTCGTCAACGGACATGCTTTTTAATTGCGAAGTACTGAAATTTTCAAGCATATTTAATGCTAACCCCGTTTAACCGAGTCTGGATTTTACAAAATTTATAAATTCGTACAGGAAACCGCAATTTCCGTTAAGTCCGTCGATTATTGTCAGACATTTGTCCCCGACCATATCCGCACGCAGCTTGCAATCGTCTATTCCGTACAATCTGACGGCGGAAAGTTTGCCTTCGGCGTCGTCCTTCCCAATGCTCTTGCCGAGCTGCGAAAATTTACCGCATACGTCTAAAATATCGTCGGTAAGCTGGAAGAGATAACCGAGAGATTTTCCGAGAGCCTGAAGCTCCGAAAAGTTTTCGCCTGATTTGAAAACCGAAGGCACGACCACTGCCGCCGTTATAAGCTTAGCCGTTTTATTTTCATAAATAAATTCGAGAATATCTTCTTCGGGCTGAGTATTTTCATACAATAAATCGGCGGACTGCCCTGCAATCATACCGGAAATACCGGCGCAATCGCATATATATTTTGCGGCGTTTATGTATTCTTCACCTTTAAAACACTCCGAGAATAGAAGAGAATACGCGGAATTTAACAATCCGTCACCAGCTAACACCGCGTTGCCCTGTCCGTAAACCTTGTGGTTGGAAGGTTTGCCTCGGCGGTAATCGTCGTCGTCCATTTCGGGCAAATCGTCGTGTATAAGTGAATAAGTATGAATGAGTTCGAGCGCGATAGCAAAAGGCAAAAGCTTTTCTTTTTCTACGCCGAGCACGTCACCGACGGCAAGCATTAAAACAGGTCTTATGCGCTTACCGCCGAGCAAAACGCTGTAACACATACTTTCTCCCAGAATTTCGGGCTTGGTTACAAGCTTATCACGGCAGTATTTTTCAAGTTCACTATTAAAATACGTGAGATACTTTTCGTATTGTTCGTCAAATTGCTTACTCAATGTGTATACCTCTCCGCAGCTGTTACGGTATTATATAAAAGCATTGTAATCGTCATCGGTCCGACTCCGCCTGGTACCGGAGTTATATAAGAACACTTATCCTTAACGTCTTCAAAGTCTACGTCTCCGCATAGCTTGCCGTTTTCATCTCTGTTCATTCCGACGTCTATTACTACGGCGCCCTGTTTGACAAAGTCCGATTTTACGAATTTCGCTTTGCCTATTGCGGCAACAAGGATATCGGCTTGCGAGCATATTTCACTTAAATTACGGGTTTTGCTGTGGCAAACGGTAACGGTTGCATCGGCATTGAGCAATAGCATTGCCATAGGTTTGCCGACTATATTTGAACGCCCTATAACCACCGCGTTTTTCCCCTTTATTTCTACGCCTTCACGCTCGAGCATTTTCATAATGCCGTTCGGCGTGCACGCTACAAGGCACTCACGGTTCATACAAAGGCTTCCTATGTTTTCCTCGCAAAATCCGTCCACGTCCTTTGCTTTTGGTATTAAGCCGAGAACGGACTGAGCGTCGAGGTGAGCTGGCAACGGAAGCTGAACCAAAATACCGTGCACCGCACTGTCGGAAACAAGTCCTTTCACTAAATCCTCTACCTGTTGCTGTGTAGCGTCGGCAGGCAGATAATATGCGAAAGATTTAATTCCGACTTCTTCGCAACCCTTAATTTTGTTTCTCACGTAAACCTGTGACGCCGAATTATCGCCCACAAGCACCACCGCGAGACCTACTTCTTTTCCGTATTTTTGTTTATATGCAGCAACACGCTCGGCAATTTGCTCTCTTATTTGCGCCGAATGATGTTTTCCGTCAATAATACTGTACATATTATTTTCTCTCCGATACTGTTGATAAAATGCCCGTTATAAACGAAGCGCTCTTTGCCGACGAATATTTCGATGCAATGTTTGCGGCCTCGTTCATGGAAACTTTATCTGGAATATCGTCGCAATACTTTATTTCGCTCATTGCAATCAGAAGAATGCTTTTATCGGCAGGAAAAATACGCTTTTCGGGGAAAAGAATAGAGTTCTCGTCCAGCACCTGTAAAAGTTCCTGCTCGTGCTCCTGAATAAGCGTTAGCATTGCGTCGCAGTAATCAATATCGTCCTGCGACAATTTTTCGGACTTATACAGCGAATTTTTCAATCCGCTGTCAACGTTGCCTACGAATTGCGATGAAAAAAGTATTTTGAAAAGTGTTTCTCTTGCGAATGTTCTCATATATAACCTTAAATAGAAATATTCCCTTAAAAAATTTAAGGGAATAAATAATTAAATTTTGTTTTACACCGCGGGATTTGCGGGGAAATTTACGTCCTGAATATGAACGTCTACCTTGTCAACTTTATACTTAGTCATAGATTCAACGTTATGCTTGATAGACTGCTGAATTCTGAATGCAAGCGAGGGTACGTTATAGCTGTAATCGACTTTAACGCTTATATCTGCGGTTATGCCCTGTTTGTCGAAACTGAGCTTAATACCCTTGTTCTTTGAATTGAGAAGACTTACGCCCTCAACTTCGGTTATAGCGAGCGCGACAATTCCGCTGACTATTCCCGAATTATAAGATATCTTACCTTTCTGCGTTGACGTAGGGTCGTGTCTGATATGCGCCATCTGTGTTCTCCTTTAAGGTTATGCGGAATAACCGCATTTACCATATACAGTATAACACATATCAAATAAATTTGCAACGATTATATTCAAATTTGTGTATATACAGGCATAATTATAATATTTGTGCTGGGAACGCCCAATTCGTTTCTCAAAAGATTGTATATCGAAAGCGCTGCGGGCGTATCCAATTCGTTGGTATTTACGAATACGTTTACGTTATCGGAGTCCATACCGATAGAAACTACCGCTTCGCTGAAACCGAGCGATTTAACCATCGTTTCGATAACGAGTTCGTTTTCCATAATGCCGACTATTTTCATCTTCATATCGACAGCCTGGTTGTACTTTTCGCTGCCTGCTTCGTACAGGTTGATAACGTTGTCGAGTTGAAGAAGTTCTTCGTTTCTCTTGCTTGACCTTTCGGAACGGTACGACGAGAAATAATTCGCCGTCGTGATTGCGTCAGCCTGTGCAGTCGATCTGCGGTTCACAAGCAATACGTTGAGTACTGCGGTTATCGCAAGTAAAAATACGAGCGACGTCATAATGATAACTTTTTTCTTCTTGGTCATAAACTTTAATCTCCTTATTTATTGTTTATTCATAGCGTAAATTGCTATATTATTTCCTTTAACGTTCAAGGCGGTTGTTACCGCGTTTAAAATATTGTTTCTGGTCATTAAGTTGTTGGCTCCGCTGCACACGATTATCACACCGTCTATGCCGTCTTCGCTTTCGTTAATCATAACCTCGGCTTGCCCTACTCCGTCTATTCCGGAAAGTATCTGTTCAAGCTTAATCTCCGTAACGCTTTTATTCTGGTTATTGCTACCGCCTATACTGCTTACCGAAAGACTTTTATTGCCGTTTAATGATATTGCGATGACTATGAGTGCGATTAGCAACACCAGCACGATTAAAGCGTTTTTATTGTTTTTTAAAAAGTCAACTGCTTTTTTCATTTACTGTTATATTTATATAGCCCAAGCCCTTTAAATATTCATATATTATTTCAACT
>CAZACR010000069.1:0-6959 GCA_964483715.1 uncultured Clostridia bacterium
GACCAGCTATTCTGTCAAGTTCCTTAACTACTGCGCCATCGGCTTCGAAGGTCATTAAAGCGTACCAACCGTCGGACTTATAATTGATAGGATAAGCCAACTTCTTGTTGCCCCACTTGTCAGTGGAAACGACCGTGCCGCCGTTATTAGATACGATAGATTCGAACTTCTGAACAAAAGCTTCCTTTGCTTCGTCGGAAATCGCCGCGTCTAATACGTAAAGCATTTCGTAAGTTTTCATTTTTTTCACCTCCCGGACTTAATCGGCATACCACTTGCGGTATGCAAGGTTTTAATATATCCGGACTTTCGTCCGTTTATAATTAGCTTTAATATAATACAGTAATAAATTTCAATTGTCAAACGATTTTAAACAGCTTAATCAATTCCCGACGCCGGGCAAAACGCTTAAATCCATATTGATTACCGCGTCTATAAGCTCCTTCAGCTTCATTCCGCCGAGATTTCTCGAATGTCTTTCGGGAACACCGTTGTTATTCGTATACCAAACGAATTCTTTGTCGAGGTTGCTGTTCTCGTCGATTATCCCCGCTTCCTGCAAGGTTTTAAGCGTTGCGTTATTGATATTTTTCGTACAGCCCGCAATCATATTGTTGAAATTATTTAAAGTATAAACGGTTTCGCCGTTAACTCCTGTTTCGACGTCGTCTCTGAACAGGATAAGCCGCCACATACCCCTTGCCTCGCCGTAGGAATAATATTCTATTCCGCTTGCTATGCCCGCATTAAACTCATCCTCGGAAAGCAGTTTGCCAACACGATAGTCGTTTTGCTGGTCATCGTCGTCATAGAGTTCACTGTTAACGTATGTATACGTTACGCTTCCGTCTTCGTCAATTTCTTTTATAAAGTAGAGTATATCTCTCTTGTATTCGGTTACTTCAGAAAGCTCGACCGCTTCTTCGGGCCCAAACCCGTAGACTTCCTTGGTGTAAATGCTCTGTATGGAAATAGCGTCTATAGCGGTAGACATCTCGTCTATGCTCTTGTCTTTCAGCTGTCTTAAAATAGCGCTTTTTTCAATGTCTTCCTCGTCGAGAACGTCTTTGATTTTAAGCGTTTTTACTTTCTCTCCGAGCTCGCTGATTTTCGTATCCCTCAACGCCCAGAGAATCTTGTCGTCCTCCGAAACGTCCATAACGTCGCCGAGGGTCATATGTTCTGCAAGGCTGTCTATTTTTTCGGACAGCTGTCCTATAACCGTACCCTGAACGAAAACCCTGTTGCCTTCTTCCATATACCATACGGAAGTAATTTTTCCGTTGTCGTCGGTCAGAATAAAGCAGTCTGTTTCCGTTCCGTCGTCCGCTACGTATGTTGCCGTGTGCGTATAACCTGCGCCGTCGGCTTGTTCGATGTTTGTCAATCCGTAGCCTATATAAGCGGTTACGCTTTCGTCCGCCGTTATGTCGAGCACGTCGGGAAGAGTAAGATTATCAGTAATGCCGCCCATTCTGTCCGACACCTGACTTATCTTTGTGCCGCTTACCGGTACTTTGTTGTCCGTACCGTCGTAGCGCCAGACTTCCGTTATGTTTCCTTCGTCGTCAACGTTGATATAGCAGGGAACTTTTACATTTCCGACTTCAACCGAGCCGACGTGAGTATAGCCCGCACCGTTCTGAGCCGATACTCCCGTTACGCCGTAGCCCATGTAAACCATTATGGCATTATCCCACTCCACGTCCATTACGTCGGTTATAGCGATGTTATCCATAATTCCGCTTACTCTGTCCGATATCTTATTTACCGTCGTACCGGACACAAGATGATTTTCGCCGTCGTCGCCTACGTACCATACCTGTGTTATACGTCCGTCTTCGTCCGTATCTATAAAACAGGAAACCTGCTTTTTAACTTCGTCTTCTTCGATTTCGCAAGTGCCCGTATGGGTATATCCGACGCCTGCGTTTTTAACAACGCCCGTAAGTCCGTAGCCGAGATACGAAATTATCGCGTCGTCGGCTTTCACGTCCAGAAGCGCGCTTATCTCCAAATCGCTTGCGAGGTTGGCTACTTCTTTAACCTTAGTGCCCTCAACTTCCTGCACTTTCCCGTCGTCGCCGTAATACCAGACGCGGTTTATCGCCCTGTGAGCGGGTTCGCCCTTGAGTTCGTAAGTAATAAAGCACGGTGTGGAAACTCCGTCCACTTTGACGTAGCCTTCGTAATCACATCCGCTTACTTCGGAATGTTTTATGTTGGTAATGCCGTAGCCGATATAAGCCATGATTGACTGTTCGGGGTCTACGTTGATAACCTGCGGCAAGGACAGATTGCCCACCATTTCGTCGAAGTCGGCTTTTCCGTCCATCAGTTCGCCTATCGAAAGACTGCCGAACAGCTCGCCTATTACGTGGTTTTCCCCGTCCCCGACAACCTCAGTAACGGAAACTGAATAAAGAGGTTTAAACACTTCCTCGGAGTCCGAGAAACTGCGTATCGTAACGGGATAAATCTGCAATTCTTCACCGCCGTTGGTGTAGTAGAAATTGCCCGTTCTGTCCATATTGTGCAAGCCGTAATCGGAAAGATATTTATATTCGTCCTCCAGAATAAGCTCGTATTCTTTCTTTGTATTATGCCTTCTTACGACATAGAACGACGTATCCTGTTCGTAAATCGTCTCACCGTCTTCGCAAAGGCGTGCGTCGGAAAGACCGCCGCCGGAAACGGAGCAAGGTATATAGTACAGACGGTAAATATCTTCGTTATCATCGTTCTGCGTACCCGTTTTGAACAGCAAATCTTCGCTGAGGTCGGCGGGATAAGCCTGCTGATTGTTCACCGCCTCTTCGCGGTAATAGCGGGAAAGGCTTGAGTTATATACGTATTCGTCGTAATATACGGGGAACTTAAGTCCCGAGGTGGTTTGCGCATAGTCGAACTCGGCGCCTGCCAAGAGCGCTTTAACCATAACGTTAGCGTCTTCGCCCACAAGACCGTCCATACCTACTTTCCCCAACAGCTTTGCGGGACGGATATCCATTACGCTGTCGCTTAAAAACTGCGGTATTTCCGAAATGGGTTTTTTCTCGAATTCCTCCCAGTCGATATCGACAAACTGTTCAACTGCGGGGTAAAGCTTTTCCGCAAGCAACTTTTGGGTTATGGGCAGAAGGTTGCCTATCTCGTCGAAGCTCTTACCGAGAACGGGATAATCCATAGCCGACGAGCCTTCCGAATAAAGATAACCCTGCAAAAGCGACAATAGCTCGCCCAAATTCTGAGCGCCGCCGTTTTCGTTGTCCGTGTTTATGTAAATATAGTTGCCGTCCTCGTCCTTGTTCTGTATGCCGATGGTCTGGAAAATATTATCCAAATCCGTTCTGGTAACATAAAAGTACACGCCGACAATCGCGCCGACTTCCACTAAAATAGCGAATATAAACCCGAGTAAGAATGCGATTAAGCCCGTTAATAACTTAGAACCGCCTTTAGCCATAGAATTACTCCTTTCTCGTAAATTTCTTTTTCTTGCGCAAAAAACAAATTACGATTTTTAGGGCTTTGCCCTCTTTTTGCAATATATTATTGCCCTCAATTATCAGAAACTGCAAAAATTCACCCAGTGAGCCGCAAGTATGCGCAAATTGGGTCGCGCTGCGCAAAAGCGTGGTTTTGCTTGCTACATTTATTTATTTTAATACAATTATTATTATACAACACGGACTGATAAAAAAGCAACCGTTTGCATTATTTCGCTTGCGTTAATTTACCGGAAGTTTATACCCTAAGTTCAATATCTTACCAGCGCAAGTTTTATAAGCTTTTCCTTAACGTTCAGCCGCGCGTCCAGCGCGCACTCACCGAGCAGAAAACCGAGGGCTTTACCGACGTTCTCCCTTTTAACCCCTGCCGTAATAAGTTCGTCGCCGCGGACGGCAAGCTGTTTTAAAGTGAACGGCACGCCTTCTTTTTTCATCTTTGCGATTATTTCTTTCCACTTTTTCACGCAGGGCGCAATAGATAAATCGTCCTTGCAGGCGGAAAAATCGGCTTGCTTTAATTTCAGCAAATCGTCTAAAACGTTCAGGTTCCGCACTATAAATTTACGCACCTTGTTTTCCCCCGCGAGGCAGGATAAATCGTACATATGCAGACGGACGAGTTCGCACACGCGCGTTTTTTCCTTTTTGGAAACGCGCAGTCTGTCGCATATATCCGCGGCAATCCTTTCGCCTTCTATCTCGTGCAGAGCGAATTTGCCAGTGTTTATTTTGCAGTACGGCTTGCCGACGTCGTGCAAAAGCGCCGCAAAACGTATTTCGGGCGGAGCGTACTTTACGCACCGCAACGAGTGTTCCAGCACGTCGTGCGCGTGAAAATCCTCGCGCTGAACCATACCGTCCCCCGCCGTCAGTTCGGGAAGAATAATGCCGAGCACGCCTATACGGTGCATAAGCTTTAATCCGCTGTATTGCCCGTCGGATATACCGTACTTCAAGTCCGCCGAAAGCAGCAATTCAAGCTCCGTGCGCACTCTTTCCGCCGCGATATCGCGTATCAGCTCAGCATTGTTTTTCGCGCCCTTAATACACTCTTCCGTCGGCTTAAAGCCCGTCTGCGCGGCTATACGGCAAAGGCGCATCAGCCTAAGTCCGTCCTCGCCGAACACTTTTTCCGCAGACGTCACTGTATCCAGAACTCTACTTTTAACATCCTCTATACCACCGAGTGGGTCGGTGAAGACTTTACCCTTGACGTCGTAATATATCGCGTTGCACTTAAAATCCCTGCGCTTCGCGTCGAGCGAGATATCGTCCGTAAAATACACCGCTTCGGGGCTGTGCTCTCCGCGCACGTATCTATCGGTTCGGAAACAGGTATATTCATAATTCACTCCGTCCGCCGACAAACGCACCGTCCCCGTGTGTTTATAAACGGCGGTTATTTTAAATCCGACGCTTTCGGCGGCTGAACACATCTCCTCCGCGGTAAGCGCGGCGCAGATATCCCAGTCGTTCGAACGGGAGCAAAGCTTCGCTATATAATCGCGGCAAGTGCCGCCTACAACGTATAACGGTTTATCAAGTTTTTCGGCAAGCGTTATAAGCTTTGCGGGGATAATTTCAATCATAATTTTTATTTTTACATTATAGCAAATTTATAAATCTATTGCAATATGAAATTTTATAATGTATAATTAAAAATGATAGTTTGCGCGAAAGCTTAGCCGCAGACAAAAGATAAAACCACCTGGAAACCTGCCGATGTACCATTTAATAGCCAACACAAAAAATCACGGAAAAGACGCCTCGGAAAAGCTTGAAACAGTAAAAAGCGTTTTTGAAAAAGCGGAAAAACAGCTTGTTATCCACGAAACGCTTCACCCCGGTCACGCGACGGAAATTGCCGCAGAGCTGACCGAAAGCGGAGAAAACGTCAACCTTATCGCAATGGGCGGCGACGGAACGCTTCACGAGGTGTTAAACGGCATAAAGGACGTTTCAAATTGCACTCTCGGGCTTATCCCCCTCGGCAGCGGCAACGACTTTGCGGAATGTGCGCACATTTCCAAGGACGTGAAAACAGCAGCGGAAACTATTGCGTTCCGCTCTCCGACCAAGATAGATTTTATCGAGCTCGAAAACGGACTGCGCAGCATAAACGCCGTCGGTATGGGCATTGACGTCGACGTGCTGAAACGCGTGTACGGCGGTAAAAAGACGGGCAGGAATAAATATTTTTCCGCTTTCGTAAAAAGTCTTTTGCACTACAAACCGGGCAAATACAAGGTGGTTTACGACGGCAAGGAAGAGCAACATTCTGGCATTATCGTGTGCCTGGGCAACGGCAGACAAATAGGCGGCGGCATAAAAGTTTTCCCCGAAGCCGACATAACCGACGGGTATATCGACCTGCTTATGGTAGACTGCCTTACCAAATTCTCAACGCTTATCGCGTTTATGAAACTCAACGCAGGCAAAGTAAACAAAGTCAAAGAAGTCACGCACGTTTTATGCAAAAGCGTATGCGTTACGCCGTTGGACGACACTCCTACCACCATTCAGGCGGAGGGAGAGCTGTACGAAGGCGTACCCTTAAACGCGCAAATCGTAGAAAGAAAATTATCGTTCTATTTACCTAAAAATGATTGAGAAGTTTTACAGGCAGATAATCGACGGAGTGCCTTCCGCCGTGATAGTCGCCGACCAAAACTTAAAAGCGGTTTTCGCCAACGCCACTTTCAGAACGCTGTTCGACAGCAACTTGAAGAGCGGAAAGCTGGGCGACGCCGTGGGCTGCGCACTCGACTGCAAACATTGCGGTCAGGGCGACTGCGCCCAAAATTGCTCGCTTGTCACCGCGTTCGAGGATTCGTTCTATTCGAGCCGCGAAATCTCGCGCAGAGTAATTTTAAAGCTCAAGGGCGAAACCACTCGCGAGGTTTCCTTTTCCATAACAATCAAGCCGCTGGGCGGCGGACTGTGTATGGGAATTATCGACGACGCTTTGGAGCTTGAAATCGCGCGCGAATTGCAGACGGCTAAAAGTATTCAGCAGCGCCTGCTTCCCGCAGGCAAGTGGGAGGGCGGAAAGCGCTATTCGTATATGTATATCCCCTGCCGCGACATAGGCGGAGATTTGCCCGAAGTGTTTTCCGTAGGCAAATCGGCTTGCGGCGTTATAGCCGACGTTTCGGGCAAGGGTATTTCGGCTGGAATGCTGACGGCGTTCGTGAAAGCGGCATACGACAAGACAGCGTACTCACCCGCGGAAGCGATAGGCTCGCTTGCAAATAAGTTTGCCGAACTCAATTTGGACGAACGCAGTTATATCACCGTTGCCGCCGCGAGGATAGACGAAAACAGCATAACCTATTCCATGGCGGGGCACAACGTGCCGATACTTTTAAAATCGGGCGGAGGCATTACGCGCATTATGCTCAACTCCCCTCCCGTTTCCAACTGGTTCGAAAATCCGAGGTATTTCGA
>CAZACR010000070.1:0-6864 GCA_964483715.1 uncultured Clostridia bacterium
CCGAGGTCGGGGTTTTCGTCCATCTCCATAGCGGCTTTGAACGCGGCGATTGCCACCTCTACCATTTCTATTTCGGGCTCGCGGGTGGTGAACACCTTCTGCAACAGCATACCGGGGGATTTGAATATCTTGGATACAGGTCCGCGGAAGTGCGCGAGAATCTTTAAAATTTCGTACGAAATACCGGTTATTACGGGCAAAAGCACGATTTCAATGCCTATTTTCGCCAACACTTTCAAAGGTGCGGAAGGTATCGTGTGCACTTTAAGCGCCCAGTTCACAACGCCTATAATAACGATATTGATTATAAGAACTATGAACAGAAATGAAGTGCCGCATCTGTCGTGAATGCGCGAACATTTCATAACGTTCTCGGGCGTAAGCTCCAATCCCTTTTCGTAACAGTTAATCGTCTTGTGCTCCGCGCCGTGATAGCGGTACAGCCTCTTTATGTCCTTGAATATGAGGATTATACCCAGATATGCGAGGAAAATAAACAGTTTAAGTACGCCGAGAATGACGAACTCCCACACGGAGCCGTCCAGAACAGGGAACCAGCCTTTAAGAAGACCTACCAGAAAGTTGGGAAGCCACATAAAAAGCACGGCGGCGAGCACTATGCCGATGCATACCGAAATTACGCTTATAACCTGAAAGAAATCCGCGTTGAACTTTTCGGCAAACCACTTTTCCACACGTCCGGGTTCTTCCTCGTCGCTCGTGTACACGTAGGAACTGCGCATAAGCGCTTTCATTCCGCGCACAAGGGAAGTAACCATATTTACCACTCCGCGGACGAAAGGAATACGCGAAATAACGCCCGCGCGTTTAAAGCGGACTTTTTCCACCTGTATTTCGCCCTCGGGGTCGCGTACGGCTGTGCAATATGAAGTTTTTCCCATCATCATAACGCCTTCCATAACGGCCTGACCGCCTACGGAAGTGCATATTGACTTGTTCTTTTCTTTCTTCGCCATAATTCTATTTTATTAACCTATTCCCTTGGCTTAGAAACAAGCAAGAGTTTTTAAAAAGCGGCTTCAAAAAAATGTTTTGAAGCCGCTTTTATTAGTTTAGATATTATATCTTTTCTTGAACTTATCAACACGGCCGCCCGTATCGACAAGCTTCTGCTTGCCGGTAAAGAAAGGATGGCACTTGTTGCATATGTCCACTTTGAGCGTTTCAACCTTTTTGGTAGTACCCGTTTTGAAGGTTGCGCCGCACGCACATACTACCGTAACTTCGTGATAGTCGGGATGTATATCGGGCTTCATATGTTCACCTCGCTAATAATTTCTTGATAAATGCTAAATTATTATAAATAATAAGTTTGATAAAGTCAATCGTTTTTTTACCCTATTACGATTTTTTCACGGCAAATTGCCTAGCTCAAGTCTATTTTATGGTTTTATTTGTAAAAAGGTTGATTTAATCGAACGTTCGTCGTATAATAAATGCATATGGATAACTGGGTATTGTTAGGCAAACAGAATCTTGAAAATCAGCCGCAGAAGGAAACCAAGATAACTTCCACTCAGGTGAAGGTTAAGGTTACTCACGTTTTGCTTTCCAACTACGACGCTTTCAGCTACACGGGAGCAAAGGAAATCGCCTATCCCAAGACGATAGGCAGGTTTGCTATCGGCGTTGTTACCGAAACAGGCGACGCGTGCTACGGCGTTGAAAAGGGCGCGAGGGTGTATTTAAACGCAGTTCAGCCCTGCGGCAAATGCTTTGCCTGCAAGTCGGGCAACCGCAACGACTGCGAACACGTTCAGATGGCGGGCGACGACTTCGACGGATTTTTGCGCGATTTCGTAGTTTGCGAATACTCAAACGTCTCCGTCATACCCGACAGCGTATCCGATTTGCACGCTTTATGTATAGAACACGTCGCTTTGGCGGAAAATATATTTGATAATCTTAATCTTTCCGCAGGAAAGAGAGTGGCTATCGTCGGCGGCAGCTTCCTCGGCAGTATCTTAGCGCAGGTAGCGCTGTACCACAAGCTTGTGCCCGTCGTAATAGACAACTATCCGCAGAATATCGCAAGGCTTAAGCGCAGCGGCGTATTCTACGCGTACTTTGCCGACGACCAGCTTCCGACGAATATGAACAACGCAACGAGCGGAGATTTGTGCGACGCGGCTATTTACACCACCTGCTGCAAGCTTCCCCCCTCCGTATCGGCGAGCGTGGTCGCAAGGCGCAAGGACCTGGTTTTCGGCGGTTTCTGCGGTATGAGCTTTAACCTCGATATGGATTTCCTGTTCGAAAAGAGCCTGAAAATTTACGCCGTAACCGACGGCTTCGGATATATTGAAACGGCTATCAATATGCTCGTGCACGAAGCGATTGATTTGAGCAATTTCGAAAAGGAAGTGCTAAGCGAATACGACTTGCGCGAACTGTTGGTCGCACGTGCGGAAGCCGCACCTTACGCCAGCGAAATGACCGTATTAAAGTTGGTAATGTAATTAGTAAATTTTAAGCGCGCGGGAAAGCCCATACATAATAACTGTTCGGGTGTTTGCCGTGCGCTTTTTGAAATTTGTTTTTTCACGTCTGTTTTTCTGCCTGTTGGTTATTGCCGCCATTTTCACGGCAATAATTTTTTTATGCCTGTATTTACATTCTCTTTTGCCCGCCGCTGTAGGCGCCGCCGCGGCTTATGCGCTTTCGATAACCTGCGCGCTCTTTCTGTTCTGCCGCGACGGTGAAAACGACATCAAATGCGCCTGGCTCGCCGTCATTGCAGCCCTGCCGGTAGTCGGCGCTCTTTTATACGCGCTCTCGTGTACGGGCGCAAAAAGAAGCGTGGACAACTCCGTTCCCCCTCCCCCGTCCTCTTATACCGACTGCGAATATTTCAGCGACGGTTCGCACTACTACAACCGCCTGCTGGAATGTATCTCCAAAGCAAAGCACACCGTTTATCTGGAATACTATATAATTTCAAAAGGTCAGATTTGGAGTTGGCTGTATACGCAGCTGAAAAAAGCGCTCGAACGCAAAGTTAAAGTTAAAATTATTTACGACGGGTTCGGAAGCGCCATGCACGCGCCGAAAAAGGACTTTAAGCGGCTTAGAAAATCGGGAGCGGAAATAAAAATCTTCAACAAGCTCTCGCCCTTCCCCGTAAGCAGACTCAATTGCCGCAACCACCGCAAAATCGCCACAATAGACGGCGAGAAGGTATTTCTGGGCGGAGTGAATGTCGCCGACGAATACGCGAACATAAGCTCTCCCCACGGCTACTGGAAGGACGGCGGAATAATGTTAAAAGGCGCTATCGCCGAAGATTACGAAGATATATTCCTGACGGATTTTTACGGCAAAAACCGCTTATCAAAAGCCGACCGTGACGAAAGCGACGAGGACGAAAGCGAAAAATTGCATAAGGTTATCCCCGTAACGGACGCGCCCGTATACAAAAAAAGCTGCTGCAAAGAGCTGGTTGCCGCCAAAATTTACGCCGCAAGCAAACGGGTTTGCATATTCACGCCATACCTGTGCGTGGGAGAAAAGCTTAAAGACGCTTTAACATACGCCGCGGGGCGGGGTGTGCGCGTACAGATAATCATACCCGAAATACCCGACAAGCGCATAACGTTCGAAATTACGCTGTCGTTCGCGGCTGAGCTTTTAAAATGCGGTATTGAAATTTACCGTTACACCCCCGGCTTTATGCATTCCAAGTGCGTGATTTGCGACGGGGAGGTGCTGCTCGGCAGCTATAACTTCGACTACCGCTCTATGAACCTCAATTACGAGTGCGGTATCTGGGCAGCCGGAAAACTTGCGGGGGACGCTTACGCCGATTTCAAAGAAAGCCTGTACGCGAGCGCGGAAATGAAAGAGCGCCGCATTTCAATCGTAAGAAAAACGGTGCGCGGCGCATTAAAGCTTTTCTCGCCTTTAGTTTAGTTGCTCTCAAAGCCCAATCGTGATACAATGTAGTAAACTTATGATAAAACTCATTGCCTGCGATTTGGACGGAACGCTTTTGCCGCCCACTAAAATAATGCCAGAGGAAACGTTCGGGCTGATAGAGCAGTTTACGGCGGGCGGAGGCGTTTTCGCGCCTGCGAGCGGCAGACAGCTACCAAACCTTAAAAAACTTTTTGCACCCGTGCTGGACAAAATCGCAATCATTGCGGAAAACGGCGGACTTGTTTACTACAAGGGCGAAATAATTTTTACCGACCCCACTCCTGCCGAGGGTGTCTTACGTGCGCTGGATATTATCCGCGGCGTGGACGGGCTTTACCCGGTACTCTCCTGCGCCGACTGCGCCTACTACGAGGACGGTTTCCCTAAGTTTGTGGAAACACTCAAAAGGTCGTATTCCTCCGAAAAGAAAGTTAATAACCTCGACGAAGTGGCAAAAAAGGTATCTGCGCTTAAAATTTCGGTATGGGACGCACAGCCTGCGGCGGAGCACGGCGGAATAGTTCTGCCGCCGCTCATTAAAGGCTTGCGCACAATGATTTCGGGCTACGACTGGATTGACGTCAGCCGCGAGGGCGCAAACAAGGGAAATGCGCTCAATGCTCTGATTAAGCATTTAAACGTTACCGCGGACGATTGCGCGGCTTTCGGCGACCATATGAACGATTACGAAATGCTTGCCGCGAGCGGGCATCCGTACGTTACCGCGAACGCATACCCTCCGCTTAAAGAGCTTATAGGCGAGGTTATTCCCTCCAACGCCGAGTTCGGCGTAATACAAAAATTGAAGGACATAATAAAATGAAATTACTTATAGCGTCAGATATCCACGGCTCGGCAAAATGGTGTTCGCAACTTTTAGAACGCTTCAACGAAGAAAAAGCGGACAAGCTGCTGCTTTTGGGCGATATTCTGTACCATGGTCCGCGCAACCCACTGCCCGACGAATACGCACCTATGAAAGTGTTTGAAATGCTGAACGACATTGCGGACAAAATAATCGCCGTGCGCGGCAACTGCGACAGCGAGGTTGACCAGATGGTGCTTGACTTTAACGTTTCCTCCGACTATGCGACCGTCAGCGACGGAAAGGTAAACCTGATACTTTCGCACGGACACCGCGTTATTCCGCCTATGGGCAAAGGCGACGTTTACCTTACGGGTCATACCCACGTGCCCTTGAACGTCGTAGAAAGCGAAGGCTACGTTCATCTGAACCCGGGCTCGGTTTCCCTGCCCAAAGAAAACAGCGCACACGGCTACATACTTTATGAAGCCGGAACGTTTCTGTTCAAAACTCTCGACGGCAAAATTTACGACGAAAGAAAAATATAATAACGCAAAAGAGGTGCGGACTTGTTTAAGTCCGCACCTCTTTTTTCTTCTTTTACGCGAGAATAAGATGACCTTTAACAATAAGGTAAATAAGGTCGATTAAGCAAAGTATCCAGCTCCAACCTACAATTAAGAAGAGCAAGAATACAATAATGCTGACGGCGTCCTTTTTGTTAAGCGCTACGCTCAGTCTTACAAGCAATTCCACTACCCAACCGACAAAAGGCAGGATAAGCAAAATTACTTTTAAAAGCGTACTCTGGCTGTTAAACCACTTATCAAATGACATTTTTACGTTCTCCTTTAATTTTTGTACGTTAATATATTTATGCGGAGTAAACGAAATAATGACTAGACGAAGCTATCCTCATCACTATTTTCTTGAATGAAGCTTTTAGTCTCTGTCTTTGTTGACCGATTTTGTCGTACGTCTTTGTACGACTGCAACCGCTCGCCTCGACAGAAAGCTAAAATCTTCTGTTCAAGACGCGTAGCGGTTATAAGCTGAAAAATTCACAGAGAAATTCAAGGGAGTTCTTGCAGCTGTGCAACGACGCACAGCAAAAGGTTTGCCTTGGGTTTATCAAAGAATTTTTCGCTTAGAACAATTAGTGTCGGGGATAGTTTCGTCTAAGAATAAAAAATCAGCCTGACGAGTTTCGTCAGGCTGATTTCTTGTTCTAAATTAAATGTTCAGTAAGCGCAAAATGCTTCCGTTGACGATCATGCAGATCAGGTCGAGAAGCCAGATAATCCAGCCGCCGAAAATACGGATGACACCTGCAACGATTTTACCCTCAGAAAAACGGGTAATCATACCGAGAACCCAAGCCGTGAAAGGTATAATAGCCAATATGATGCTGATTAACCTGCCAAGGCCAAAATAATCTTTCTTTGAACTTGCCATTTTGATTTCTCCTTTTGTTTATTTTTATTGATTATATTATATCATACCTGCTAAATATGTCAATAGAATTAAATATATTTTTGCGTTATGTAATAAATTTACCATACAAAAAAGCGGCAATAAATTTGCCGCTTTTATCATTTTAAATTAAACAAGCTCGATAATAGCTTCTTCCGCTGCGTCGCCGCGGCGTTCGCCAAGCAGGTAGATGCGGGTATAACCGCCGCCCTGACCAAGCTCTTCCTTGCGCTGAGCGTATTTGGGAGCAATTTCGTTAAACAGCTTTTCCATCAAGGGGTGCTGAATGTCCTTCGTTCTTGCCTTGTACTCGGATTTCTTTTCGGTGAAACCCTTAACTTCCTGCAAGTCGCGGAGCTTACCCATTAGCGCACGGCGAACCGCAAGCTTCTTGGGGCTGTCCTTGATAACCTTCTGGGTAACTTCCTTACCCTTTGCGTCGGTCTTCTTTACTTCCTTTTCTTCATTGAGGTCGTAAACACTCATTGCCTTGGTTATAATTTTTTCTACGTAAGGCTGTAATTCCTTAGCTTTTGCCGCCGTAGTTTTAATCTTGCCGTACCAAAGGAGCTCGGACGCCTGATTTCTGAGTAACGCTATTCTCTGTTCTGATGTTCTTCCGATTTTTCCTGCCATGATATTAGTCCTCC
>CAZACR010000071.1:0-6586 GCA_964483715.1 uncultured Clostridia bacterium
CAAATCGTCCCTTAAAAGCTTTAACGGAATCGAGGGAAATCCGCCTCCGGAACCTATTTCGATAACGTTAGCTCCCTCAAAAAACAGCTTTTCGCCGACGATGCTGTCTAAAAAATGCTTGATAAATACTTCGTTTTTATCCGTAATAGAAGTCAAATTTACCTTTTCGTTGTATTCTAACAAAAAATCGCAAAGATTTTCAAACTTTTCCTTCATATCTTTGCTAATTTTATCCATATAATAACAAACGTCCATATCAATAATTATTTTAACACCTGAATAATAATTTTTCAACCTTTTTTTCTATCGTTTAAAAGTGGATAAAGTTATCAACTTTGCACAATTTTTTGTTTATATCTTTTTCCTTTTAGTTTTTCCGACAAAATCTTACAAAAACACACGTTTGCTACCTGAAAAGTTATCTACTTTTGAACAATTTCTGAACGCAATTGTAAACACCTTTATCTACAAAAATTGTTAGTAAAATCTTATTATATATCAATTAAAATGAACTTATTTTGTTGCTTTTTACCTCACTTTTTGTTATTATATTAGTGTAATTGATTATTTGCGGCAATCTATCGACAATTAAACACATTCCTACTAATAATACCACCTATTTAAAATAATTAAATAAATAATAAAATTTTAACTATTAAAACGGCAAAAAATCAGAAAAGTATACGATAAGGAAACGAAAAGAAATGAAAATTGTATGTGAAGGACTGGACTTATCAGACGCAGTATTAAAGGTAGTTAAAGCTTGCGCTACGCGTACGACCGTTCCTTTGATGGAATGTATAAAGCTTTCCGCCAAAAACGACGGAATAACTCTTACTGCGACGGACGGTGAAATTTCTATTCAGAAGAAAATAAAAGCGGAAGTTTACGAAGAGGGTGAAGTTTGCGTTCCCGGCAGATATTTTTCCGATTTTATCAAAAAGCTGGAAGGCGTGCAGATAACCTTATACGCGGAAGGCGGAAAGATGGATATCATCTATGCCGACAGTGAAACGTCGATGCAGGTTCTTTCGGCGGAAGATTTCCCCAAAGTAGAAACGGATATCAACGAAAATTCGGTAGTTTTGAAGACAGACGAGCTTAAAAGACTGATAACTTCCACGTCGTTCTGTTGTGCAGCCGACGATTCGCGTCCCATTTTAAAGGGTTGTCAGATTGTCGTAAAGGATAAAGAAATCTGCGTAACCGCACTCGACGGTTTCCGCCTTGCAACCACGAAGGGAGAAGTCGTTTCTTCCTCGGGCGATATTGAAATAGTATGCCCTGCGAGAACGCTCAACGAAATTGAAAAAATGCTGCCCTCCGGCGAAGGCGAAACGGAAATAAAAATTCAGCGCGGCAACCTTTTAGTATGCGTGGACGACACGACTATTACGTCGTCGCTCTATAACGGTGATTTCATAAAGAAAGAAAATATTATACCCAAGTCGTTCATAACGACAATGACGGTTGATAAAAAGAGTCTGAAAGCTTCCATCGAAAGAGCTGCAATACTTGTAAGAAGCGATAAAAACAGCCTTATAATATTCGATATTTCGCAGGGAAAGGTCGAAATTTCTTCCAATTCCGAAATAGGAAAGCTCAACGAGGCTGTAAAAGCGGACGTCGAAGGCAAAGATTTAAAGATTGCAATGAATTCAAAGTTTATAAGCGAAGCTATAAATTCTTTGCAGGAAGATATGATAACGTTGTCTTTCAACAATCAGATTCAGCCGTTTATTTGCGAAAACGTGGATAATAAAAACGTACTTTACCTAATTTTACCCGTAAGAACGTCAAATAACGCTTGACTTGACTTAAATAAAAAAGGTAAAATAGAGGACAAGCGGTATTCGCTTTACATTAAATAAAAAATTCATTTTATAATTTGGAGTAAAAATCATGAAAAGAACTTACCAACCCAAGAAAAGACAGAGAAGCAAAGTGCACGGATTCAGAAAGAGAATGGCTTCCACGGCAGGAAGAAAGGTACTTAAAAGACGCAGAAATAAGGGCAGAAAGAAGTTAAGCGCTTAATTTATAATCGCTTTTTACGGCTTTGCCTTAACTAAAAAGACAGATTATGCAATACGTTCGGCTTAAAAAAAACACCGATTTTCAGAAATTATTCAAAAAGGGGAAGAGAGTTTTCTCCCCCGCGCTTACCGTTATTTATATTCCCAACCCCGACCATACGGTTATGGGCATAGCCTTATCCAAAAAACACGGTAAAGCAGTGGTAAGAAACCGCATAAAAAGGCTTGTAAGAGCGGCTTTTTCCAACAGTATCGGCAGTTTAAACGGCAATTTTTCTATCGTTATTTTGCCGAGGATAAGCGAAGAATACAGCTATAAAAATATGGAAAACAGCCTTATTTCCTGCTTTAAGAGGATGAGTAAGTGAAAAGCCGAAAGTCCTTTTTAAACAGAATTTTTAAGGCGGTATTCAAGAGCTGGCTTAAGATAATTTCTATGCATATGATAGTTTTCTATCAGAAAAATCTGTCACGTCATACCTGTTTATATCAGCCCACCTGTTCGGAATACACGCTCCGCTGTATAAACAATCACGGCTTTATTATAGGCTTTTTTATGGGATTATGGCGCATTCTCCGGTGTAATCCCTTTTCAAAGGGCGGTTACGACCCCGCGCCCGAAAATCATTTTAAGGTTAAATGGGTTTATTAGCCCGTTTAAAGAAACATTTAATGAACAGTTTATTGGCACAAACACAAAACGTTTTGGGATACAGCGTAAGCACGATTCCCTCTATATCCCTCAACTGGGTAGGTCAGCTTATCAAAATACTTATCGAGGGTATAGGAATAGTAGGCGTAGGTATTATCGTATTTACGCTTATTTTGAAGTGCATCGTTCTTCCTTTGGATATCTATTCGCGTATAAGCGGCAAAAAGCAGGCGCTCATTATGGAAAGAATGAGGCCGCAGATGGAAAAACTGCAGCAGCAATACGCAAACGACAAGACGATGTACAACCAAAAGGTTGCGGAATTACAGAAAAAGAGCGGTTTCTCAATGCTCGGAAGCTGTCTTCCCATTCTGGTTTCGCTGGTAATATTCATATTCGTATGGCAGTCGTTCGCCGCTTATTCGCAGTACGCTAACCTGGAAAGCTATAACGATTTGGTAAAAGCATATAACGGCGTCGTAAAAACGTATGTTATAGAGGACGATAATTCAGACGAAGACTACGGATTTTTAATTCCCGTGTATGAGGAAGGCGTTACCGATACGACGCAGGCAGAACCCGTCGATTACGAAGTAAAGTTCGATAAATTCGCTAAGCATTACATAAATGCGAAAAATTTATCCTCGGATATGAGCGAAAACGAAGTTTTCGTTCAGCTTGCCCAGGAATACAAAAAGGTGCATACGGGTTACGACGGCGCATTCTCTGCGGATATCGTAAACCAGAGCGATGAAAACGGCGAACTTACGGATACGGCAAGCGCGATAAGGGTTACGCTCGTCAATTTCTATCTGGAAGAACCGGCGGCTCAAGCGGCGGCTGATTATTACAGCGAACACAACAATTCTTTCCTTTGGGTAAGAAATCTGTGGTATCCCGATTCGATGTTCAACAAAGAGCTGCCTTCTTTCTCGGACTTTAAAAAGACCGTTTCCAAGGCGAATATAAGCGACGATTACGCTAATTCGTATGAAAAGGTAACCTCCGCACTGGAATCGAACAAGAACGCTTACAACGGATATTTCGGACTTATAGTAATGTCTATCGGCTTTATGCTGTTGCAGCAGTTCATTTCGATGCGTTCGAACAAGGCTGTTAACGACTTATCCACCGTAGACGGCTCGGGTGCGCGCACCAATAAATGGATGATGATAATGATGCCCGTAATTTACGGTTTCTTCGCGTTTACTTACAGTGCGTCATTCTCCATATACATGATAACCAACACGGTGTTCGGCATCGTTACGATGTTGCTGATAAACAAGCTTGTCGACATATGGTTCAAGAAGAAGGAAGCGGAAGGCAAGCTCGACGAAATATTGAATAAGAACAACAAGAAAAGAGCGGCAAGGGCAGCAAAGAGAAGCGCCGCATATTCGTCAAGAACAAATAAGAGAAAGTGATTTCAGGAGAAGAAATGGAAGAGAGCAACGTATTCACAGGTAAAACTACGGAAGAAGCTATAGAAGAGGGGCTTAAAACTCTTAACCTTACCCGCGAGGAAGCGGAAATCGAAGTGCTCGAAGAGGGCAAAAAGAAGATTTTCGGCGCGGTGAAAGCAAAGGTTAAGATTACGAAAAAACTTTCCGACGGCGCCAGAGCGACGGAATTTATCGACGGATTGTTTGAAATTTTGGGTATAAACGCCGTTACCGAACTCGTCAGCGACGGGGAAAAGATAGAAATTAACGTAACTTCTACCGATTCCAACAAGGTAATAGGCCGCCACGGCGAGGTTCTGGACGCAGTTCAATGTCTTGCCGGCGCCGTTTCCAATATCGGTCGCGACGTTTATAAAAAGGTAGTCGTAGATTGCGAAAATTACCGTGCAGGCAGGGAAAAGACGCTTATTGAGCTTGCAAACAAGCTTGCGGCTAAGGCTGTGGAAAGGCAGAGGCGCGTAACGCTCGAGCCCATGAACCCTTACGAAAGGCGCGTAATTCACTCCGCACTTGCTGAAAATACGGAAGTTAAAACGATTTCCAGCGGTAAAGAACCCGCGAGGTTTGTCGTAATTATTCCCGAAAACGAAAAGCCTTACGAACCCCGCAGAAATGAAAGAGGCGGACGTTTCGGAAGAGGCGGCGACAGGCGCGACGGCAAGGGTGACAGAGGTTCTCGAGGCGGCAGAAGAGAAAGAAGCGGCGGCAGCGGTCGTTCTTCGGGCTCATCTTCCCGCGGCAAAAAGGAAATACATTTCGGTACGTTCCTGGGCAACAGCGGCAACAGCGGCGAAGAAGAATAATTTAATATAAAAATTTTCAGGTAGGTTTTCGGCTCAACACTACCATATAAAAAAACCGAGGAGAAGCGCAGAATAATAAATTGCGGAACGGTTTTTACAAGCTGTTCCGCTTTTTTTAAGCCGGTTTTGCGCAAAAAAACAAATGAATAAGAAACAATTGACCACCGTAGCAATTTGCCGTGCGGGAATAATTGCCGCACTGTACGTCGTTCTGACAATGCCGTTCGGACCGCTTGCGTTCGGACCGTTCCAGATACGCCCGTCGGAAGCGCTTACAATTCTTCCCCTGTTCTATTGGGAAGCAATTCCCGGTCTGTACGTCGGCTGTATGCTTGCAAACGCGGCATCCGAATTCGGACTGTTCGATATATTCTTAGGCAGTATCGCCTCGCTGCTCGCGGCGGTTTGTACCTACTTTGTCGGACGGGTGATAAAAAACAAGATTGTAAAGGTAATCGTTGGCGGCATTTTCCCCGTTATTCTGAACGCATTTATCGTGCCTGCGGTCTGGGTGCTTGCAGGCTTCGACTTCGCGTACTGGTACAATTTTGCAACCATGATTTTAAACGAAGGCGTGTGGGTTTACGCGACCGGAATACCGCTGTTTTTAGTGGTTGACAGGCTGATAAAACGCAAAGTTCGCGTTATGTTGCCCGTATCTCTTATAAAGAAAACGCCCGCAAAATGCGACAATTCTTCCGAAAATCCGACAATCTCGGGATAAAAATTGGTTAAACTTGGCAATAAAAAGCACGTAAAAAGTTATAATAGACAAATAATAAAAATTTTTACAAAAAAACTTGAAATTGAAAAAATTATTTATTATAATAAAGCCAACAAAATATTTTATTATAAGAGGTAAGATATGACAATTACAGAAGCAGTTGCGCATCGCTTGACTCGAATATTAAAAGATCGCGGACTGAAAAAGAAGACGTTAGGCAGTATGCCCGGCGTTAAATCCCAAAGCATAAGCAATATTTTCAGGTCTAAGAGCGTTTCCGGTATAAGTATGACTACTCTGTACCGTATTTGCCGTGCACTTGATATGTCTATGGCGGAGTTTTTAAACGACCCTGTTTTCAAGCAGATAGAACTTCCCGACGACGAATAAATAAATTAAAGAAGGAAAACGGACTGACAAAGCCCCTGCCGAATGGCAGGGGCTTTGTTTATATTTTATTGTTTATAACTTTTGCGCAATTTATCAACAATTAAGTTTTTAGCCGTTTTTCAACAGGAAAAACGGCTAAAATATGTCGATTAGTTATCAACAACGGCAAATTTTCTTATTTTGCGCAGTTGTTCTTTAAAGTTTCGAGGCATTCGGTAAGCTCTGCGGGGATACGGCTCTTTACGGTGTTGGTGTAGTAGCCTTCGATTTCTTCCGCTTCCTTTGCCCACTTTTCCTTATCGATAGTAAGAATGGACTTCAAATCGTCGATGCCGAACTTCTTGCCTGCGGAAATTTCGTAGTCGAGGTCGGTCAAATCGATATCCTCAGCCTTGGGAACGTAGCCGATAGCCGTTTCGTCCGCGTCGACGGTGCCTTCGCAGCGCTTCAAAATCCATTCCAAAACGCGCATATTGTCGCCGAAGCCGGGCCACATAAAGTTGCCGTCAGCGTCCGTT
>CAZACR010000072.1:0-6580 GCA_964483715.1 uncultured Clostridia bacterium
GCGTTGCCCAAGACAGCAACACGGTATGCGCTAATCGCATTTGCCTCTTCTTCGGCGGAATATTCGTCGTCTGTTTTAATTTTGCCGATAGCCGTTAAATGCTTTTCGTAAACTTGCTTTAACTGCGTTTCCGAGCGACATTCGTATAATTCGTTAACCGCATCCTGCAAAGCATAATCAAATATCTTCTGCTCGTTTTCCCTATACTTGATTTCCGAAGTGACGGCGTACAATTTATCAACATAATTTTCTTGTAATAGTTTTACTTCGTCTGAAATAATTTGGCTATTATCGGATTTTTCAACATATTGAATAAAATCGCACCCTGCACAAAAACACGCAACAAACGATAGAGATAATATTAAAAATATTATAGTCGATATAACTTTAAATTTTTTCATAAATAACCTTATCTTTCAAACGTATCGAAATACGCTTCGTAATGCGTCCAGGTATATCCTTTTGAATAACTGTCCAAAGCGCTTTTAGGCACATATATTTTTACGTTTCTTCCGCATTTATCAAGAAGTCCGCTCGAAGGAATTATCATACTATAGCCTTCTTCCGTATCATACAAATAAATATCTTCCAGAGATATACAACCGTCAAAGCAACCCTCTTCCAAAGTTCTGATAAGCGTACCTATATGTATTCTTTTCAAATTGGTGCAACCGTAGAACGCGTTGGCTGCCAAAGTCATAACCGGTGTCCCGTCGTAGTAAGCCGACGGAACGATTATCTCTTCAATATTCTTATATTCGTCTTTGACGCCTGTGATTTGATAAATTTTACCTACAAGCCTGTAAGTGAAATAATCTATATAATCTATATTGACTCCGCCGTCATACTTATTGAAATCGGTTTTTATTTCGGGCGGTGTGTCGGGAATTTCTATTTTTCCGCCCCAATCAGGCATAGACGGAATTTCGGGTATTACTATTTCCGTACCAGGATTATTCCCAGGATTATCCGAAGGCTGACCCGGATTATAGTTTAAATTCATTACCCTTTTAAGATTATTGATAACCGTATTAGTAAAATACACTGCTCCGCTTGAATTCAAATGGAAGTTGGTATCGTAAAAATAACCCTCGTTGATTATACAGTCTTCGATATTGCACAAAATATTGCAATTCAGTTTTTCTTGCAGCTCAGTCTGAAAATTTTGCCTCGCAACTTCTGAAGATTTTAATGCAAGCCGATTGGTCGGACTGAAGTTAAAATAAATATTAGCACCCTGTCCGTTTACGTATTTCACGTAATCATTTACATAATCTATAAAGCTATCGTCAAATAATCTTTCGTCGGTATAAACGTACATATTAGGGTCAACCCCGTTGACCATTACGTTGTATTCCCTCTCTACCGAAATATCTCCGTACTCGTTAAAAGAATCGTGCCTGTATATACCTGTAGGGTCGGGCGTACTGTTTTTAGAGCTGTATTCGAGCTTTTTAAAAGCAAACTTGTAATAGTTGTAAAATAGCGACAAATTGTCTTCCGTTGAAAGATATTTATACTTAAAAGAAAACCCGTCCAACGCTTCCTCTAATGTAACAGGATTGAAATATAACGAATAAGTCTGCTCATTTAATTCGGGGGCAAGTATTACGATATCACCTTTCCCGATATTCATTTTGGACAAGTCCATCATTACTTTTGTTCCGAGCGTGGCATACAACCCGAAATTAACGACGGTGTAACCCTCCATTTCCTGTTCAATCAAATCACTGCGCAGCCCGAACGGCAACGACGAACCGCCGACAAAAATAATCTTTTTTCCTTCCGTACTATTAAGTCTGTTGCATTTATCTTCCAATTCCGCAACAAAAGTATTACGATATTGATTTTCGATAAGCTCAGTTACCAAAAATAATACCGCAAACGGGATAATTAAAATAAGAATAAAACATATAAATTTTATAACGTTCTTTTTCATAAGTTTATCCTCATCAGAATTGGAAATAAATGAACGAACTGCCTATATCCGAAGCCTGTAAATAAATCCAGGATATAATAACGGCAAATCCCATTATTACGTAAATGCAATACCTTACCCAAGAATACTTATAGATTTTAGATTGCCCTAAAAGCTGTTCTGATTTGAATTTTTCCAGATTTAACATTAAAGCAATTGCCAAAACAAAGTAGACGGCAAAATACCAGGTTAACTGCAAATTCTCCCATGTATTTATAAAATAATCACCTGTGAACTGATAGTCCGAGAATAATTTTGCAATAGCGGTAAACGACTCGGTAACCGTTCCGCACCGGAAGAATATCCAGGCAAATGTTACAAGTATAAAGGTTACTCCTACCCTTAAACACGTTACGGCTCTGCCTTCGGGATTAACCTTACATTTAATCCATAACTTATTTCTTAAATCTAAAGTTAAACTGCCTATAATCTGGAATACGCCGTGCAATACTCCCCAAATAACGAAATTATAACTTGCGCCGTGCCATAAACCGCTTATGAAGAATACAATAAAAATATTTAAACACCATCTCCACTTCTTTACGCGGCTGCCGCCCAGCGGAAAGTATATGTAATCCCTTAACCAATGTGACAGCGAAATATGCCACCTGCCCCAAAATTCCTTAATCGACTTTGACGAATACGGAGATTTGAAATTCTCCGTAAGGTCAATTCCGAATAATTTTGCACAACCGACTGCAATATCGCTGTATCCAGAGAAATCGCATAGAATCTGGAATGAGAACAGCACGGATGAAATCAGAACCATCAACCCGTTTGCGGAATCTATATTATTAAACGTAGCGTTTACGGCAATTCCGATAATATCCGCAACGGCAATTTTCTTAAAAAAGCCAATCAGCATTATTCTGAATGCACCGCTGTAATCAACCGCTTTTATACTCTTCTCTTGTTTTAACTGCGGAATTAAGTCCTGCGGACGTTCGATAGGTCCTGCTACAAGTTGAGGAAAGAAACAAACGAAAAGAGCGTAGTAACCGAAATGGCGCTCCGCTTTTATCTTTGAATTATAAATATCAATTACGTAAGACAGTGTCTGGAAAGTGTAAAAAGATATGCCAACGGGTAATATCAGACTGAAATAGCCGGCAGGTTCTTTATTCGAGCATAACTTGACTATATCCCAAATTATATCATAGAGGAAATTAAAATATTTAAAGAATAATAAAACGCCTAAGCATACGACCGCTGAAACGACTAATATACTTATTTTTATTTTTTTATTATCTTGAAATCTCTCTAATAACAATCCTGCCGAATAGGATACCACAGTAGTAAAAAGAATGAGAAAAACGAGTTTCCAATTCCAATAAATATAGAAAAAGTAGCTGGCTATCAAAAGAAGTAACCAGCGGAACTTTTGCGGTATAATCCAATAAAGTATAAATACTATCGGAAGGAATATTAAGAATTCTAGCGAGTTAAATAACAATATTTTTTCCTTTGTTATAGTACGAATATAATAACTTTTGAACTGTTTTTATTATATCAAAATATCTTTTTCGTGTCAATATTATATATTATAGTAATAATCGCCAAAAGCACTAGACTTTAGGCGATTATTATTTTTATTGTTATTTAATTATACGTATTTGCGCATTTTTTTATTGCGGCTTATACGTAGTAACCAATTCCGAGACGAGAAGCTTCATTTCGTCCGTTTCTTTGTATGCCGCAGAATAAAGTTCGTCGAGCTTGCTCCACAAATTCTTCTCGTCCAAAGGAATGGGATTTGCTATGTTTATCAACCCGTTAGGCGTTGTCTGCATACCCTCTTCGTCCATTAAACGCTCTTCGTAAAGTTTTTCGCCAGGACGAAGACCCGTGCACTTGATTTCGATATCAACGTTAGGCTCCAAACCCGAAAGTTTGATAAGGTTATAAGCAAGGTCGTATATCTTTACGGGTTCGCCCATATCAAGAACGAAAATCTGTCCGCCGTTCGCATATGCACCTGCCTGTAATACCAAAGATACGGCTTCAGGAATAGTCATAAAGTATCTTATGATATCCTTATGTGTAACCGTAACGGGTCCGCCTTCCGCAATCTGTCTTTCAAAAAGCGGTATAACCGAACCGTTAGAGCCGAGCACGTTGCCGAAACGCACCGCAACAAATTTGGTATTTTTGCTGTTTCTGCCTATCGTCTGGATAATCATTTCGCAGATACGCTTTGTCGCACCCATTATGTTTGTGGGATTTACAGCCTTATCCGTAGATATCTGCACGAATACTTTTACGCCGAATTTATCCGCACACCGTGCAACGTTGAGCGTGCCGAAAACGTTGTTTTTAACCGCTTCGTTAGGGCTTGTTTCCATAAGGGGCACGTGTTTATGCGCCGCTGCGTTGAATACGATATCGGGATGATATTTAGTGAACACGTCCTCCATTTTGCCCTTGTCCCTTATGCTGGCAATGAGGGCAAGCAAGTTGAGTTCGGGATATTTCCTTTTCAGCTCCTGCTCGATATCGTATGCGTTATTTTCGTAAATATCCAAAATTATAAGTTGTTTGGGATTATGCGAGGCAATCTGACGGCAAAGCTCGCTGCCGATAGAGCCGCCGCCGCCCGTAACAAGCACGACCTGCCCTTCGATATAACCCATAATTTCGTTCAGATTGACCTGAATTTGCTCTCTGCCGAGAAGGTCGGTAATCCGAACTTCTCGTAAGGCGGCAACGGAAGCTTCGCCCGATACTATCTGATAAATACCCGGAAGGGTTTTGACCTTGCATTCGGTAGTTTTGCAAATCTCGTATATGCGCTTTATCTCTGCCTTTTTCGCAGACGGAATAGCAATCAGAATTTCGTCGATTAAGTACTTTTCGGCATATTTCTTGATATCTGCGGTAGTGCCGATTATCTTTACGTTGCCAATGCGTTTGCCCAGTTTGCTTTCGTCGTCGTCGATAACGCAAACGGGGTTATAAGCTATTTTATCGGTGGTCTGGAACTCTCTTATAAGTGCTGCACCTGCAAGTCCACCGCCGATTATCATTGCTCTGATTTTGCCTTTATTACGCCTAGTAGCGGAATATTTTACCATGAGGTATATGCGCTTTGAATAGCGTATAGCAAGCAGAATAAAGAAAAGAGTTAAGCTGAATACGAACTGTTCCCAAATAGAGCATAAAAACGGCGAGTAAAGACAACCGAAAGCAAATACAAGAGCGGTTGCACCTATAAGCTTTAACGTATCGAAAAGTCCTACGGTGTCAAAAGTAAAATTGTAAAGTCTGAAAAGTATTAAAAATACGTATGAAGCACCTATATTGGCTAAAACCCACCATAGCAGATTAATATGCCAATAATCGCTCTTATTTACCGCCAGAACCGCTATCAGCGCAGAAAGCACGATAGCCGCGAGGTCGCATAGCGCGACAAGCAGTATTTCCTTTAAATTACTCGTTCTCTTTTTCACTTTTTTCCACCACTTCTTCTCTTAATTTAAATTATTCCACAGATACGCACTTTGCAAGGTTGCGTGGCATATCCACGTCCAGTCCCTTTGTTACGCTGACGTAATAACTCAACAACTGTAACGGAATTACCGCCAGACTCGCCGAAAACAGCGGGTCGGTCTTTGGAATATAAACGGAAAAATCCGCATGTTTTTCTATATCATAATTTCCGCTTTGGGTAACACTCATAACGTACGCTCCGCGGGATTTAACCTCAACAAGGTTGCTTATTGATTTTTCGCTGAGCTGAGGCTGCGTAACCAGACTTATCACAAGCGTATCTTTTTCGATAAGACTGATTGTTCCGTGCTTAAGTTCGCCTGACGCATACGCTTCCGAATGAATGTAGCTTATTTCTTTGAGCTTTAAACTACCTTCCATGCAAGTTGCGTAGTCAATTCCTCTACCTATGAAAAAAACGTCTTTTTTGTTTGCAATTCGCGTTGCAAACCATTTGATATTTCCGTCGTCGGACAATAATTTATCCACAGCCTTAGGAAGAGATAAAAGGTCGCCGATAAGTTGAGAGTAACGTTTATCGTCTATAGTGCCTCTCACCTTTGCCAGCTGAATTGCCAATACATAGGCAACAATAAGCTGAGTGCTGTAAGCCTTGGTCGTGGCAACCGAAATTTCGGGACCTGCCTTGGTATACAGAACCTTGTCCGCTTCCCTTGCTATTGCCGAACCCATCACGTTGACTATCGCCAGAGTTTTGACGCCTTGCTCTTTTGCACCGCGAAGTGCCGCTAAGGTATCTGCGGTTTCGCCTGACTGACTTATAACTATAAACAAATCGTTTGCCCCGAAAATAGGGTTTCTGTATCTGAACTCGGAAGCGACGTCTACGTTTACCGGTACACGCGCCAACCCCTCTATAACGTATTTTGCAACAACGCCGACGTGGTAAGCCGAACCGCACGCGGCAATCTGAATATTACCGACAGACTTCAAAAGTTCGTCCGTTATTTTAGCTTCGCTTAAATCTATTTTTTTGTCTTTAATAAGAGTATTTAGCGTATTGAATATTACAGTAGGCTGTTCGTGCATTTCTTTCATCATAAAATGCGCGTATCCGCCCTTTTCCGCAGCCTCGACATCCCAATCTATTTTCTT
>CAZACR010000073.1:0-6475 GCA_964483715.1 uncultured Clostridia bacterium
GGGCACCGTAGTCTATATGGTAAAATGCTTTAAACCGGAAGTGGAGAATGCTTGATGTAGAACAAACCAATCTACTCATACGACAAGCTAAAGAGGGCGACGCTTGCGCTAAGGAAACGTTGCTCAAAGAAAATTCCAACCTTATAAAATCCATAGTCAAACGCTACCTCAACAAAGGGGTAGAGTACGACGATTTATTCCAGCTCGCGGGGATGGGGCTGCTTAAAGCTATTAACGGCTTCGACGAAGGTTTCGGAGTGCGTTTTTCAACGTACGCCGTGCCTATGATTTCCGGCGAGATAAAGCGCTTTATGCGCGACGACGGAAGCATAAAAGTATCCCGTGCGATTAAAGCCGCCGCAAAGGAAATTAATTCTTTCGTCGAGCAATACGCCGCAGCCAACGGCGAACAACCGACGGTAAAAACCATTGCCGAACACTTCGATATACCGCAGAGCGAGGTGGTGTTCACAATGGGCTCTTCGCATATGCCCGTATCCATTTACGCGCAGAGCGATTACAAGGACGAAAAATCGCAATTCCTTCTGGACAGACTTCCCGTGGACGACAAGCAGGAGGATTTGATAGACGTTATGGAGCTGCGTTCCGCGATATCCACCCTGCCAGATAGGGACAGAAAGGTTATAATGCTTCGCTATTTCCGCGATATGACGCAGGCGGAGGTCGCCAATATGATGGGAGTATCGCAGGTTCAGGTTTCGCGCATAGAAAACCGCATAATGGAAAGCTTCCGTAAAAAACTTACGGGTTAATTAAAAATATGCATAACAAATGAATATATTCATTTTAAAGAGAACGGAATTTATCCGTTCTCTTTTTCGCTTTTATGCATTAACTATGAATATATTCATTTAATTTAGTATTATAATCACTATTTATAACATTTATAAGTATTTATTATTTAAAATTGTGGTAATATTATTGACATTTTTTACCATTTACTTTATTATAAAATATAATATAATATTAAAATATTATACAAAACAAGAGGTGAACTATGAAAAAGAAAAGTGAAAAAAGAATTGTAACGGCAATAGTAACGGGTGTGGCAGCGGTTATCGCATTTGCGTGCGGTATGATATTGGCCGCGTGTAACGGCGGCACGCAAACAAAAATATTGGAAACGCCGACAAATCTGCAAATTGCGGACGAACATCTCACATGGGATGAAGTGGAGGACGCAAAAAGCTACGTGGTGGAAATCAACGGTACGGAATACGAAACGCAGACCAACAGCCTTGACCTGTTTGAAATAACTAACGAGCCGATAACGTACAAGTTCACCGTGTTTGCCGTGGGCGACGACGAAAAAAACTACGATTCCGACCCGTCGGAAGAAATAGAATACACCGTTTCCGAGCCGAAATATATGGCATTGGAAAAATTAAAAGACGGCACGTATGAACTTTCGCTTGTTATAACCGGAGACGAAAAAAATAAAATAAAGGGCAAGCTGATAATTCCGAAATATATCGGAGGCAAAAAAGTTTCTTCGATAGCGATGAAAGCTTTCAGCCAGTGCCAAAACATAACCGGCGTTTACATACACGACGGTGTGCAAAGGATAGGCGCTTACGCCTTTAGATCGTGTACTTCCGTTTCAAGAATACGGCTGCCAAACGGCATAAAGACAATTGGAATAGAAGCGTTCGCTTATTGCAGTTCTTTAAAAGAAATCAATTTGCCGACGGGTTTGACCGGCATTGGCTTTGATGCATTCTCGGAATGTAGTTCGTTGCAGAGCTTAGTCTTTCCTGACACCATATCATCATTTAGTTATAACTTGGCAGTAGGATGCGACAGTTTAACCCATATTGAAATTGTCGGAGGAGAAACCGCAACTTATAAAAGCGACGGCAACTGTATAATTCAAAAAAGGGATAATTCGCTTATACTGGGCTGTAATGCAAGTGTTATACCCGATTACGTTCAGACTATCGGGCAGAAAGCTTTTGCTTATTGCAGAAATTTAAAAAGTATAACCATTCCGGAAGGTGTAAAAACCGTAAAGCAAAATGCTTTTGAGTATTGTGAAAGATTGGAAAGCGTTTACATTTCCTCTACGGTCGAAAGCTGGGCGGAAGAATATTTAGGTTCAAGCACGTACGGAGCTAAGGTTTTTACAGCATGCGGCAATCTTAATTCGATAGCCGTTGCGGAAGGCAATCCTATTTATAAGAGCGACGGCAATTGCATAATAAGAAAGGCGGATAACGTATTGGTTGAAGGCTGTGCCGCAAGCATTATTCCTGAATATGTAACGGCGATAGGCGATTCGGCGTTCTTCGGGTGCAAAGATATCAAGAAAATCGAAATTCCTTACGGGGTAACGGAAATAGGGAAGTATGCTTTTGCGCAGTGCGTTAGTGTAAGAGAGATTTATTTACCGAATAGCGTTAAAGTTATCAAAGAGGGAGCTTTCCAAGAATGCTTGTACGCTTCGGCAACAATTCCGGAAAGTGTTACAAATATCGAGTACAATGCGTTCGCAAAAGTTGATACGTACGCCGATTATGAGGGGTACCCAAATAATTCTTTTTTTGCTTATGACGAAGGCAGTGCTTATCCTTATGTTTATTCTGTAAAATCTTTAAGAGGTCGTAACTTTGAAGGTAAGGATAATTACGGACTTGTGGTACCGTTAAGAAAAGGATATGCTTTCCTCGGCTGGGCAACCGAGGAGGGCAGTTCTGAAGTTGTTTACGGAGTAGAGCAAATAACTTTTGATTACACATTTTATAATGCAACTTGGTCTGATGTAAACTTAAAAATAGAAAATCTTACCGTATCGCGTATACCAAAGGATTTGCCTGAAGATACCGTGTTGTACGCCGTTTGGCAAAAAAATAATTAAAATGAGGTAAGGCTATGAAAAAGAAAAGTGAAAAAAGAATTGTAACCGCAATAATAACGGGCATAGCGGCGGTTATAGCATTAGTTTGCGGAGCGGTGTTTTCGGCGTGCGGCGGTAGCAGTAAAATATTGGAAACGCCGACAAATCTGCAAATTGCCGACGAATATCTCACCTGGGACGAAGTGGAGGACGCAAAAAGCTACGTTGTGGAAATCAACGGTACGGAATACGAAACGCAGACCAACAGCCTTGACATAATGGAAATAACCAACCAACCGCTAACGTACAAGTTCACCGTGTTTGCTATCGGCGACAATAAAAAAATTTATGATTCAGACCCGTCGGAAGAGATTGAGTATACAGTTTTCGAACCGCAAAATTTGGTATTGGAAAAATTATCAAACGGCACGTATAAAATTTCGGTTACTAATTCCGAAGAAATAAGAAAATCGCTGGCGGGTAAACTGATAATTCCGGAATACGTCGAAAACAAAATAATAACAGCCATAGCGGTAAACGGCTTCCGTCAGTGCCCGAACATTACAAGTGTTTACATTCCCGACGGCATAAAAAGTATAGGCGATGCGGCTTTTCAATTGTGCACTTCTGCTTCAAGAATAAGACTGCCGAAAGATTTGCAAAAAATTTCAGATAGCACTTTTAAAGGCTGTACGGCGCTTAAAGAGATTGCTGTGCCAAAAGATGTTACTTCAATTGGATGGGAAGCGTTTGGTAGTTGCAGTTCTTTGAAAAAAATTGATTTACCGACGAAATTGACAAATATATACGGTGATGCATTCAGGGAATGTTGTTCATTGCAAAGCTTAGTATTTCCAAACACAATGAAAAACTACAGTCCTACTTGGACGTATGATTGCGACAGTTTAAATCATATCGAAATTGTAGGAGGAGAAAATGAGGAATTTAAAAGCGACGGCAACTGTATAATTCGTAAAAAGGATAACGTGCTTGTTTACGGCTGCAACGGAAGCGTTATTCCCGATTACGTTACCGAGATAAGGACAGAATCGTTTTTGCATTGCAGCGGAATGACTGAGTTAAACATTCCTGAAAATATAACTAAAATTGGTCAGAGTGCATTCGGATATTGTAGTAATTTACGCAGTGTAACTTTCTCCGAAGGTTTGACGACTGTTTGCTGTTTGGCATTTGAAAATTGTGAAAACTTGGAAAGCGTATACGTTTCTTCTACTGTGCAGAATTGGGGTGTCGGTGATAATAAAGTTTATTTAAGCACTAAAAGGAACGTGTTTCCCAAATGTCCGAAGCTGAAAACGCTGACAGTGGCTGAAAGTAATCCTTATTTTGAAAGTAATGGCAACTGCATTATAAGCAAAGCCGATAAAAATCTTGTGGAAGGTTGCACGGGTAGCGAGATTAACCCCGAGTACGTTACCGTTATAGGCGATTATGCCTTCAGCGAGTGCGAAACTTTATCGGAAATAACGATACCTTACGGAGTAACCGAAATAGGTGTAGAAGCTTTTGCCTTCTGCCTTAACGTAAGAGAAATTTATATACCGAATAGCGTTAAAGTTATCAAAAAGGGAGCTTTCAAAAGATGCTGTTACGCTTCCGCAGTAATTCCTGAAAGTGTTACATCTATGGAGGGCGATGCGTTTGGAGGTGTTGGTTCGTACGCTGTTTTTAAAGACTGGACTAATAATCCCGAAGGCATAAGTGATTCAGGGTATGCTACAGAATGTATGCTTGCTTATGACGAAGGCAGTACGTATCCCTATGTATATTCGGTAAAATTTTCGTCAGGTCATCATTTGGAGTTAAATGTTTATGGATATGTAGCACCGTTAAGAAAGGGGTATACGTTCCTCGGTTGGGCGGAAGAGGAAGGTAGTACGCAAGCCGATATAAAAGTTGAAACGGTTGCGTTAGAGCATATATGGGAAAATAGAAAACACGGCATTATAAAACATTCTCATAATGTAAGAGTAACGTTGCGCCCGAATAATTATGAAGAAATAAAAGGTAAAACTTATTACGCCGTATGGCAAAAAAATAATTGAATAAATCAAATTTTTATAAAAGGAGTTTTTTACAAATGACAAAATTCAGAACCATTTTAACCGCTGTATTTACGGCAATTGTACTCGCGCTTACGAGCTTAGTACCTGTGTTTAAAGGCGTTGCTTTTGCAAGCGATGCGCCCGCCGAACCCGAACCGCCTACGATTATTTACGAAGAGTTATATTATTTCAGCGATAACCAAAAATGCGCTAATCGTTATAACGATTATATCCTTGATTATATTGCGGAATATAATTATTGTTACGATGCTAATATGACCGGGCACCTTATAGACTGGTCATGTTATGGAAATCCTGATGATTCTTATAATTGTGTTATGCAATATTTTATGGATTATTATGATTTTAGCAATATTACAAATTCGCTTGTAATTTTCGAATTGACGAATGACAAAACTTTGAAATGCCTTCTCGGCTATCCCGATGATCCAAATGGAATGGGAGGGGAAAATATTTTAAATGCTTTGTTTGAAATGTTGAAAAATAAAGGCTGTAAAATTATGTTTATCACGGACGTGGAGGAAGCGGTATTTATAACGAGAAGGTCGTTTTTAAAATATGTAGATATACATATAAATACCGACCTGTTTATCAACTTTTTGTCGAATCTGTTCTTCAGAATAATTAATGACGGCAGAATAGATAACTGTACATTTATATTCGATATGTCTTTGTCGGCAGGCGCTGAAAGCAGCTTCGGCTATGATATGCCCACTCTTTGGTTTTTTGAAAGCTTTATAGTACCGTATTTGAAAGCAATATATTTTGAAGAATTGGCAGATGTTAACTATGAATTCTATCCCGTTTTGAAGAATAACAGAATCGAATTTCTTTTCTATTTGGGGAACGGGAATTTCTTTGATGCGGTAGAGTGTTATACGTTTAGTGCGGATTACAACGAAAGTACATTTGATTGGTATATGTCTAACGAAAATGTGTTTGCCGTAGGTACTTCGTGGTATGGCAAAGATGTTTTAAAGGAATTCATAAACATTATTCAGAATGCTGCTTATAATTACGGTTATAATCCTCAATTTTTTATTTACAATGAAAACGGTTACGAGCTTGAAATAGATTCTTATTTCGTATTACGCGAAGGCGGCGGCAATTTGCGTAATTTCGAAAACTTATTACCGCCGATAATTTACGATTTTATTATGGGTGGCGATTTGTCCGTATACGACAATTGGACTGGGCTGTGTGAAGTTACGTATAAACCCGTAACGTATGGCGAAGACGGTTGGCTTATCGATTTTGGTTGGGATGAGGAAAATTGTCCATATTTCTGGGGTTGGCTGGAAGGGCTTGACGACCCTTTCAACTGGATTTGGAAAGGATAAAATTTTCACGCTTGCGTATTTGTAGAGGCGGTGGTATAATAGCGTTATGATAAACCGAACGAATATGGAGCTGGGCAAGGTGCGCTCGGCAATAAGGGAGCTTTTCGAGTACGGTAAAAAGCGCAAAGCGGAAATAGGTGAGGAAAACGTTTACGATTTTTCCCTCGGCAATCCGTCCGCGCCGCCGCCCGAAA
>CAZACR010000074.1:0-6468 GCA_964483715.1 uncultured Clostridia bacterium
TGTTGCATAATGGCGAACGGGCTTGCGGGAAACGATTTGATTGACTGCAAGGGCAAAGATTTCAATGCGTTCAGAAAGGCGTTGAATTACTGCACCGTTAAGCTTTCGAGAATGATTGCCAAGGACGGCGAAGGCGCAACGAAGCTTATCGAGTGTTCCGTCATAGGCGCAAAGAATGTAAAGTCGGCGAAAGTTATTGCAAGAACGGTTATAAAATCTTCGCTTGTAAAGGCGGCTATGTTCGGTGCGGACGCTAACTGGGGCAGAGTTCTCTGTGCTATAGGTTATGCCGGCGTTGACGTGGACGTTGAAGCGGTAGACGTTTCGTTTATCTCTTCGTCAGGCGAAATCGAAGTCTGCAAAGGCGGTCACGGCATAGATTTCAGCGAAGAACTTGCAAAAAAGATACTTTCCGAGGACGAAATTATTATAAAAATAGACCTCAATTCGGGCACGGGTAAAGCTACGGCTTGGGGTTGCGATTTAACTTACGATTACGTTAAAATAAACGGCGATTACAGGACTTGATATGAGCAAACAGGAACAGGCTGAATTTTTGATAGAGGCGATGCCCTATATCAAAAAATATTTTAATAAAGTACTTGTCGTAAAATACGGCGGTAACGCAATGACCGACGAAAATTTAAAGTCTTCGGTTATGCGTGATTTAGTCGTTCTCAATTTACTCGGTATTAAGGTCGTTTTGGTTCACGGCGGCGGTCCCGAAATTTCCGAAACTATCAAAAAGATGGGTAAGGAAACGAAATTTATCGACGGGCTTCGTTATACCGACAAAGAGACGGCTGAAATCGTCCGCATGGTTCTCGCAGGTAAAGTAAACAAGTCCTTAGCCGATTTAATCGAAAAGAACGGCGGCAAAGCAGTAGGTATCTGCGGTCAGGACGGACATATTATCAAATGCGAAGTTCAGGACGAAAAACTCGGCTTTGTCGGTAAAATAACCGAAGTTAAAACGGATTTGATAACCGACCTTTTAAATCTTGGTTATGTTCCCGTAATTTCAACGATAGGTTACGACGATGAAGGCAACGTTTATAACGTGAATGCCGACACCGCAGCCGCAGCAATAGCGGGAGCTTTGAACGCCGAGAATTTAATTCTTATGACGGATATCCGCGGTTTGCTGGAAAATAAGGACGACCCTTCGAGCCTTATTAAAAAGGTATACGTTTCCGATATCCCCGCTCTTGTAAAACAGGGCATTATATCGGGTGGAATGATTCCCAAAATAGAATGTTGTAAAGAGGCTATCCGCCGCGGAGTTCAAAAAGCCGTCATTATCGACGGTCGTGTTTGCCATTCGATTTTAATAGAAATATTGTCCGACGAAGGTAGCGGAACGATGTTTATTTGACGACTGATTTATTATTTTTAAATCAGTCTTTCTTTTAGTAAGGTAGTAAAATATGGAAAATTTTGACGTTTTTAATGAAGATAAACAATATCTTGCAAATACTTATTCGCGTTTTCAGGTAGCTTTTACCTCTGGCGAAGGTGCGTGTTTAAAGGATATTCAAGGTAAAGAATATGTAGATTGCGCCTCGGGCATAGCAGTTAATATATTCGGAGTAAACGACGAAGAGTGGAAAAAAGCCGTTAAATCTCAGATTGACGATATACAACACGTTTGCAATCTGTATTATTCCAAACCTCAGGTTGAACTGGCAAAGGTGCTTTGCAATCTTACGGGTTGCAAAAAGGTGTTTTTCGGCAACAGCGGCGCGGAAGCCAACGAGTGCGCGATAAAAGCCGCAAGAAAATACGGTAACTCGCGCTACGGTGACAGATACGAAATAATTACACTTAAAAACTCGTTCCACGGCAGAACGATAGCAACGCTTTCGGCGACGGGCCAGGACGCTTTCCATAAGCATTTCACACCGTTTCTGGAAGGCTTTAAATACGCAGACCCGAATATGGACGGAGTTTTTTCCTGCTATACTGAAAAGACCTGCGCGGTTATGATAGAAGTAATTCAGGGCGAGAGCGGCGTGCACGTTCTCGATAAGCAGTTCTTGCAGGCGCTCGAAGCATTTTGTAAAGAGCGCGATATTCTGCTTATCTGCGACGAAGTGCAGTGCGGAAACGGCAGAACAGGCTATCCTTATGCGTACGAGTGGGCGGGTATTCACCCCGATATCGTAACTACGGCGAAAGGCATTGGCGGAGGCTTGCCGTTAGGTGCGTGTATGTTTTTCGAAAAGTGCGAGAACGTATTCGGCTACGGCGACCACGGCTCGACGTTCGGCGGCAATCCCGTAGCATGTGCGGGAGCGGTATCCATAGTTAACAGATTAACTCCCGAGCTTATGCTCGAAGTTCAGGGTAAGGGCGCATACTTAAAAACAAATCTTGAGCACATTAAAAACGTTACAAACGTAAGCGGCATGGGGCTTATGATAGGTATTTCCACCACAAAGAATGCCCGCGAGGTAGCTCAAAAATGTCTTGAGAAGGGGCTCATCGTGCTGACGGCGCACGATAAAGTGAGGCTGTTGCCGCCGCTGAATATAACAAAACAACAAATTGATTTTGCATTGAAAATATTAAACGAGGTGATCTCCGAATGAAACATTTACTCAAATTACAGGATTTAACGAGGGAAGACATTTTGTCGATTCTGAACCTTGCCGACCAGCTTAAATTCGAGCGCAACAACGGCATAAAGAAAGATTATCTGAAAGGCAAAAAGCTTGGTATGATTTTCCAGAAAGCTTCTACCCGTACGAGAGTTTCGTTCGAGGTCGGCATTTACGAACTGGGCGGTTACGGTCTGTTCCTTTCGAGCAACGATTTGCAGATAGGAAGGGGCGAACCCGTTCAGGATACGGCGCGCGTTCTTTCTCGTTATCTCGACGGAATTATGATAAGGACGTTCGAGCAGAAAGAGGTCGAGGATTTAGCCGAATACGGGTCGATTCCCATTATCAACGGTCTTACCGATTACGCTCACCCTTGCCAGGTGCTCGCCGATTTAATGACGATACGCGAATATAAAGGCAGTTTCAAGGGCTTGAAAATGGCTTTCGTGGGCGACGGAAACAATATGGCAAACAGCCTTATGGTCGGCGCAATAAAAACGGGAATGGAATTTGCAATCGCTTGCCCCAAAGGTTACGAGCCCGACGCCGAGCTTATGAAATGGGCTAAGGAAAACGGCACGTTTACCATCACCGACAACGTAAAAGAAGCGGTTAAAGACGCGGACGTCGTTTATACGGACGTTTGGGCTTCTATGGGACAGGAAGGCGAAAAGGCAAAGCGCGAAAAAGCGTTTGCTTCTTTCCAGGTCAACGAGGAAAATCTGTCCGTTGCAAAACCCGACGTAATGTGTCTGCATTGTCTGCCTGCTCACCGCGGCGAAGAGATTTCCGAAGAAACGTTTGAAAAACACGCAAAAGAGATATTCGACGAAGCGGAAAACAGACTGCACGCTCAAAAAGCGGTTATGGTAAAACTTTTAAAGTAAACAATTTTTACTACAGGACAAAAGGAAAATATATACGGGGATAAATATTTTATGAAAGACGACAGAGTATATTTAACGTTGCAAAACGGTAAGCAGTTCGTGGGGCACTCATTCGGCGCTAAGGGCGACGTTATCGGCGAATTGGTGTTCACTACGGGTATGACGGGTTACATCGAAACGTTAACCGACCCGAGTTATTACGGTCAGATAGTAATCCAGACGTTTCCTCTTATAGGCAATTACGGCGTTACTCCCGACCAGCAGAGCAAAAAACCCTGGGTTTCGGCGTATATCGTAAGGGAAAAGTGCGATAATCCTTCCAATTTCAGATGCGAAGGCACTATCGAAAAATATCTGGAAGACAACGGCATAGTCGGAATTTACGGACTTGATACGAGAGAACTGACGAGAATAGTCAGGGAAACGGGCGTAATGAATGCCGCAATCACTTCCAAACCCGTAAAGGATTATGCTGAAATCGAAAAGTATCGCATCAAAAATGCGGTAAGAACGGTTACGTGCGACGAACCGATTTATTCGGGCGACCCTAACGGAATAAAAGTTGCGGTATGGGATTTCGGTGCGAAATACAACATTGCAAAGGAATTGGTTAAGCGCGGCTGCTATTGTATTCAGGTACCCGCAAGCTATACCGCCGAACAGATTTTGGCGTTGAAACCGCAGGGTTTAATGCTTAGTAACGGTCCCGGAGACCCTTCGGAAAACGTGCAAATCATTGAGAATATGAGAAAGCTTATCGGCAAACTTCCCATTTTCGGAATTTGCCTCGGTCATCAACTGCTCGCGCTTGCAATGGGCGGTAAGACCAAAAAGATGAAGTACGGTCACAGAGGCGGAAACCAGCCTGTTAAATGTCTTAGCACGGGCAGAGTTTATATTTCCAGCCAGAACCACGGCTACGAGGTTATTTCTTCAAGCTTACCCGTAGGCAAGCTCAGCTACGTCAATGCTAACGACGGCACTTGCGAGGGCGTTGATTACCCCGAATACAACGCTTTCACAGTTCAGTTCCACCCCGAGGCGAGGGGCGGTCCCCGCGACGCTTCGTTCCTTTTTGATAAATTTTTAAAGAACATTAAGGAGGGGAAGTACAATGCCTAAGAGAGAAGACATAAAGAAAGTTTTGGTTATCGGCTCCGGTCCTATCATTATCGGTCAGGCGGCCGAGTTCGACTATGCAGGCGCACAGGCTTGCCGAGTTTTGAAGGACGCGGGCATTAACGTTGTGCTTTGTAACTCCAACCCCGCAACGATTATGACCGATAAGGCGCTTGCGGACGAAATATATCTCGAACCGCTTACGACGGATACGTTAAAGAGAATAATAATCGAAGAGCGCCCCGACAGTCTGCTCGCTTCTTTAGGCGGTCAGACGGGCTTGACGCTCGGTTGTCAGCTCGCAAAAGAAGGCTTTCTCGACCAGTACGGCGTTAAGCTGATAGGCGTTAAACTCGAATCGATAGACAGGGCGGAGGACAGAGAGCTTTTCAAGGAAACGATGGAAAAGATAAACCAGCCCGTCGTTCCTTCGGACATTGCATACACGGTTGACGAGTGCGTTGCCGTTGCGGAAAAAATAGGCGGCTACCCCGTAATCGTCCGCCCCGCATATACTTTGGGCGGCGCAGGCGGCGGCGTTGCATATAACGAGGAAGAGCTCAGGCTCATAGCGCATAACGGTCTGTTGCTTTCGCCTATAACTCAGGTGCTTATTGAAAAATATATCGGCGGTTGGAAAGAAATAGAGTTCGAAGTTCTGCGCGACAGCAACGGCAACGTTCTGACTGTCTGCTCTATGGAAAACTTCGACCCCGTCGGCGTGCACACAGGCGATTCGATAGTTATTGCGCCTGCCGTAACGCTTTCGGATAAAGAATATCAGATGCTGCGTACGGCGTCGCTCGATATTATTACGGAATTGGGTATAGAGGGCGGTTGCAACTGTCAGTTTGCGCTCAATCCCGACAGCTTCGAATATGCGGTAATAGAAGTAAACCCCAGAGTTTCGCGCTCTTCGGCGCTCGCTTCGAAAGCAACGGGTTATCCCATTGCAAAGGTTGCCACAAAAATAGCCTTGGGTTATACGCTCGACGAAATCAAAACCGCCGTTACGGGCAAAACCTATGCTTGTTTCGAGCCCACGATTGACTACGTGGTTATAAAGTTGCCCAAATGGCCTTTCGATAAATTCTTGTATGCAAAGAGAAATCTCGGTACGAGAATGAAGGCGACGGGCGAGGTTATGGCAATCGGCACGAGCTTCGAACAGGCTATTATGAAAGCCGTCCGCGGCGCTGAAATTTCCCTCAGTTCGCTTAACCTGCCAAAGCTCGCAAAATTGCCCGATGAAGATATCGTCGAAAAATTGCACGACTTGACCGACGAAAGACTGTTCGTCGTTTACGAAGCAATCAAGCGCGGCGTTGCGATAGAAACCATTTACGACATTACCAAAATCGACGAATGGTTCTTATACAAAATGAAGAACCTCGCCGACTTCGAAGCGGAAATCGCAGGTAAAGCGATATCCAAAGCTCAGTATTTGAGGGGTAAAAAATTGGGTTATCCCGATAAAGAACTCGAAAGACTGAGCGGAAATAAAGTGCCTATGCACTCGCGTTCAACATTCAAAATGGTTGATACGTGCGGTGCGGAATTTGCGGCGCAAACGCCTTATTTCTATTCGACTTACGACGAAAACGACCACGACGAAGCCGCTCCTTACGTTGTAAGAAGCAGAGAGAATAAGAAAAAGAGAATTATCGTTATCGGTTCCGGTCCTATAAGAATAGGACAGGGTATAGAATTCGACTATTCGTCCGTTCACTGCGTTTGGGCTTTGAAGAGGTTGGGTTACGAAGTTATCATAATAAACAATAATCCCGAAACAGTTTCAACCGACTTCGATACCGCGGACAGGCTGTATTTCGAGGCTTTGACTCCCGAGGACGTTCAGA
>CAZACR010000075.1:0-2345 GCA_964483715.1 uncultured Clostridia bacterium
AAGTTCTGGGCTTCTCCCTTCCCAAGTTCACGTTCTGGTATGACGACGACGGCAACATTTTAAAGGGCGAACCTAAAGAAAAGGCAAGCGCGGCGGAAATGAAAGCCAATATCGCTTACAACCTCAGGGCCGACGGTTTGTACGAGCTTGCGGAAAACGGCGACGGCAAACTGTACGCTAACTTCTACAACCTTAATAAGTATTACGATTACGACCTCGAAAACGAAAAGTTCTTTGACGCCGACGGCAACCCTGTTGCGTTCGAGCAGTTGGTTCAGGGCGAAACGTACTATGCAGACGCTTCTGGTGCAAAAGGACAAAATTACGCTCCCCACTACCTTGTAGCCGGCGACAAAAACAAGGTTTACAAGTATAATGCAGGAGTTGGCAACTCCGCTACCTATTATTATATGGTAAACGGAAAAGCTGACACAGACAAGGTTGTTTACGGCGTCGATACTTCGAAAGCGACACTCAGATATGACAACACCGATAAAACGAGCTATCCCTACCAGTTCACGATTGACGCAACGACTGCGGAAGGTGCGGCTAAATACAAAGATAAGTGGGTAACGGTTACCTTCTACCTCCACGCAGGCAGTGAAGCCAAGAGCTACAAGCTTGAACTCTGGAGCGGCTACCGCGACCAGGAAGTAGCGGAAGGCGTTACGGAAGACAGTTACGTAATGTTCGATTACAACTCCGTATCCTTAAGCGAATCCACTTACAACGAGCTCGTTGGATTCTACACCGACGCAATTATCGACGAATATAAGAAGGTAATAACCGACGAACAGGATAAACTCAGCGACAGCATCGCGGATTACGAAAAGCTTGCAGATAAAGTTGATACTTTCAATTATGAAGCTAAGTATTACACCTACACTCTGTACGACTCGGCTTCTTACGTTCCGTTCAATGCGGACACTGCAAATGACGACGAAACCGGTTACGCATATAATTACAGCGATTACAGCGAAAAACTTGCTTACCTGACGGTTGAAGACTTCGACGGCAGCGAATACTCTATGTCTGCTTTCGTAGATTACTCCAACTTCGACAAAGATATCAGCCTCGGCAAGAACACCACCGTCGATAACGACGACAATAACACCAACGAAACGGATACTAACAACAATACCAACTTCTGGTTGTTGCTTGCCTCCATTATCCTGCTTGCGGCGATACTGATTGCTATACTTGCTATAATCATTAAAGATTTAATCAAGAAGTTAAGACGCAACAAGAAGTCTGGCAAAAACACGTATAACTTCAACAAGAACAAGCGCTACGTAAGAAAGTACGTTAAGGCAAACGGCGAAGTTACTAAAGTTGAGGAAGGCAGCGTTGACGAGAGCCTTCTGACGGACAAGGTTGAAGAACCCGTTGAGGAAACTCCCGTTGAGGAAGCGCCTGCGGAAGAAGCTCCTGTTGAAGAGGCTCACGCCGAGGAAGCACCTGCGGAACAAACCCCTGCGGAAGATAAACCCGCCGAAGAAAACAACGACGACGGCGAAAACAAAGAGTAAAATTTAAACAACTAAAAAAGGTTTGGCAATTTGCCAAACCTTTTTTTATATCCTTATCCCTTTCGGTAAATGATTTTTAGCCGTACCGTTCACAGCCTTACACCAACCCAGCGGATAACTCATATGAGTTACTAAGTGCCAGCCCGAAAGTTTTTCGTTACAGTCAAACGTATTTCCGCCGAGATATGATAAAGCGGTTTGTTCGTCTACCTCTATACAGTTTGCCTGGCTGTTATTCAAAGCCATTGCAAGTGAATGGTCGGGCTCGAAGCGTCCGTTTTTAAATACTCCAAGGCGTACGCCGACGCGCAAAACCTGCAAGTTTACCGCAGGGCAACACTCGGGAACGGAATAAAGAGTATCGCCGACAAGGTGCAAATTTTCAAACGGCTGTGTTTTAAGATATGACTGTTCGAACTCGCGGAACAGTTTTATTAACTTTTTGTCTTTACATACTGAGTTAAACGGTAGAACTTCGTTATCTTCGCCGTCCGTCTTTTTCATTAACGCCGCAAAATGCCCTTCGCCTTTGACTTCGTGCGGATACAGCTTTTCGCTTTTTACGAGCTCGTAATTTGCGTGTTCCGAAAGAAAATGCTCTATCTGTTCTTCGTCCTCTTCGGGTGCAAAAGTGCAAGTTGAATAAACCATAAGTCCGCCGCGTTTAAGCGCTTTGTCCGCACAATCCAAAATAAATTTCTGTCGTGCGGCGCAGGCGGTAACGTTGGCAACGCTCCACTCCTGCACGGCTTGCTCCTCTTTCTTGAACATTCCCTCGCCCGAGCACGGCGCGTCCACTATTATCTTATCGAAATA
>CAZACR010000075.1:2445-6235 GCA_964483715.1 uncultured Clostridia bacterium
TTCGTAAGAAGCCAAAAACTCCCCGAAGCGTTCGCCGAGGAGATTTGCCATTCTTGTTTTAAATTGTTCGGGAAGCTCAATCATTCAAAAGCTCCTTTAACTGTTCGGGAGTGATTATTTCCGCCTTTGCGCTTTGTCTTGCGTTGCGTGTGCGGACGGTATCGTCGTCTTCACGGCAAACGTAAACGTTGCACTCTTCCGTCTTTTGCGTATATCTGCCGCCGAGCTTGTAAATGCCTTCGACAAGCGGCATGGAAAGTTCTATTTCGTCTTCGATAGGTCGGGAGAAATTAAACGTCTTTCCGCGCAGTTTGCCCGTTTTTACCGCCTTTCTGCGGCTTAAGAACACAAAAAACTTACTGCGGCGCGCCGCTCTCTCCTTTTTTGCCTTTTCCTTTTGCTCCAAATACGCGATAAACGCCTGCGAAGTGGGCTTTGTTATGCGGTGGTTTTTTATTCTTCCGCGCTTTATTTTTAAAATTTCTCCGAGCTCCTCGCAGTTGCAATTATACTTTTTGCAAAGCGCTTCAACGACGCGCATAGTTGCGTATGCGTCGTCCGCGGCGCGGTGCGGAGTGAACTCCACGTTTAAATCTTTGGTTATGTATTCAAGCCCGAACTGCCGAGAAAAGTCGTTCGTCGCCGTCATATACATAAGCTGACTGTCCGAAAACGAAAAATCGAAGGGCGGAAGCTTAAATCTGTTGGTTTCCAAATCCAGATATTTTACGTCGTTGAGCGTGGCGTGTCCGAAAACCAAATTGTTCTTATCTTCCAAAAGCTTTTTAATGCCCGGAAACACCTGCGGAAAAGTCGGATAGTTTTTGAATTCGGAATATTCGTACGGCAACACAAGTCCTCTATCGCCGCGATTATCCGTCAAATGAAACTTGCCCTTGGGATTGACGAGCACGTCTTTCTTTTCCAGAATATTGAATTGTTCGTCGCAGACGACGTAACCGAACGCACAGATTTTTGCCGTGTACTTGAACACGCTTGCGCACTCGATATCGAAAAAGACCAAATTCATTTACAATATTTTCTTACTTCTTTTTGGGTAAAATGTACTCTTTACCGCCCATATATTTGCGCAGAACTTCGGGAATGAAAACGCTGCCGTCCGCCTGCAGATGGTTTTCCAAAAATGCGATTAACATTCTGGGGGGCGCTACAACCGTATTGTTGAGTGTATGCGCAAACGCGTTTTTGCCCGTCTTGCTGTCCTTATAGCGTATGCCGAGACGGCGAGCCTGTGCGTCGGTTAAATTGGAACAGCTGCCGACTTCGAAATACTTTTTCTGTCGGGGACTCCAAGCCTCCACGTCAAGACTCTTGTATTTCAAATCCGCCAAATCGCCCGAACAGCACACAAGTGTTCTTACGGGTATACCCATAGAAACGAAAAGTTCAACCGTGTACGACCACAGTTTTTCGTACCAGTACTCGCTGTCTTCGGGTTTGCAGACTACTATCATTTCCTGCTTTTCGAACTGGTGAATGCGGTATATACCCCTCTCCTCCAGTCCGTGAGCGCCTTTTTCCTTGCGGAAACAGGGCGAATACGAAGTCAGCGTAAGCGGCAGATTAGCCTCGTCCTGAACGGTATTCATAAATCTGCCTATCATAGAATGCTCGGACGTGCCGATAAGGTATAAATCTTCGCCTTCGATTTTGTACATCATTCCTTCCATTTCTTCGAACGACATAACGCCCGAAACGACGTCGCTTCTTATCATAAACGGGGGAATACAGTACGTAAAGCCCTTGTCAATCATAAAATCGCGCGCATACGTAAGCACTGCCGAATGCAGGCGTGCAACGTCGCCGGTGAGATAATAGAACCCCTGACCGCTGGTGCGGCGCGCGCTGTCTATATCGATACCTGCAAGATTTTCCAAAATATCGAGGTGATAAGGAACGTCGAAAGGCTTTTCAGCTGCTTCCAAATAGGTATTCCACTGAACGTTTTCCGAATCGTCCTTGCCGATAGGCACGTCGTCGGCGATAATATTGGGGATAGCCATCATCGCTTTTTTCAGCTTTTCTTCCACTTCCGCCGTCTGCGCTTCTATCTGGGCTACTGCGTCGTTATTGGCTTTGGAAAGCGCTTTGATTTGTTCCGCTTCCTCCTTTTTGCCTTCGCGCATTAAAGTGCCGATGCTCTTTGCGTATTCGTTGCGCTTTGCCCTGCGCTCGTCGCCTTCGCGTTGAAGAGCGCGCTTCTTTTCGTCAAGAGCGAGCACTTCGTCAACGAGTGGAAGCTTTTTATCCTGAAATTTCTTTTTGATATTCTCTCTTACCAAATCGGGATTAGTTCTTATAAGGTTTACGTCTATCATCTTATCACTCCGTATCCTTTGAATATTGCTTTAATTATAATTCAAATATTTGGTAATTGCAATTAAAATAGGCTTGAACTGTTGAAAAAAAATAACGGGTATGATATAATTAAAATGATATAACATAATAATGTGAGAAAATACGTTAAGGAGATATATGAGCAAAATATATTTTAACGGTAGAAAGCCCCAAGGCGAGGACGGCGGGGAACAAAACGCGGTTGAAACGCAAACTCCGCCCGTTTCCGAAGCCGATGAAAGCACCGTTCCCGAAAAGGAAACCGCCGCAGCTGCCGACGCGGTAATTGACGAAGAAATGTACGAAGGCGGCGGCGAAACGAACGAAGCTTTCGGGACTGAAAGTTTCGACAAAGACAAGATTATCAAATACTTTAAATCCCACCCGAAAGCGAACGTTAACACCAGGGTCGAGAGGTTTTCGCCTAATCTTAAAGACGGACTTTCCTCTGCCGAAGTGGAAACACGTTTCAGACAGTTCCTGTTCAACGACACAAACCAGAGATACTCCAAGTCCTACGCGAGTATTTTTATCGGAAACATCTGCACGTTCTTCAACCTTTTGTGTCTTATTGCGTTTATCGCGCTTATTCTTGCGGGAACTCCTGGCATAACGAACTATCTGGTTATAATCATTACTACGGCGAACATAGTAATCGGTATTATTCAGGAAATACGTTCCAAGCTTGCGATTGATAAGCTGTCACTGCTTGCCACCGCCACTTCCAAAGTCCTGCGCGACGGAGAAATAGTCGAAATCCCGAGCAGTGAGATTGTTTTAGACGACGTACTTATCTTAGAGCTGAGCAATCAGGTGCCCGCCGACTGTATAGTTGCGGAAGGTTCGGTTGAGGTAAACGAAAGCCTTTTAACGGGCGAATCCGTTGCTATAAAGAAGCAAGTCGGCGATATCCTTTACGCCGGAAGCTTTATTGCGAGCGGAAGCTGTAAATGCAGAGTAGATAAAGTCGGTAAGGAAACTTACCTGCAAAAGCTTTCCGCAAAGGCGAAAAAATATAAGCGCCCCAACTCCGAGCTTATGAATTCCACAAAGCTCATTATCAAGGTGGTTGCGTGTGCGATTATTCCCATTGCAATAGGCATATTCTTCGTAACCAACGCAAACTATCCGGCTTCCGACGAGACGGCATCGTTTATATTCAGCGGAAAAATAAACTTCGCAATACAGCGAACGTGTACCGTCGTTATCGGTATGATACCTTCGGGTATGTTGCTTTTGACGTCTTTGGCGCTTGCCGTGGGTATTTTAAGGCTTGCCAAGTCCAACACGCTCGTGCAGGATATGTACTCCTTGGAAATGCTGGCGCGCGTAAACGTTTTGTGCCTTGACAAGACGGGCACGATAACCGACGGCAGAATGCGCGTTAACGATACGGTTATTTTAAACACCGTCGGCGACGCTTCGGTAAACG
>CAZACR010000076.1:0-6214 GCA_964483715.1 uncultured Clostridia bacterium
ATGTGGAAGAGCCCCAACGGCACTATCCGCCGCATACTCGACGGCACGGTGTTCCGGGCGCCCATTCTGGTTGACGGCATAACTCCGTACGTTCCCTCGTGGAAAAAGCCTATAATATTAGCCCGTCACGCTTACGGAGATATTTACAACTCGGTTGAAAGCAAAGTCAATGCAGGCGAAAGCGCGTACCTCGTCGTTTGCGGTAAGGACGGCAAAGAAGTGAGCCGTCAGCTCGTTCACTCGTTCGCGGGCGACGGAATAGTGCAGGGCGTTCACAATACCGACGGCTCTATAACTTCGTTTGCACGCAGTTGCTTCGAGTTCGCCTTAGAAAATAATATCCCTATGTGGCTGGGCGCTAAGGACACGATTTCAAAAACCTACGACCACCGCTTTAAGGATATCTTTGCGGAGATTTACGAAAGCGATTATAAGGCGAAGTTCGAGGCGAAAGGCATTTACTATATGTACACTTTAATCGACGACGTTGTGGCGCGCATTATGCGCAGCGAGGGCGGCGTGCTGTGGGTGTGCAAGAATTACGACGGCGACGTTATGAGCGATATGGTCGCTACGGCATACGGCTCGCTGGGTATGATGAGCTCGGTACTCGTATCTCCCGACGGCAAGTACGAATACGAAGCGGCGCACGGCACGGTTACGCGCCATTACTATAAATGGAGAGAGGGAGAGCAAACTTCAACTAACTCCGTTGCGACAATCTGGGCGTGGACGGGAGCGCTTGCAAAGCGCGGCGAGCTGGACAATATTCCCGAACTTGTCGACTTTGCAAAACGCTTGGAAGAGGCTACGAAAAGCACTATCGAACAAGGTTATATGACGGGCGATTTGGTGCCCCTTTTCAAGAAAGAGGGAGTTGTTCCGAAAAAGCTCGAAAGCAGGGAATTTTTGCAGAAAATTGCCGAAAAATTGTGATTAACCCCCTAATATGTTGGGGTTAACGTTAAAAAAGGCGGTTGAGCTGTCAGCTCAACCGCCTTTTTTCTATTGTTATTTATTCAGAATTTTTTCAAAATTTACACCGTAAAAATGGTTTTCGTCGGTTGATTTAAGACAATCGATTACGAATGCGCTTGCCGCTCTGCAGCTGTCTGCAAGGCTTTTTCCGCCGAGATAATTAGCTGTAAAAACGGAAGCAAAAATATCGCCGGTGCCGTGTCTTTTCTGCGGTTCTTTGGGCAATAAAACGTATTCGCACCCGCCGCCGTTGTAAATAAGTTCGCCTATTTTTCCGTCCTTTTCAACGCCCGTTATAATAATCGTACCGTCGGTAAGATGCGCAAGCTTTTTTGCAAGAGTTAAAGCAAAAGCCTGGTTGCAATCGGGCTGATATTCCGTTTCGGTTAAAAAGCACGCTTCGGTGACGTTCGGAAGAATTATATCTGCGCGCTTTATCAATTTGCGCATTGCCGCAACGTAGTTCAAATCAAATCCGCCATAAAGCTTTCCGTTGTCGGCGAAAACCGGGTCAATGATAATCGGAGCGCCCCCGTTTGAAAATTCGTCGAAGCATTTTTCTGCTACGTCCGTCAGTTCCGCTTTGCCGAGATAACCGAGCAAAAATGCGTCGAACTTGATATCGCTGTTTTTCCAGTTTTCGAAAATGGCGGGCATCTCGGGCGTTAAGTCAAGATAGCTCCAGCTTTTGAACATCGTATGGTTAGAAAGTACTGCCGTCGGCAACACGCACGTTTCTATGCCGTAACGCGAAAGTATGGGAAGTGCCACTGTAAGCGAGCATTGCCCTACGCAGGACAAGTCCTGCATGGTTAAAATTCTTTTGGTTTCCATAGTTATTCACCTTTATTATCTGCGTTTATTTCGTTGACTATTATAGTATTATTTGATATTATTAAAATATCCAAAACGATAAAAGATTTTAATACCAGATATGCTTACTTACAATTTGCCCGATAAAAATAAATATTATAATCTGTACTATAAAATAAGGGAGGATATCCTTCACGGAGTACTGCGCGCAGGCGAAAAACTTCCGAGTAAAAGGTTGCTTGCAAAAGATATCGGAGTGAGCGTTATAACCGTGCAAACGGCGTATGAACAGCTGCTCGCCGAGGGATATGTGCTGTCCTACGAGAGAAAAGGCTATTTTGTAGCAGAAGTAAACGTCGGCAAAAGCGCGGACGCTCCGCCCGTCGAAAGACACGAAAAAGAGGAAAAAAAGTATCGCTTGAATGCGGTTACTGGCATTGCCCCCGCCAGGCTTTTCCCATTTTCCGTGTGGGCGAAGCTTATGCGCTCGACGCTTTCGGAAGAGGGGGAGCATTTGCTTGAACGCGTTCCCTGCGACGGGGACGCACAGCTCAAAGCTTCGATATCCGCATATCTGTACCGTTCGCGCGGAGTTAAAGTCAATCCGCGGTATATTGTCGTCGGCGCGGGCGCGGAATATCTTTACGGGGTAATCGTTCAGCTTCTCGGAAGAAGCAAGCCTTACGCCGTGGAAAATCCGGGTTACGGAAGAATATCCCACGCGTACCGTTTAAACGGCGCGCAGTGCGTCTATATCCCCGTGGGAAGCAGCGGCGCGGACGTGGAAGCCGTTGAAAAAACACAAGCGTGCGCGTTACACGTTTCGCCCTCTCACCAATATCCCACGGGTGCTGTAATGCCCGCCGCCAACCGCGCGAGGCTGATTAACTGGGCGGAGAAACACGACGCATATATTATCGAGGACGACTACGACAGCGAGTTCCGTTTGTTCGGGAAACCCTTGCAGGCGATGGCGGGGATGAACGGCGACAGAGTTATCTATCTGAACACGTTTTCCAAAACGCTTGCACCGTCCATGAGAATGGGGTATATGGTTTTGCCGCCGAAGCTGTACGAACGGTTTAAAGAGATTTACGGAGGAGGCGCAAATGTAGTGCCGTTGTTCGAACAGAAGACGCTTTCCAAAATGCTGGACGGCGGATATTTCGAGCGGCACGTCAACAGGCTTAAAAACTATTACAGAGGGGTGCGCGCCGAACTGCTTTGCGCGATAGAAAAACTGCCGTTTAATAAACAGGTCATAGAGACGGGCGGAGGACTGCATTTAACGCTTAAGCTTTCGGGCTTTTTATCCGACGAAGAAATTAAGAGCACGGCTGAAAAACACGGCATATATGTCAAATGTCTTTCCGATTATCTGCTTGAGCCTGCGCAAGGGTATGAAGGAGTTGCCGTGGTCAATTATTCGGGCGTAACCGTTGAGCAGTTAAAGGGGATATAAATTATGAAAAGTGATTATAAATTGAATTTCGAGCTTGTGCCCGACAGTTGCTGGTACTCAAATCTAAGGAGCGAACTGCCTCCCGTTGTTTGGGATTTTATCCGCAAAAAAGCGTATGCGCGTGCAGGCGGAAAATGTATGATTTGCGGTGCGCCTACCGCGCGGTTGGAAGCGCACGAACAGTGGGAGTATGACGATAAAAAATGCGTTCAGAGGTTGAAAAATATAGTCGCCGTATGCCGCTCCTGTCACGAGGTAATCCATATAGGAAGAACGCAGCTTATGGGCAGGGAGAGGGAGGCAAGCGAACATTTTATGAAAGTGAACAACTGCACTTATGCGGACTACCGCGCCGCCCTCGGCGCGGCTAACGAAAAGCACCGCGAACGCAGTAAAAAGGAATGGGAGTTGGATATAAGCAAACTACCCGAATTTATTTAAAATAAAGCGTTAGCCGCCACATATGTGGCGGCTAACGCTGTTTTTTGGCTAAAATTATCTAATTTTGCGTAGCCTTTTTAAGACTTCTGCCCTCCCAGGCGCGTTTGATTGCTGCAAAAGGCAGGATAAATATCGATGCGACGGGAGTAAAGAACAGACCGAATAGGAATATCAGTACGGAAAGTATCGCGCCTAAAATCGCACCGCCTATCTTTACTAATATAAGGAATATAATACCGTCCAAATCGAGCGTGAATATAACGCCGGGCATCTGGAAAGATTTCAAAAAGAAGCAGAAAATGTCGGGAACTACGCTGTCTTCCCAGAACACTTGTATTCCGAACGCGGTGTAGCCGATGAATACGCCCGCTGCGATTAACGCCGCAGCCCACAGCGGTTCCAGCTTTATAATCAACATAAACAATATGCAGAATATTGCCGTCGCGCCCAGTCCTATAAGCGTGCCTAAAATCAGCGACTTTCTGTTCTGACGTTTGTATTCCGCGTATCTGCCTTCGCTTAACGCTTGTAAACGCTTTGCGTTGCACTCGTTGCAGTAAATGTGTTGAGTTGTTCTGCCGCCGCCCGTAACTACGTACTCGTTGGGACCGACGGGCTTTTTACACGTTTCGCAGTATCCGTTTATGATTTTCTGCTCAACAAATTGTTGAACGGGCGGTGCGACTGGCTCTGCCGTTGCGGCTGACGCCGCCGTTTCCTGGTTGGGTTCCGCCAAGCCGAGCAATTCGTCGGTAGTAATTTTAAATATCTGGCACAACCTTTTAATAGTGGAAGTGTCGGGTTCAGCCTGCCCGTTTTCCCATTTGGATACCGCCTGAGGAGAAACATTGAGCATATCGCCCAAATCTTTCTGCGTCAGATTCATTTTTTTACGGTATTCTGTAATATTGTTTCCGATACTTTCCATAATTTTCTCCCGTAATATTTATAAGTCAAAAACGTTTTTTTGCATTTACGTATTTTATTATATCATCTAAACTTAAAGTTGTATAATTTTTTTGCTCAACCAAAAGTTGAAATTATACTAAAATAGGTTGAATTTGCTTGAAATACGTATTTTACAGCCGAAATTGAGGCAAAAACAAGCAAAAATTACCTTTTGTTACCGTTTTGTCGGAAAAAAATTTTTCGTGCACTATATATGGATATTTTGTTGAAAATTTTTACAATATATTGTATATCTTTACTTGACTTTGGAAAGGCGCGGGCATATAATAGAACACGTTGCGGCAAAAAATAAATGCGAAAAAGTCATTCTTGACGCAAATAAAAAATAAATTCAAAAAATACAATATATTGTGTTTTTGCTATTGACAAGCACCAATATATGTGGTATAGTAAAAGCGTTCCGCGATTTGCGGAACGTTACACATGATAATTTTAGGGAAGTGAACAATGAAAGTTATTAAAAGAGACGGCACAACCGTAGATTTCGACGGCAGTAAAATCATCAAAGCTATCAGCAAAGCAAACGACGCGGTAGACCCCGAAGACAGGGTAACGCTCGCCCAGATAGAGAAAATTGTCGAAGATATTTCGCGCCGGCACAAGAGCCGTCTTCTTGTTGAAGATATTCAGGATATCGTCGAAGAAAAGCTGATGGAACAGAGAAAGTATAAGCTCATGAAAGCTTACATTCTCTACCGTTACGAACGTGCGCTCGTCAGAAAGGCAAACACCACCGACGAGAGCATACTTTCGCTTATCAAGAACGCGAACAAGGACGTTATGGAGGAAAACTCCAACAAGAACGCGCGTACGGCTTCCACCCAGCGCGATTTAATCGCAGGCGAGGTTTCCAAAGACCTTACCCGCCGTATACTTCTCCCCGAATATATTTCCAAGGCTCACGACGAGGGCGCAATTCACTTCCACGACGCGGATTATTTCCTGCAGCCCATTTTCAACTGCTGCCTTGTAAATATTAAGGATATGCTCGAAAACGGCACGGTTATGAACGGCAAAATGATAGAAAGCCCCAAGTCGTTCCAGGTTGCCTGCACAATCGTTACGCAGATTATCGCTTCCGTCGCTTCTTCACAGTACGGCGGTCAGTCGGTAAACGTGGCGCACCTCGGCAAATACCTGCGCCGCACCAAAGAAAAGTATATGCACCATTGCGACGAGGAGTTCGGTGATACGCTCTCCGCAGAGAACAAGGCTAAGATAGTCAATATGCGCCTTATGGACGAACTCAAAGCAGGCGTTCAGACAATACAGTATCAGATTAACACCCTTATGACGACAAACGGTCAGTCGCCGTTCGTAACGCTTTTCCTCTATCTCGACGACAACGACGAGTATATCGAAGAAAACGCTATGATTATAGAGGAAATCCTGAAACAGCGTTATCAGGGCATAAAGAACGAAAAAGGCGTATACGTTACGCCCGCGTTCCCCAAGCTTATATACGTTCTTGATGAAAACAACTGTCTTAAAGGCGGAAAGTACGACTACCTCACGAAGCTTGCGGTCAAGTGTTCGTCAAAGCGCCTTTAT
>CAZACR010000077.1:0-6022 GCA_964483715.1 uncultured Clostridia bacterium
GTGCAGTTTTCGCAGTCGGGCTTTCGGGAATGGCAAACGCGCCTGCCGTGAAAAATCAGCCAGTGGTGCGCCTTGCTCCAATCTTCCTGCGGAATAGCTTTTTTCAGGCCTTCTTCCACCTTAATGGGAGTGTCGCCCTTTGCAAGCCCCAGCCTGTTAGCAACGCGGAAAACGTGCGTGTCCACCGCGATAGCGTCGCCGCCGAACGCGACGGAATATACCACGTTCGCCGTTTTTTGCCCGACGCCCGCAAGACTTTTCAAATCCTTAAAATCGCTCGGCACTTCGCCGTTAAATTTATCAACAATATCGCGCGTGGCGGAAAGAATGTGCGCCGCCTTGCTTCTGTACAGTCCGCAGGAGAAAATATATTTTTCCAGCTCATCCTGCGATAAGAGCAGCATAGTTCGGGGCGTGCCGTGCTCGGCAAACAGCTTTTCCGTCACTTTGTTCACGCGCTCGTCGGTGCACTGCGCGGAAAGGATAACCGCGACAAGCAGTTCGTAAGCGTTATTGAATTTCAGCGCGGGGCGCGCGTCGGGGTACAGCCTTGCAAGCTCGGAAAGTATTGCTTTATCGTGTTTCATACCCGTATTGTATCACGGCGGAGCAGTAATTTCAACTTATTTTACAGCTGTCAGAAACCGCGCACGTAATATTTACCGTATCTGTTTTCAATTTTCATATAGCCGTAAAAAGCGGAGTAATTCATTTTAGAGATAACGTTTTTCGCTCTTGAAGCAACGGAGTGGGGGAATTTAACGGAAAGTCCGCATCCCACGTTTGCCTCCTTCGGGGTGTTGATAAGCTGGGCGGAAATCCCCAGCGCTTTAAGCCGCGAAATACAATCCATTGCCTGTGAACGGGAGTGGAAAACCGCCAACGTTTCGGTCATAATTTCATCACCTTGTAAATATAATATGCTATCTCGCTTTTCGGCGGATAGCCATATTATATATTATGTAAAAGGAGCGGATTATGATATATTTCGACAACGCGGCGACGGGCGGTTTCAAGCCCGACGGAGTTATTCAGGCAACCGCCTCGGCGATTAAAACGGGCGCAAACCCCGGCAGAAGCGGTCACAAGCTTTCGCTTGCTTGCGCTGAAAGAGTATACGCGAGCCGCAGCGCGCTTGCGGAATTTTTCGCAGCTCCCTCCGCGGACAGAGTCGTGTTCACGAAAAACTGCACGGAAGCATTGAATATCGCTCTTCTGGGCACGCTGAAAAAGGGGGATAAAGTAATTTCCACAGTTGCGGAGCATAATTCCGTGCTCCGTCCGCTTCATTACCTTAAAGGTAAAGGAGTGGAAGTAGTGCTTGCGCCTTTGACTAATTCTGGCGATATCGACGTCGATTTTATCATTTCGCAGGCTGGGAAGGGCGTCAAAGCGGTGATAGTAACTCTAGCTTCCAACGTTACGGGCACTTCGCCCGATATAGCAAAGATACGTGCTGAAATTCCTAAGGAAACGCTGCTTATTTGCGACGGCGCTCAGGCGTGCGGACACCGCAAAGTGAATATTTCCGAGCTGGGCATAGACGCGCTTGCCGTTGCGGGGCATAAAGGTATGCTGGGCATTCAGGGCAGTGGCGCACTCGTATTTTCCGAGCGGTTCAATCCCGAACCCGTCGCGTTCGGAGGCACGGGGAGCGACAGCTACAGCCTCAATATGCCCGAATTTTACCCCGACAGACTGGAAGCGGGCACGATAGGTTATCCGTCTATCGTTTCTCTCGGCGCGGGCGTACTGTATCTGCAGTCGCATTTATACGAAAACCGCGACAGAACGATATACCTCACCGATTTACTTTTGAACGGCTTGAACGGGATAAACGGAGTTAAGCTGTATTCGCACGCAAACGACTGCGGAATTGTCGCGTTCGGGTTTGCGAATATGCAGTCGGAAATAGCGGCATACCGCCTTTCGGAAGAATACTCGGTCTGCGTGCGCGGCGGACTGCATTGCGCTCCGCTCATGCATAAAGCGCTCTCGTCCGAAGGACTTGTACGCGTTTCTTTATCGGCTTTCAATAACGAAAGGGAAGTAGATTATTTCCTGCGTGCGGCGGAAAAACTGTCACGCGAATAAAAGTTTTAAGGCGGCGGGAAAAGGTCGCCTTAAATTGCTTTTAATTTGGCTATTATGCTTCTCAGTTTCTGCTTTTTGAACCCGTCGACCAAAGGCGCTAAGGCGTTGTAGAAGTTATCCAAGTCTGCGTTTGTCAGCGTGCCGTTGCGTTTGCCCTGTTCGGCTTGCTCCAAAATCGTCTGCCAGATCTGACCTTCGCTCTTGCCGTTGAACGCCTGCGCCATAGCCGCGGCAAGGTTTACCGTCTGCTCCACGCTTGCGTTGTTCGGGGTGGATTGTGCGTTGTTTTTGTTCTCCTCGGGTTTGTAACTTTTAAAATCTTTCATAGCAGCCCTCGCATATAATGTAATATTACAGTCTATGTCGTAGGGGGAATTTATGCAACTTTTGTTGGTTTTGCTTTTCGCGTTTATGGGCGGCAACGTGAGCGCTTTAAAGGAGGTTAAGCCCGTTTTGGAAAGTCTGGGCGGCAAGGATGCAGTGGAGGCTTTATCCAAAGCGGAAGAGCTTTCGGGTGTAATAAACGCAGTTCAGGCAATGGCGGGTATGAACGCAACGCGCGCCAACCCCTCGCACGGGGGCAGCGGTGGAAAGAGCGGAGAGAATAGCGATTTTTCACAGCACGGTTTTCCGCTTGCGCCTATAACTAACATTGCGGACGAAAATATCACTTATTGTTTATCCAGATACATAGCGCTGGGAGCGTGAAAAGCGTTTGAATTACAGTATATTAACGCAAGGAAAAGACTATATGTCTTTTCCTTGCGTTTTACTTTTTATTGCGATATAATGTAACTACTATAAACAGTAATTTACGGAGAAGTGTATTATGAAAAAATTTGCAGGTATAATTATTGCAGTTGTAACATTGGTATTGTGTTTTACGTTATCGGCTTGCGGAAAAATATATCACAGCAATTATAGTTCTACGGCTATGGTAACGACAAATAACTCGGATAAAGCGTCGGTTTCATTTGACAGTTTTAGCGGAACATACGTAATGAAATTGCAAAATAACGGCGCAGACGAGGTGTATATTACATATGAAGCGACGTTGGGAGAAGGAAATATAACCGTTTACTATGACTATAACGGTGAAAAGTCGGATTTATTTAAAATCCAATCTAACGGTTCTGTTGATAGTAAAACCGAAACATTTACAGGCAATAAAACAATTTACGTAATAATCGAATCAGACGGCAAATGCAACGAGGGCAGTTTTTCGTTTGCTCTGAAAAAATCAGAGAAATAAATGTCAATTCAGCGGAGGGATTATGCCGTCAAGCAAAGAATATTTGAATTACATTTTAGAGCAATTATCGGACTTAAACGATATAACGTACAAGCCAATGATGGGTTCATTTCTGATATACTATCGGGGAAAGCTTGTCGGCGGCATTTATAACGACAGATTGCTTGTAAAGCCCGTAAAATCCGCAATTTCCTATATGCTCCAAGCGGAATACTCTTTACCGTATGGAGGTGCAAAAGAAATGCTGCTTGTAGATAACATAGACGACAAAGAATATTTGGCAGGGCTGTTTAATGCGATGTTTGACGAGTTGCCGATGCCTAAAATTAAAAAGCGATAAATTTCAATTTATAGTAAAGAAGCCGAGAGTTAAACTCTCGGCTTCTTTGCTTTGTCAAGCAGCTAAAACAGTAACACGACTTTACTTTGTCGTGTTTGTAAGGTATAATTGTTATATGAAGATAGACCGTTTAATTGGAATTATAACTATACTGTTACAGAATGATAAAATAACTGCGCCCGAATTAGCGGAGCGGTTTGAAGTATCTCGCCGAACGATTAACCGCGATATTGACGATATATGTAAGGCGGGCATACCTATTACGTCTACGCAAGGATATGGCGGTGGAATAAGTATTCAAAGCGGCTATAAACTGGATAAAGCAATTTTTACGAAAGAACAGTTGCAGGCGATACTTTACGGGTTACAAGGAATAGACAGCGTTTCGTCTGCGCCTTATGCCGTAACGGTTGCGGAAAGATTATCAAGTAAAAATAATCAGATAATAGCCGATAACACTATAATTATTGACCTCGCCTCATATTATAAAGGTTCTCTGACAAAGAAGATTGAACTTATCAAAAGTGCAATTTCGGATAAGCGTATTATTGCATTTGATTACTATTCTTCGAAAGGGGAAAACCAATATAACGTAGAACCGTATCGTATCGTTTTCAAGTGGTCGTCCTGGTACGTTTTCGGATATTGCTTGCAAAAGAAAGAGTTTCGTTTGTTCAAGTTAAATCGTCTATGGAATTTGACAAAGACCGATAATACCTATGATATAAAAGATATTCCGCCGCAGGCATTGAATTTCGGGGATTTTCTTGCCGAAAATAATTTTACTTTGAAAGCGATTTTTAACGGAAGTGAAAAATACCGCATTATCGAGGAATACGGCATTGAAAGCTTTAAGATGTCAGACAACGGTCAAATCTTTTTTGAGCGGGGGTTTGCGAATTATGATAATATGTTGCGTTGGGTTTTGAGTTTCGGGGATAATGTTACCGTTCTGTCGCCAAAAGAATTGATTGACGATTTGCGCTTGATGTCTGAAAATATTTTGAAAAAATATTAATGAACATGACATACTGTTGACTTGTTCGGTTTGGTAAAATATATTTATTAGAACTCGGAGGTAACTTATATGGTACAGTCAAGATGCGGATTATTATGTAGCGAATGTGACTACCGTGAGCAAATGGGGTGCAAAGGTTGCGCTCAAATGGAAAAACCCTTTTGGGCGGACAGTTGTCCCGTAAAGTCCTGTTGCGAAACAAAAAAGCAAGAACATTGCGGAGAATGTAAAAGCTTTACTTGTGATTTGTTACATAAATTTGCTTATGATATGGAACAAAGCGACAACGGCAAGCGCATAGAACAGTGCAGAATATGGTTAAACGAAAATAAATAGTGTTTCAATTTAGTTTTCATATAACCCGCTATACTTTTTAAAGGTGGCGGGCTATTTAATTTTATTAGGGCGCATTATTGCAATTAGCCTTATTATGTGATACAATAAACGTATGAAAATTGGTATTTCAACGGCTTCGCTGTTCCCCGAAAAGCATACCGAGGAAGCGGCGCGCATAATTGCATCGCTCGGCGCGGAAGTTGCGGAAGTTTTTCTTTCCACTTTCTACGAATACCGTCCCGAATTTTCCAAGGCGCTCGCACCACAAATTACGGGACTGGAAATAAACTCCTTGCACAGTATGCCGCTCAATTTCGAGCCCAACCTTTTCAACGTTACGCGCAGGGTGCGCGGCGACGGGTTTTACTGGCTGGACCAGGTTGCGCGTTCGGCTCAGCTACTCGGCTGTCATAACTACACATTCCACGGCTTTGCCCGTGTGGGAAAGGGCAAGGACGATATGCCCTTTATCGGCGGGCGCATTGCCGAAGCTTACGGCTTTTTACAGGGCTACGGAGTAAATCTCTGCCTTGAAAATACCGCGCACTACGCGTTCAACCGCCCCGATTTCTTCCGCGAGGTTAAGTCCTTCTGTCCGAATATGTACGGCGTGTTTGATATCAAACAGGCTAGGCGGAGCGGCTATCCGTACCAAATGTATATAGAGGCTATGAAGGGCGCAATCGCCTACGTGCATATTTCCGACGTGGACGAAAACGGAAAAACCTGCCTGCCCGGTAAAGGTATTTACAACTTTGAGGAAATTTTCAAACGGCTTAAAGGGACGGGCTTCGACGGCAACATTTTAATTGAAAACTACCGCTCGGATTACGGAAATTTCGAAGAACTTAAAACTTCCATGGACTATCTTAAAGAGATTGCCGATAAAATATAATTACTATGCAAAAGCAAACCAAACCGCACAACTTAACGAACTCGGGAACGCTGCGCTACCTGCTTAAAGGTAGCGTAGGTCTTTTTG
>CAZACR010000078.1:0-6005 GCA_964483715.1 uncultured Clostridia bacterium
AAAACTTATATTTTCGGAGCGAAGGCCGCGCCCGGTTATTCGATGGCAAAGCAGATAATCAAACTTATAAATTATCTGTCGGAAGATATAAGAAAGAACCCCAAGATAAACGAAAAGCTCAACGTCGTTTATATGGAAGATTACAACGTTACGATGTCCGAAATGCTTATGCCGGCTTCCGAAGTATCCGAACAAATTTCTTTGGCGGGCAAGGAAGCGAGCGGTACGGGCAATATGAAATTTATGATTAACGGTGCGTTGACTATCGGTACTTTGGACGGCGCGAACGTCGAAATGGCTCAGGCAGTCGGCGAAGAAAATATTTTCATATTCGGTTTGAAATCAAACGAAGTTGACGATATCTGGCGTTCAGGTTACAGCTCAAGCAAATATTATAACGATTCGCCTAAACTGAGAAGAATTATCGAAGCACTGATAATCGGTTTCAACGGACAATCGTTCTCCGATATGGCAAATTATTTGCTTACAGGCTCGCCCATAGCCGATCCTTATATGTGTATGGCGGATTTCGTTGCATATAACAGAACACAGCACGATATTTCCGACTTGTATGCAAAAGACAAATTGAAATGGAATCAGATGTCGTTAAGGAATATTGCGGCGTCGGGATATTTCTCGGCTGACAGAAGTATCAGAGATTATGCCGAAAACATTTGGAATTTAAAGCCTATGCTTAAAACCGAAAAATAATTTTGATTACAATAAAAAAAGCGCTATTATGCCACACATAATAGCGCTTTTTTAAGAATTGTTTCAGATATTCTTTATTTCAGTTAAAAAACATCTCGATTTATTATATTGTTGTTTTATTAATTAATTTAAGTTTAAAAGTTCAAATTATAATAAAATAACTGAATTATCTCTCATTTGGCTTAAATTTAAGCCTATTTATTCGTAAAACAATGATTTTACGAATAAATACATATAGTCCCTTTCGTAAAATTGTTTGTTGACAATCGCTTATAATTTGGTGTAAAATTCAATTATGAAAAACGATAACTACTTTACTCAACGAAATATTAAGAATCTAGAAGTAATAAATCGGTTGCTTGACGAAGCTCTGCCGCCTTTTTGCGTAGATTATTTTATGGCAATAGACAGTCAGACAAGTACTCTTACACGATTAAATTACGCTCACGATTTAAAAATATTCTTTGATTATTTATGTAAAAAGAAATATCGCGGAAAAAAGACCGTTCAGGATTTGACTCTTACAGATTTGGAAGACGTTACAAATTCGGACGTTGAATACTTTTTGTCCTACCTCTCTCACTATGATTATGACGGTAACTCCCACTCTTGCAACGAACGCGCAAAAGCGCGTAAATTATCTTCAATTCGTGCGATTAGCAAGTATTTCTTTAATAAAGGTCTTATATCTGTAGACAATTGCGCAAAAGTCTCTACACCTAAACTTCACGAAAAACCTATTATAAGATTGGACGGCAACGAGGTCTACAATATTATCGATACCGCGGAAAGCGGCGAAGGTCTTACACCCCACCAGCTTGCTTTTCACGAAAAAAATAAGGTCCGTGACAGTGCTATTCTGATTTTGTTTTTGGGTACGGGTATTCGTATCAGTGAGTTGGTCGGATTAAATAATTCCGATTTAAACTTTAAGGACAATTCGTTTATCGTTACTAGAAAAGGCGGCGGTAAATCAATTTTATTTTTTGATGACGACGTAGCCGCAGCTCTTCAACGATATTTGGACTATAAAGAGCAAGGTGAATTACAGAACGCTGCAGACGGTGCTCTCTTCCTCTCCTCACAAAAAAAGAGGATTACAGTTCGTGCGGTCGAGAATCTTGTACATAAATACGCAAAAATCGTATCTCCGCTTAAAAAAATATCGCCGCATAAGCTCAGAAGTACTTACGGCACGCAGCTTTACAAAGCTACGGGAGATATTTACGTTGTAGCTGACGTTCTTGGGCATAAGGACGTAAATACGACGCGTAAACACTACGCCGCCATGAGCGAGGATAACCGCCGTTCCGTTGCCGGAAAGGTTAAATTGCGTCGTGATGACGAATAATAATGTTATGGAAGAGAAAGTTTTTATAATTCAGCCGATAACTTCGGATAATTACAGATGCGTACACGACGAGGCGGTTGCGCTTATAAAAAGTGCAGGCGCGATTTATATCGGTTCGAGTTATCAGAATATCAAAGAAATAAACGCAGCCACATATATAGGTTCGGGGAAGCTACAGGAAATAGCCGAAGTCTTGGACGGCATCGACGATGTTACGATCTTATTTAACGGCGAACTATCTCCCTCTCAGACTTTAAATATTTCAGCTCGGTTGAACGACAGAAAAGTTATTGACAGGACTACCCTTATCCTCGATATTTTTGCGAGAAATGCGGTGTCAAGCGAAGGCAAAATTCAGGTTGAAATAGCCCAGCTCAAATATATTTATCCGCGCTTAAAGGGCAAAGGCGCGGCTCTATCGCGTTTGGGCGGCGGAATCGGGTCACGCGGTCCTGGCGAAACCCAGCTTGAAACCGACAGACGCCATATCGCTTACCGCATTAAATTTCTGGAAAGAAAATTGCAGGAAACCAAAACCCGCAGAGCGCTGCAAACTTCGCGCAGGACAAAAGAAGGCGTTAAAACTATCGCTCTTGTAGGTTATACAAATACGGGCAAGTCTACACTGTTAAACCTTTTAACAGGTGCCGACGTTGTTTCTCAGGACGCGCTTTTCGTAACCCTCGACCCCACTGCCCGCGGCTTTGAAATTGACGGAGAAAACTATCTTCTTATAGATACTGTCGGATTTATTCAGGATTTGCCTCACAGCATTGTCGAAGCATTCAAATCGACTTTGGAAGTTGCAATGAATTGCGATTTGGCTTTATTTGTGGCAGATGCTACGGGCGATTATGAGATGCAATTTAAAACAACCCAGGCTACACTTGACGAGCTTGGGTTTGAAAACAAGTATATTAAAGTTTTAAATAAGTGCGACGAGCTTCAGTCCACCGTTCACTTGCCTGACGATTGCGTACTTATTTCCGCAAAATGCAATACGGGAATTGCAAATTTAAAAGAAGAAATCAAAAAGATTTTTGCAGAACGCTTTGTGTATGCAACACTTAAAATTCCGTTTGAAAAAATGGGCGAATATGAGAAATTAAAGCGCTTTGTAAGCGAATTATCTTGCAAATACACAGACGACGGAATAACAGTTGAAGCTAAAATAGAAAGGCTAAACGCCGAAAAATTCGCTCAATTCGTTAAAATCTAACCGTTATCGTCCATTATTATTTTATCGATTTTTATAACTGCGTCGTCCTTAATATCAAGACATTTTCCGCAGTTATCACATATTTTTTCCGGGTCGAGGTCGCAGATATCGCATTCTCCGCACCCAATACATTTTCTGTCGTAAAGCTCGCATTCTCCGCCGATATTCATATGTAGTCCCTCCTTATGCTATATTGTATAATAAAAAATATATAAAAACAAGTAAATAATACGGAACAATCGTTTGCGTTTATGTTTTATTTGTGATATAATGCAAATAAGGAGATTAAAAAATGCGCAAAAAGCTTCATCTGGAAGAGCCTGTATTAAAATTTATCGAAAATTATATTACCGAAAACGGATATTCTCCCACAGTTCGCGAGATATGCACAGCCTGCAATATCCCTTCAACGGCAACGGCGTTTACTATTATGAACGGGCTTGCGGAAAAAGGCTATATTTCCAAGAGCAGAGTCGGCGAAAACAAACGAAGAGCCGTTTCGATTAATCAAAATGCTGTTAAAATTCCGCTTGTCGGTACTGTTGCGGCCGGCGAACCTATTTTTGCGCATGAAAATTACGAAGATTTCTTCTCCGTCCCCTCCAACCTCTTCGGTTCTGACGATTTGTTTATGCTTAACGTACACGGCAATTCGATGATTAAAATCGGAATGTTCGAAGGCGATAAAATTATCGTACGCAAGCAGGAAACGGCGGAAAACGGCGAAATTGTAGTCGCTCTTGTAGACGACAGCGCAACCGTTAAAAGATTTTATAAAAAAGGCAACAAGGTTATTCTGCACCCCGAAAACGACGATATGGAAGATTTTGTTTTCGATAACGTTACTATCTTGGGTAAAGTTGTCGGACTAATCCGCAGTATATAACAAATATCCCCGTGCAAAGCACGGGGATATTTGATTTAAAGCATCATTAAATATGCAACTTCCTGCTGGCTGAGTTTGCGGTAGCAACCTCTGTCAAGTCCGCGCAGAGTGAGTTCTCCCACCTTAATTCGTTTGAGCAATACGACTTCCTTTCCTATCGCTTCGAACATTTTTCTTATTTCGCGGTTTTTGCCCTCGGTAATCGTCACGTGAATTTTGGTATATTCCTTATTCGTTTCAACGATATGCGCTTTACACTTCTTCGTAACGTAACCGCCGATATCTACGCCGCTCCGTATCGGATTGAGTCCGGCTTCGGTTATCGTGCCTTCTATTTTAACCAGATACGTTTTAGGCACTTGATTTGACGGATGAGTTAAGTGTTGTGCTAGCTCTCCGTCGGTTGTGAGGATAAGCAAACCTTCGCTGTCGTAATCCAGCCTGCCTACGGGATAAATTCTACCTACGTTTTCGGGCATTAAATCGAGTACGGTCTTTCTGCCTTTATCGTCCCTTACCGTACTTAAATAACCTTTGGGCTTGTTCAGAATATAATATTCTTTCTTTTTTGACGAAACGTCTTTACCGTCTACACAAACCTTATCTTCCGCACCGATATCCGTTCCGAGTTGTGCAACTTTTCCGTTTACGGTAATTCTACCTTGAGTTATTAAATTGTCGCACTCTCTTCTCGAAGCGACGCCGCAAGCAGCAAGATATTTATTTAATCTCATTTTTCTATCCGAAATTTTGTGTATTTATATAACTAAATACTATACAAAAATTCGCTGAAAATCAAGCTATTTTCCGAAAAAATTTGCAATTTGGCAATTGCGTTCTTGTTATCGTCCTGTTCATCTAAGCTTACGACTTTATATTCAAGCGGTTTATTGCGTTTGATACATATAGAATAATCTTTATCGAGCTTGCAAGGTTTTCCGTTAAAATCGAAAAGCTTGTCACCGCTAACCGTTTCTACGCTGTAATTATCAAAACACCCGTTAATTATCTGCGTGCTGCGCTCGTACATATCGTAACAGTTCAAAACTACGCAGATTACGTCCATATTTTCGCGTTTTGCAGAAGAAACAAGACATCTACCTGCCTTTACCGTGTAACCGGTCTTAACACCGTTAGCGCCTTCGAGCGAATAAAGAATTTTATTTTTATTAATAAAACTGCGGTAATCACCGACGTAATTTTTACAACCCACAACCTCGGCAAATACTGCGTTATTCATAGCATAACGTGCAATTTCGCCTAAATCTCTTGCCGTTGTATAATGATTGTTGTCGGGCAAACCGCTCGGATTGGTGAAATGAGTATTTTTTACTCCTATTTCAGCCGCTTTTTCGTTCATTTTATCAACGAAAGCCTGCACGCTTCCGCTATGGTGAATTGCAAGAGCGGTTGCCGAATCGTTACCTGAGCGCAACATCAAACCGTGCAGTAAATCCTTAACGGACAGAGTTTCGCCGCGTTTCAAATATATGCTCGAACCTTCAACCCCGACTGCTTCGTCAGGAACCGTAATAACTTCACTCAAATCACAATCTTCCGAAATTAAGAGCGCCGTCATTATTTTTGTCGTGCTTGCCATAGGAAGTACTAAATCGGCATTCCGTTCGTGCAATACCTTTCCTTGCGTCAATTCAATAGCAAATTCGCCTTTTCCGTCTGCATTTGCAACTTTTATGTCTGGCATAGTAATAGGTAAAATAGCTAAAACGGCGAATAGAAAGCAAGAAGTAATTATAATTAAACGTTTCTTAAACATTGTCCGAAATCTTTTTAACAAGCTCTCCCGTTTTTTCTATAAGCAAATCAAGCGTGCCGTC
>CAZACR010000079.1:0-5892 GCA_964483715.1 uncultured Clostridia bacterium
GCGAAACCGCCCACCCGCACACGTCCTTTCTGTTTTTGCGGTAGGGGTGAATACCTCTTAGCATCCATATGCACTCCACCGCGCCGCACTCGGTCTTGCCCGAACGGTTGCCGCCGAACACCCAGCGGTTGCGCTTTTTGCACTTGTGAAACGCAATCTGTTTTCTGTGCTTTTTTCTGCCCGAATTGTAATTATCCAAAGCGCCGCAGCCTGCCTTGCGCCTTTTCAACTCCCCGTCTATCTCCGCGATTTTTTTAATTATTTCTTCTCTGTCCACTCGCCTACCTTTCCTCTTTAAAACGACGCTTTTCGCCAAAAGCTTACGAAATATCCTTTCACAGACACATTATAATTTCTTGATATGAAGCGCTTATTTCTAATACTTACGATAATCGTTTACATATTTACAAGCCCGGCCGCACTGCGCGTTTCTGCGGATACTTCAAGCTACGCGCGGGCGACCGTACGCGACGCTTATTTCTTCACCGAAAAAGATTTATCCACATCGATTTTTACCGTGCCGTACACGTACTGCGTGGAAATCTTACGCGACGACGGCGACTGGTACTACGTGTCTTACGCGAGCAATACGGGCATTTACAGGGAGCTCAAAGGATATTGCCGCAAGCAGGATTTTACCCTGCTCGAAAGCAAGCCCGAAGTCACCTATCTGTACAAGACCGTCACCGTAACTTATAGAAGCGACGACGGAGCAAGCACTCTGCCCGTACTCAACGAAATTTCGGTCGAAGCTGCTTTTTACGGCAATTTCTATTCGGGCGCTACTGCGTATTCCTACGTATTCGCACAGGGTTCGTTCGGCTATATCAAGGGGTCAACCGACGATTATCCGCTTAATTTGCCCGAAGAACAGCCCGATACGCCCTCTGACAGCGCTCCCAAACAAAACGTAAACTTCGGTCTTATAACCGCACTGGTTATATGCGCCTTAGCAGCGCTTGCGCTGATTATGCTGTACTACACCTCCAAAAAGAAGAGCCGCACGGACGGTTGACAGCTCCGCTTATGCACTCTGTTTTCCGCAATTGACAAGGCAGTAATATTTACTCAGAACGTCTACCTGCTCCGAGTATTTTGCCAGCCTGCCGCTCACCCTGCGCGAGAACTTCATAAGCGCCCTGTGCAGAGCTTTCGCCTCCCCGTCCGACGTTGACGCACTCAGTTTGCTTCGACTCGCCGCATAAGCGAAAAGCGCCGTACGGTCGCCCTCTTTCATACTGGAAAGAACCCCGTCGAGGAAGCGCCACAGCTCGCCCAGCCTGCTTTTAGCTTCAATCACTCTGCCGATTTTTTCGGCGTAGTACGCGCAATCTTTAAAACAGTCCGCAGAAGAAATAGCAATACGGACGGCAAGAGCGTCTAAAACCTCGTTCAGCCCGTCGGCAAAAAAATAAAATTTTAATAAATGTTTATATCTCAACGCTCTCGCTCCCTGTCTTAAACAAACAAAACAAACAGAACATAAACAAAACGTTTGTTTGTTTTACGGTTTTATTATACACGGATAACCTGACAGAATTTGCATAATTAAAAAATAAAACTGAAAATATCGGACTTTTTTTAAAATAAAAAACGTGAAGACTGCGCTCGGAATGAACGCGGCGGTTAAAAACCGTTTTTTACTTTGTTTTTATTTCTTTACAATTACATTAAAAGGTGGTATAATTTTAAACGTGAAAAAGAAATTGTTTCTTATTACAACGCTCGCGGCGGGAATAGCCGCGGCAACAATACCGGGTGCTGCGGCGTTTGCCGCAACCGACGGCGGCTCTGCGGAAAGTTCCCTCTACCCCTCGAGCTTTGTGCGTACGCTCGATATGAGCGAGGACGGGTTGACGGATTACGCAATAAACGGCGATACATACGCTTTCGCGGTCAAGACCACTATATATGTGCTCTCCACCGACAAAAGCGGCGACAGAAAGCTTTCTAAGCCGTTTACGGCAAAAACGGAGATTACTGCGCTCGACTATACGGAAGGACATCTGTATTTCAGGAATATTTCGGGCACGTATATGTATCCCGACGAAACGACTACCGTTGAGCACGACTTCCCAGCCTCTACGCACAGTCTGGAGATAGACGGCAATCAGTATCTTCTCAACAATAAAGCGGAGCTGAAGCTGTTCAATAAGACTAACGGCGACGAGGCGCTGATCGGTGAAGGCTACTCTTTGTTAAAGAAATTCGGCGACGAGGCGTACGCAATAAAAGATAACTGCCCCTACGTTTTAGAAGGCGAAACGGCAACGCCCCTTAATCTCGAATATACGGACTTCTCTGCGGCGGACAACATTGCCACGGGCGCAATACAGTACGAGCTCAAATCGGGCGAATACGCAGTCAAAACCGCAACGCTTACGGGAGGCAGTTACTACTCGCAAATCGATGCCGACAATATCGGAACGACTTTCAAGCACGTGAGCACGCTCAAATCCGACGGAGCGGTTTCCTGTCTGGTATTGTATGCAGGGACGAAAGAAACGGACGAAATTTCGGTCATAGCGGCAGGCGGCAACTGTTACGTTACGGCGACTAAAAACTTAACGTTCAGCGCCTACACAGCGCCTGCAAACGACTGGGCACAAGGACCGCAAGGACAGCGCAAAGCGTACCTGCGCGAGAGTACGGGTATCTATTCGTCGCCGTATATGTGCGGGGGAACGAAAATAACCGACGTACAAGCGCCGCAGGCTATAGCGGTAACCGTGCACGAAAAGTTCGCACTCGATTTCATAGAAACGACGTTTTACAGAATTAGTTTTACGGGCGAAAACGGCAAAACGGTCAGCGGTTTCGTCGCGGCAAGCTTCTTAGATGCATACGACTACTCCGCAGACAACAACAAACCGACCACAACCGATAAAGACGACTTCTCCTACGAAACTAACGTAACAACCGTAATATTAGTTCTCGTTATCGTAGGGCTTGTAATAATTGCAATCGTGTATTTAACGGTTGTCGGAACAAGGCAGGACAAGCGCTCCGGGAAAAAGCGTAAAAAGCAGTCAGACGACGAAGAATAACTTTTCCATATAAATGTAAGGCGCACGGCTTAAACAAGCCGTGCGCCTTTATTTTGTTGCATAAATTAAAATTTACCATATTAGAGTTTTGTGAATTTTTCTACTTTCATTGTCAGATGATATTTGTTACGCAGCTGCGCTATTTCCTGCATCATCTCCGTTTTATGATGGAAGTCGAGCGCCTCTTGACTTTTCCAACAGTCAATCAGTAGCACGGTTTCGGCGTTGTCCATTGGGAAAAAGTATTCATATTTTTCGTTTCCTTCTTCTGCACGGATTTTATCTATAATTCCTTTTGAAATCATTTCTTCGGCAAACTTTCTCGCACTACCGTTCTGTCCGGTGTAGTAAATATTAACGACAATACTCATTCTGTTTCTCCGTTAAATTACTGTTTATCGTAATTTGATTATAACAAAGCCGAAACGAAAAAGCAAGGGAGTTAATTTTTATACCGTCTGATTTTTGCAACTTTCTTTGTCATAATTTTTCTGCCGATATTCTCGTACAAAAACTTTTTTATGCCGTGATATTCCTGGCTATATTTGCAGTAAAATTCATCGGGGCTTTCGAATATTCCCAAATCTTCCACAACGGCTTGCTGCTGCACGGTTGTGTCTGCGCCATTCCAGTCAATTTGTAAGTTATTGAAATCTTCAACGGCAACGGCATAATCGAAAAACTTACCTTTATGTTCAGGGTACAACTTTTGCAAACCGGCTATATACTCTTTATCTGTTATTACACCCTCCAAACTTAGCCATTCCCCGTTATAGAATACTTCTACCCAAGTATGCACAATAAGCGGCGGCGCAAGTTTAGCCATAATTTTCGGCATTAAGCTGCGCTGAAAAACTTTCGTAACCTTTGTACCATGTAATCTGCAAGGAATATCGACAGCACGGAGTAACGCCATAAGCAAAGTTGCTTTTGTGTTGCATTGACCTATGCCGTCATTTAATACCCGTGTAGCGGTCAGATTGTCGTATTTGTTATAACCAAGCAAATTTTTATTTTGGACAAAATCATAAATTGTTCCTATTTTATCGTAATAATTCAACTCATTCCATTTTTCGGAATTTATTAAATCGACGATATCTTGCGAGTGATAATTCAGCATAGCCGTTTCTTTTAAATATTTTTCCATAAAAAAAGTACCTACCTTTAATAGATACATTTATTATAATATTTAATCATATAAAAACTTTCAAAAATTCGCTATCCTTTAATGACGTGCTTACGGGCATTCCCATCCATTTTTTGACGGTTGCCGCAAGATGCGACGGGCTGTCAAACCCCGCAAGCATTGCCGCGTCGGTTACTTTTTTACCGTTTAACAAAGCTGTAAACGCTTTTTCGAGTTGGTGAAACAAAATATAGCTTTTTAACGGAACGCCTGTCTGCTCGCGGAATAAGTGCGACAATCGGCTTGAAGACAAGCAAACCTTATCTGCTAAACTTTCTATTGCGTGGTCGTAACAATCACAGTCTTGCAAAATTGTCAAAATCTTAATAATTCGTTCGTCTAAAACTTTCGTATTTCTGTCAACACCCAAATATTGCGAAAACTCCACGACAAATGAGGCGTACTGTTCTTTATCCGTCGCATTAAAAAGCTTTGCCGCCGTATGCTGTAAATCAAAAATACTTGCTTTATCGCAAATAAGATAATCACCTTTGATTTTTGAAATCAATTTGCTTGCAAAACCCGATGTAGGGTCTATAAGCATTGAAAGTATTGCTTTTCCGTTACTGTTAACCGAATGAGAAACGTCTTTATTTACAATCACGCATTTCCCGTTAATAGAAGTATTGCCAACTTGAATTTGCAACGGTTCGTCAAAACTCAGAAATATTTGTAAAACACAATGAGAATGGCTTACCGCATTAAATTTATCGCAAATAATTCCTATATTATCTTTGCCCCAAAAAACTTCAAGCATAAATTAAGTATAACAGAAAATTTAATAAATAGCAAATTGTGAAAGTACCATACTTCGCTGCGCTCATGCCGTTGCAGGCAACGGGGCGGCTGCGATTTCTGCCCCTGCAACCACTCGCCCATTGCGCCGTGGGAAAATAACGCTAACGTAATACAAAAATAAAACCACCGTACTTTTGTACAGTGGTTTTATTTTTGAAATCCGGCAACGACCTACTCTCCCAACCCGTACTGGGTAAGTACCATTGGCGCGATAGAGCTTAACGGAACGTAACACCGCATAAATTCTTTTCGCTTTATAATAACTGTCACTTTGCGGCTAGTTCCCAGAAGTTAAGCTCTGCGCCAAACACTCAGACGCTATCGCAATACAAAAAAGAAAGAAGTGCCAAAGCACTCCTTTCTTTTTTTGAAATCCGGCAACGACCTACTCTCCCAACCCGTACTGGGTAAGTACCATCGGCGCAATAGAGCTTAACTTCTGTGTTCGGTATGGGAACAGGTGGATCCTCTACGCCATTATCACCGGAATGGCTCCGCTTGTTGGACTTGAACCAACGACACTGCGGTTAACAGCCGCATGCTCTACCGACTGAGCTAAAGCGGAATAACTCGTCTTCCGTCTTCACGGAGACTAACAACTACACAGAGAAATAAAGTAACTATACAAAGACAATCGTTGTACGCTCGTTAAAATTATAGCTAATCTTTTTCGTTAGGATTCGTAAATTCATTAAAAAGCCTTTCTCAACTCTTTTTTGTTGAGATCAAGCCCTCGACCTATTAGTATCGGTCAGCTACACGCATTACTGCGCTTACACCTCCGACCTATCAACCTTATAGTCTGTAAGGGGTCTTACTCTTTCGATGGGATATCTTATCTTGAGGTGAGTTTCACACTTA